>DASZSJ010000111.1:0-11792 GCA_035548675.1 Solirubrobacterales bacterium
GCGCGTCGTTGGTCAGCAGCTGGGCGGCGGCCGGCTCGGCGGCAACCCACTCGAAGGCGGCACGGACCCCGGCGGCGACGCCGGCTGGCCATTCGCCCGTCGCCGAACAGGCGGACTCGATCCGAACCTGCAGCGCCGCGAAGGCAGAGTCGAAGGCAACTGCGAAATCGTCTGGTTGCCGCGCGCCCTCGCCCATCCCCGCCCCCTGCCGTTTGAGCGGCGAATGGTAAACACGAATGTCTGGTAGTGCAAGATCAGCCCGAGGGCAACTCGCGGATGACCTCGGGCGGCCGCTTGTCGTCGCGCAGGCCGAGGTAGCGGGGGTGGCGCAGCTTGCCGTCGCCGGTCCACTCCGAGAAGGCGAACTGACCGACCAGCTCGGGGCGGACCCAACGCGCCTCGCGGGGCAGGCCGTCGCGGCCGAAGGGCGAGCGCTCGGTCCGCAGCCGCTCGAGCCTGTCCCCGAGGTCCTCGAGCACGCGCTCGCTGAACCCGGTCCCGACCTTGCCCGCGTAGCGCAGCTCGCCCCGTTCGTAGTAACCGACGAGGAGGGCGCCGAAGCGCTTGCGCGAGCCCCGCGGCGGCGTGAAGCCGCCGATCACCAGCTCCTGCTCGTGCGCGCACTTGAACTTGAGCCAGTCGCCGCTGCGCCGCTGCGAGTAGGGGCTTGCGGCGCGCTTGGCGATCAGCCCCTCCCAACCCTTCGCGCAGGCCTCGCGGAAGTACTCCTCCCCGTGCTCGTTGCGGTGGCTGGTGTAGCGGATCGGACCGGCGAAGGAGAGCGCCCGCCGCAGCAGCGACTTGCGCTTGCGCAGGGGCAGCTGGCGCAGGTCGTGGCCGTCGAAGTAAAGGAGGTCGAAGAGGTAGAGGAAGACCGGGATGCCGGTGCGCCGGGCCTGCTCGGGGTCCTGGATCTGCATCCGCCCCTGCAGGCGGGCGAAGCTCGTCTGAGACCCCTCGAAGGCGACGATCTCACCGTCGGCGACGAACTCCGCGGCGGCGTCGGCGGCAAGCGCCTCGGTCAGCTCCGGGTAGGCGACGAGGGGACGGCCGCTGCGCGAGACCAGCCGCACCTCGCCGCCGCTCTTGACCGCGATTGCGCGCACGCCGTCGAGCTTGCGCTCGAACAGCCAGCCGGGATCGCTGAAGCGCCGCTCGGTCAGGGTCGCCTTCATCGGCTCGCCGAGGACGAGGTTTAGCGGCGGTTTAGACGCGTCGGCAGGATGGGTAGACACAGTTAGTTCCAATTGTCCAAAACGGGTTTTGGCTCTACAGGAGGTTCATCGATGTTCAGGTGTGAGCGGTGTGGAAGCAGCTACAGCGCCATGCACGCAATGGCGATCGAGAGCTGCCCCCGCTGTCAGTCCAGGGACCAAGTCGTCTCTCCGCTGGTCTTCAAGCCCTTCCAGTCCCCCGGAGAAGGCGCGCCGAAGCTTCGCAGCGTGCCGCTTACGGTCGCATCGGAGCTCAACCGAAGCGAGGACGCATTGGCTGAAAAGCCTTCCACCACCCCTCGTTGAGGACGGCGTGCTCGACCGTCTCGATCAACCCGCCCTCGTCGTCTAGGAGTGCGTAGGTGACCAGCGGCGGGTCGACTGTTCGGTCGACCCGCAGGATGTGGGCGATGAGGGTGTAGGGCGGGCAGCTGAGCCAGCACTCACCGGAGCGCGGAGTCGACCTCGTGTCGATCATCGCCCGCCACCTACCCGTCGGAAGCAAAAGGAAACCGATCCAAAAGAGGCCGGGCTCCGCGGCGGAGAAATCCCCTCCGCCGCCAAACCGCGGACGCGATCTCGATGCCGCCGCGAACGCCCGTGCCACTGCTCGATGGTTGGGGCCTGGGTACTAAGGCGCCGGCGCCGCTCCCACTCCCCTGTCGACAACCCGTTTGCGTTTGCTCACGGTTGTCTGAGCAGAGCCTAAAGCAATGCACAAAACCGTGTCAAGGTTTCCTGCGCGGTCCTTCGCAGCTTCCTGCCCGGTCGCCGTCAGTCCCGCTCGTAGGTGAGGATCGCGACGCCGTCGCCGACCACCCTCGAGCTGACGAGGCGCAGCTGCTTCTTCGCGCTGATGTCACCGAAGAGGCGCTTGCCCGCCCCTAGCAAGACCGGAAAGACCATCAGGCGCAGCTCGTCGACCAGGTCGTGCTCGAGCAGACCCCGGACCAACTGGGCGCTGCCGGCGATCAGGATCGTGCCGTCGACCTGACGATGCAGCTTGGCGACCTCATCGGGCAGCTCGCCGGAGAGGATCGTCGAGTTATTCCAGCTCGCCTCCCGCAGGGTCGAGGAGACGACGTACTTCGGCATCGAGTTCATCCGCTCGGCGAAGCCGGCCTCATCGTCGCGTTCGGGCCAGGCGGCGGCGAAGCCTTCGTAGGTCACCCTGCCGAGCAGCTGCGCCTCGGCCTCGCGCAGCTCGTCGAGCTTGAACTTGTCGCCCTCCTCGCCGCGGTCGAACTCAAAGGTCCAGCCGCCGTGCCGGTAACCCTCGGTCCCGCCGGGGTCCTCGATCACTCCATCGAGCGAAACGAACTCGGTTACGACGATCTTGCCCACGCTGCCTCCTTTTTCGCTGTTGAGCTTCTACCCCTACGACGAACGGGGGAAGCGGCGGATCGACGGCCAGGTTCTTCTCCAAGCCCCCCGCCGGCCCGCCGACCGACTGTATGCTTCTCGCGCTCGAGTGCCCTGGCGGCGCGAGCATCAGCCGGGCGCGGGGGTCTCCAAGGCTCGCCGCGCAAGGCGCGACGGAATGACGACGCCGGGGCAAACGGCTCCACAAAGCGGCAAGCGGGCGCAAGGGCCTTGCGTACCCCTCGCTTCAAGAACCACCCAGAGGAGCCGTCGCTTGGACCGTCCCGACCCGCAAGAAAGCCCCGCTGCTCGCGGCGCCCTCGTCTCGCAGCTCTCGCGCGAGATCGTGCAGCTGCACGCGCGGCTCTACGGTCGTGGCCCGACCAAGGCACGCAGCTACCTGCAGAGCGACTACGCCGTCTGCATCCTCGAGGAAATATTCACCACGGCGGAGCGGACCCTGATCGACGCGGGTTCCAGCGAGCACGTCAGCGAGACCCGGCGCAAGTTCCAGGAGGCGGTCAAAGACGAGTTCATCGCCGTCGTCGAGCGGATCACCGGACGCCGGGTCAAGGTATTCCTCAGCCAGGTGGACGTCGAGGCCAACCTGGCGCTCGAGTTCTTCGTCTTCGCCGAGGAGCCGGCGGCGGAGCTCTAAGCCGAGCCGCCGAGCAGAAAGATCTCGATCGCCACGTCTGGGCCGACGTGGACGACGCTGAGAAAGGCCTCGACCGGGCGGTCAAGGATCCCTTCGACGCTCGCCTTGTACTCGTCCGCAAGCGCCTCCTGGTGCAGCGCCCGCGTGCGGCGCACGTGCTCCCCCTGCCCGGCGTCGATCAGGGTGCGCTCGACCGCGGTGTAGATATCCGTCAGCAGGCAGATGACCATCTCCTCGCTGACGAAGCTCTTCGCCGCACCCGGGCCGCGGCCGAAGTGCTTGCGATGGAGGGCGACCATCGCGTTGGAGAGCTCGACCAACCGCTGGCCGCCGCGCGTGTCCTTCCCGCTCATCCGAGAGAAGCTAGTCGGGCGAGGTTCTATTTGGGAACTATGATCGGACGGGCGTCCTCTCGGCTAGCTTTGTCTCGTGGAGTCATCGCGCGCGCAGGCGACACCGGGACGAGCCGAGAGTGAGCCCTACCGGCTGGCGCAGGTCGTGCTCAGCACCCAGGACGCGGTGCTGAGCAAGGACCTCAATGGGATCGTCACCTCCTGGAACCCGGCGGCGGCCCGCCTCTACGGCTACAGCGAGCCGGAGGCGATCGGCTCCCACGTCTCCTTCCTCGTCCCCCCCGACCGCAAAGGCGAGGAGCAGGAGATCATCGATCGCGTCCGCCGCGGCGAGCGCGTCGACACCCTCGAGACCGAGCGCGTGCGCAAGGACGGCGTCCGCATCGACGTCGCGCTGACGATCTCCCCGATCGAACACCCGCAGCACGGCATCGTCGGCGTCTCGGTGATCGCCCGCGACATCACCGCCGAGAAGCGGCGGCGGCGGGCGCAGGAGTTCCTGATCGCGGCGACGCGGGGGCTGGACGCCTCGCTCGACTTCGACCGCACCGCGAGGACGATCGTCGAGACCGCCGTGCCGGAGCTGGCCGAGCTCTGCGTGCTCGACTTCGTCCGCCGCGACGGCTGGATCGGCGACAGCGTCGTCGGCGCCCGCGAGCCGGCGGCGGGGCGCGTCCTCGAGGGGATCCGCCGCAACACCCCGCTCGACCCGCGCGGCGAGCACCCCGTCGCGCAGGTCCTGAGGGCCGGCCGGGCCATGGTCTGGCGCGACCTCACCTCGCCGCGGGTGATGGAGGAAGTCGTGCAGAGCGAAGAGCACAGGCGGCTGATCGAAGAAACCCACTACCAGTCGGCGGCCGTCGCACCGCTTGTGGCCCGAGGCACAACCCTGGGAGCGATCTCCTTCCTACACGCCAGCACCGACATGCGCTACGACGACGTCGACCTGCAGCTGCTCGGCGAGCTCGCCGACCGCGCGGCGCTGGCCCTCGACAACGCCCGCCTCTACGAGGAGCGCGCCCGCACCGCCCAGAACCTGCAGCGCGGCCTGCGCCCGCCCGAGCCGCCCTTCGTGCCGGGCCTCGACATCGCCGTCGCCTTCGACGCCTACGGCGAAGGGATGGAGATCGGCGGCGACCTCTACGACATCCTCCCCAGCGAGGACGGCTGCTGGATCATGGTCGGCGACGTCGCTGGCAAGGGCAGCGTCGCCGCCGGGGTCTCGGTCGCGCTGCGCCACTCGATGCGTGGCCTGGTCCGCCAAATCGACCGCCCCGAGGAGCTGCTCGCCCAGCTCAACGAGATGTTGCTCGAGGGCAACAGCCTCAACGACTTCGCCACGGCGCTGCTGCTGCGCCTGCGCCGGCAGGGTGAGGGCTGGAGCGTGCGCCTGGCGGCGGCCGGGCACCCGCCGGCGATCCACGTCGGGGGCGACGGGCCAGTGTCGTTGGGCGGCGGCGCGGTCCTCGGCGCCTGGGCCGACGCACCGCTGCCGGTGCACGAGGTGACCCTGCGCAAGGGCGAGACGCTCGTCCTCGCGACCGACGGCTGGTTCGAGGCCGGCCCGCCGGAGACCCACCTGGGGCCCGAGCAGCTGGCGCGCCTCGCCCACTCCTTCGCCGACCTCGAGCTCGGCGAAATGAACGAGTGCCTGCGCCAGGACGCGATCGCCCGCAGCGGTGGCAGGCTGCGCGACGACATGGTCCTGCTCGCGATTCGCCCCGGCGCGGTCTGATCGCGGGCCGGGGTGGGGTCCGATCGCGGGCCCGGGCAACCGGGCCCGCTGCGCGACGCTATTTGCGCGCGCTCTGGCTGACCTGGGTTGTCAGGCTCACCTTCGGCTCACCCGAGCCGATTTTCGCCGCCCGCACTTTGAAACTGAGCCGACCCTTGTGCAGGTGGGAAACCTGCAGCACGGTGAAGGTCGAGCTGACTTTGCGCGACACCTCGAGCTTGCCCGGCTTCTTGCCCCGCCGCGCGGCAACCGCCAACAGGTGGCCCTTGTTGCTCAGCTTGAGGCCGGCGACCTTGAACTTGTCGAGGGGGCTGGTCCAGGTCAGAGTGATCTGAATTGCCTTACTGCGGGCGCCGATCGCGACGCTGTGCGCCTTGCTCTGCCCCAGTTTGAGTTGGTCGATGAACTGCCGCGGCGGCGTCTGGCAGGTCAGCGCCGCCTCGATCGTGTTCATCACCGCCTGCAACTGCGCCGCGTCTTCGATCGGGAAGTAGCGGCCGCCGCCGTCGGCGGCGATCTTCTTCAGTCGATCCTGGTCTTCGCCGGCGGCGATGCCGCCGAAGCCGATCACGTAGGTGCGCACGTTGTGGACCAGGTGCGCTTCGTTGTAGGTGTCGACGTCGTGGCCGCCGTCGGTGAGGAAGATGCGGGCGTCGGCGCTGGGATTGTCGGCGTCGGCCTGGGCAAAGGCGCCGTTGTAATCGGTGGCTCCGTTGTCGGCGTGGATCTTTTCGTCGAGTGCGGTGCGCATCGCGGCCGCGCCGGGTCCGACCGGCTGCGGCGGGAAGACGGTGTCGGCGGCGGGCGGGTTATTTTCGAAGCCAGCCGAGCCGAACTCGACCGCTCCCAGCTGAGTCGCCGGGCCGAGCGTGTCGATCAGCAGGTTCATCGCCTGCACGCGCAGGCGGCTGGAGTCCGTGAATTCCATTGAGATCGAGTCGTCGACGATCGCCTCGATATTGGTCGCCTTGGTGCACGAGGCGCTGGCCGTGGCGGCGCCGGCGGCGGGCGTAAGCAGGCCGATCGCCACGAGGCCAACCAGCGTTCCACCCAGAAATGACCTGACGACTCGTCTCATCGTTTCTCTCCCAATGCTTGAGGATTCCTGTTCACTCGCTACGCTGACTATTGCGATGGTCGCAGCCCAAGGAGACAAGATCACCGTGATCACGCTCGGGCCGGAGGGAACATGTCATGAGCGAGCGGTGCAGCGCTACCTCGAGTTCCAGGGCGTCAACGAATATCGGATCGAGCTGATCACCGATTTCTTCGACGGCCTGGAGATCTTGCGGCGGACACCGAACAGTTTCCTCGTCCAGTGCAGCGCCCACCCCAAGGTGCACGAGATCACCGAGAAGTACTGGCGCGAGGTCTTCGTCGTCGACACCTTCATCTACCCGACCAAGCACCTCGTGCTGCTCAGCCGCAAGGAGGTGGAGAGGCCGCGCTCGATCGGGATCGTGCCCGCGACCAGGGGCTACGTCGACCTCTCGCAGTGGGAGGAGGTGATCGACGTCGTCTCCAAGCCGGTCGTCGGCGAGGGCCTCCTGCGCGGCGAGTACGACTCCGGCCTGACCCACATGGAGCACGTCGAGGAGCATGCCGAGGAGTTGCGCCTCGACCTCGACATCGGTGAAATCGACACGACCTGGGTGGTCTACGGACGCCAGAAGCGCTTTCGCGGAGAGGTGATCGGCATCCCCTCCGCCCAGCTCTTCGATCTGTCCGCGGGCGCTGACCAGCCAACGCCCCTGCACGCCTGATCGACGCCTAGATGACTGATTCCACGGCGGCAGCCGTGGAATCACGACCTCTTCCGGCTCCAGGTGGGCCGACCGCGCGATGTTTGGTGCCGAGTGTCTGGTTTGCCACCGTATACGTGGGTCAACTCAACACTCGGCACCGCGGGCTCGCCCAAAATCGCCTGTCGGTCGGCTTCTGCCTCTTCCTGGGTCCGTTGCTGACGAAATTCGTGGAATCAATCATCTAGGAGCGAAGGGGGCTAGGAGCCCGTCGCGCGCTGCAGTAGGTCGCGCAGGGTGCGCTGGTCGGCCGGCGAGAGGCGCTCGAGCCAGGCCGGCGGCTTGCGGGCCTCGCGCATCAGCCGAGCGCGCAGGCGGCGGCCGGCGGCGGTGAGGGCGATCAGCTTGACGCGGCGGTCGTCGGGGGACGGCGTCCGTTCGGCCAGGCCACGCGCTTCGAGCCCGTCGACGATGCCGGTGACGTTGGAGTTGTCGCAGCGCAGGAAGGTGGCGATCTCACTCATCCGCCGCGGCTCGTCAAGCACGCGCAGGGCGCCAAACGTGGCGGGGCGCAGGCCGGACTCCTGGGCGATTGCGAGAAAGGGCGGCGGGTAGACGAGGGAGGCGAGCAGGTCCCAGGCCTCGCCGGCGGCCGCGGAGGGACCTTCCTTCTTCTGCACCGCCTTGCTCATAGCCTATCAAATATATCCTAGTCTCAATATTTGAGAACATCAACCATTCTGCTAGCCTCACGGATCGCGTTCTCGAGAATCGACAGTCTGGAGTGACGATGGCGATGGAGCAACAGGAGGGCATCGAGGTCCAGGGCCTCGTCCGCGAGTTCAAGAACGGGCCGCGGGCGGTGGACGGGATCGAGCTCAGCGTCGGCGCCGGCGAGATCTACGGCTTCCTCGGGCCCAACGGCGCCGGCAAGTCGACGACCGTGCTGATGCTGACCACGCTGCTGCCGCCGACCGCCGGCACGGCGCGGGTGGCGGGCTTCGACATCGTCGAGGAGGGGCCGCAGGTGCGCGCCTCGATCGGCGCCGCCCTGCAGGAGGCAGCGCTCGATCCGCTGCTCACCGGCCGCGAGCACATGCGGCTGCAGACGGCGCTGCAGGGCATCGCCAAGCGCGAGCGGGAAGAGCGGGGCAGCGAACTGCTCGCGCGGGTCGGGCTGGCCGAGGCCGCGGACCGCAAGGTCGGCGGCTACTCGGGCGGGATGAAGCGCCGCCTCGACCTCGCCCTTGCCCTCGCCCACGGGCCGCGCATCCTCTTCCTCGACGAGCCGACAACGGGCCTGGACATCCAGAGCCGCACGGCGCTCTGGGACGAGGTGGGACGGCTCGCCGCCGAGGAGGGCGTGACCGTCTTCCTCACCACCCAGTACCTGGAGGAGGCCGACGCGCTCGCCGGGCGGGTCGGGATCATCGACCACGGCAAGATCGTCGCCGAGGGCACGCCGGCCGCGCTGAAGGCGGAGATCGGCCGGCCGACGGTCGAAGCGGTGCCGCAGGAGGAGGGCGATCGCGGGCGGCTCGGCGCGGTGCTGGAGCGCTTCGGGCCGCGCGCCGGTGCGGCCCCGCGCGGTGCGGCGGCGCGCCTGGAGGGGGGCGAGGCGCAGCTGGCCGAGGTGGTGCGGGCGCTCGACGCGGAGGGCATCGCGATCGAGACCCTGCAGCTGCACGCGCCCTCGCTTGACGACGTCTTTCTCGCCAAGACCGGCCGCACGCTCGAGGGCGCCGGCGAGGAGGCCGAGGAGCCAGCCGAGGCGGAGGCGGTCGGGGCAGCGTGAGCGCCGGCCTCAGGACCCAGATCGGGCAGCTCGCCCAGCGCTCGATGCTGCGCACCCTGCGCCAACCGGCTCAGATCGTGCCGGCGCTGGTCTTCCCCCTCTTCCTGCTCGCGGTCAACTCGGGCGGGCTCAAAGACGCGACCAACCTGCCCGGCTTCCCCACCGACTCCTACCTCACCTTCGCCCTCGCCGTGCCCTTCATGCAGGGTGCGCTCTTCTCGGTGATGAACGCCGGCACCGACCTCGCCCGCGACATCGAGACCGGCTTCCTCAACCGCCTGGCGTTGACGCCGCTGCGCGGCGCCGCCCTGCTCAGCGGCCTGCTCGCCGGCGCCCTCGTGCTCGGCCTGGTGCAGGGGGTGACCTACCTGACCGTCGGCCTCCTCGCCGGCGCCGAACTGGCGACCGGCGTTGGCGGAGCGCTGGTGATCGTCCTGCTCTCGGTGACGATCACCGTCGCCACCGGCACCCTCGGCCTCTTCGTCGCCCTGCGCACCGGCTCCGGCGAGGCGGTGCAGAGCCTCTTCCCGGTCTTCTTCGTCTTCCTCTTCATCTCCTCGATGGCGCTGCCGCTTGACCTGATCCAGACCCAGTGGTTCCACGACGTCGCCTCGCTCAACCCGGTCTCCTACCTGTTGCAGGCGTTCCGCTCGCTGCTGATCGAAGGCTGGGACGCGGGGGACCTGGCGCTCGGCTTCGGCATCGCCCTGACCGTGCTGGCGATCGGCATGACGCTGGCGAGCCGGGCCCTGAAGACACGGCTGGTGCGCACGTGAACGCCGCGGGCGCGCGCAAGCCGGCGAGCTTCCGCCAGGTCGCGGCGGCGGTCGCCTGGCGCAGCATCCACAACTTCCTCAAGAACCCGGCCTTCCTGCTGCCGGCAATCGTCTTCCCGCTCTTCTTCTTCACCGCCTTTGCCGGGGGGCTCTCGGCGGTCGGCAACGTGCCGGGCTTCGACTTCCCCAGCGGCTACACCGCCTTCCAGTTCGTCTTCGTGCTGCTGCAGTCGGCCGCCTTCGGCGGCGTCTTCACCGGCTTCGGCATCGCCCGCGACTTCGAGATCGGCTTTGCCAACCGCTACCTGCTGGCCGCCTCGGACCGACGCGGGATCGTCGCCGGCTACGCGAGCGCGGCCTTCGTCCGCGCCCTGATCACCTGGGCGGTGCTGACCGCGGTGGCGCTCGTCGTCGGCATGGAAGTGGGTGGCAATGGGGTCGAACTCTTCGGTCTCTACGGGCTCGCGGTGCTGGTCAACCTGACGGCGACGCTGTGGGCGGCGGGGGTGGCGATGCGGGTGCGCTCGATCCAGGGCGGGCCGCTGATGCAGTTCCCGGTCTTCCTCATCCTCTTCCTCGCCCCGGTCTACGTGCCGCTCAGCCTGCTCAGCGGCTGGATCCACGCCGTCGCCTCGGTCAATCCGGTGACGGCGCTGCTCGAGGCCGGTCGTGGCTTCATCTCCGGCGAGCCGACCGTCGTCGCCCTCGCCCTCACGATCGCCGTCGCCCTCCCGGTCCTCTTCTCGCTCTGGGCCCGCGGCGGCCTGCGCCGGGCCGAAACCGCGGGGTGAGGGTGCATCCTGCCCAGAGGTTCCACACTTAAGAGGCCGAGGCCGGCAGACGACGATCTTGGGCGAGCCTGCCGTGCCGAGTGTTCGATTGAACACATATACGGTGGCAAAGTGAACATTCGTACGGTGGCAAAGTGAACACTCGGCACCGAGCACCGCGCGAGCGGCCCGCTTGGAGCCGGAAGAGGTCGCGATTCCACCGCTGCCGCCGTGGAATCGATCGTCTGGCGCTGAGTACAAAGTACAAGGCGTTCCGCCCCGGCCAGGAGGGGCACCTACCGCGGAGCTTCTAGATCGGAGCTTCTAGATGATGGAGCCAGTCATCTAGCTCCTAATAAGCGGTGTTGCGGGAGCGCGGGCGGGGAAGCGACTTGTAGCGGGGGGCGCGGCCGCGGTTCCAGAGGGCGGCGTCGACCGCGGCCGGGGTGAGCGACGAGGTGGCGGCGAGCAGCTCGACCGCCTGGACGGCACAGGCGCGCAGCTCGACCTCCGCGGGGGAGCCGTGCTCGAGCAGCTCGCCGGCTTCGATCCGCGCCTCCAGGGCGGGATCGAGCTGCAGCACGCCGTCGACCCGGAGCACGTGCGGGACCAGGTTGTCGGCGAAGGCGGTGAGGCGGTCGATTTCGCGCAGCCCGGATGGCTCGGGCCCGTCGGCGGCGAGGCCGATCCGATCGACGTCGGCGGCGGTGATCTGGGCGCGCTTGAAGAAGGGGACCGCGCGGCCCTCGTACTCGGATTCGTCGGCGAAGGCGTCCCAGTGGGCAAGCAGGCCGGCCAGGGCGACCGCGGAGCCCCGCGCCGCGTCGATCACCGCCGCGAAGCGCCCACCGTGATCGGCGAGGACGCGCCGGCCGACGTCGTTGAGCGCCGTGGCGAAATCGGCCATCAGCGGATGACTTGGGTCCTGGCCGGTGACCGCCGCGACCTCGGTGGCACCAAGGCGCGCCAGCTCGCTCGCGCTCCAGGGCCCGCGCGCGCGGAAGCGCTCGGCGAGGCCCGCCTCGATCGTGAAGTAGCCGCTCTGGCCCGGGCGCTTGCGGATCGTCGGCCACCAGCCCGAGCCGAAGTTGATCGCGTCGAGGCAGATGACGAAGGCGGCGCGCGCCTCGCGGTCGGCGCCGGGCGGAGCCGCTGACGGCGCGGGCGCGGCGGTCTCAGTGGACGGCAGGGTCGCCGCGTAAGGCTCGACCGCCTCGGGGTCGAGCCGCACCGCGCGGGAGCGCTCGGCGACCCAGGCGCAGGCGGCACGCACCCGCTCGCAGATCGGCTCATCCCGCTCGTTCACGAGCGGGAGCTTCGCAACTCGGCAGGGGCGCCGTGGCGGTCAGAAGGGGCGACCCGTGGCGTCGCCCTCCCGGCCGCCTGC
>DASZSJ010000112.1:0-32683 GCA_035548675.1 Solirubrobacterales bacterium
GTGGGCCCGCACGCACGCTGTTTGGTGCCGAGTGTCTGGTTTGCCACCGTATACGTGGGTCAACTCAACACTCGGCACCGCGGGCTCGCCCAAAACCGCCTGTCGGTCGGCTTCTGCCTCTTCCTGGGTCCGTTGCTGACGAAATTCGTGGAATCAATCATCTAGAGCGTGCCGCCGGGGTCGTACGCCCTGCCGGGCGTGCCGCCGATGGCGAGCAAGCGCAGCCCCTCGGGGCCGGCGAGGACCTTGCGCACGGCGGCGGGCCCGACCCGGACGATGTGCTCGGAGTCGATCGGGTACTCCTCGCCGTCGACAATGAGCGTTCCGGAGCCGCGCAGGGCGACGTAGACCTCCTCCTGGCCGAGCTGCTCGGGGCGCTGGGCGAACATCTCGCCGCCGACCCCGTCCTCGTCGTGGTCGTGCTCGGGGTATTCGTCGGCGCCGGGCCCGAACTCCTCGATCGAGATGCCGAAGGCGCTGACGCCAAGCCCGGCGGCGACGCGGCGCATCGAGAGTCGCTCGAAGAAGCCTTCGATTGACTCGATCTCGTCGATCTTCACGTGCGTCAGGTCGGCCACGTCATGACCATACCCATCCCGCCCGCGGGGCAATCGCCGTCCCCCCTCCCTCCTACCATCGGAACGTGGACTTCGAGCGGACCGTGGCGCACCTGGACATGGACGCGTTCTACGCCTCGGTCGAGCTGCGGCGGCGGCCGGAGCTGAAGGGCAAGCCGGTCGTGGTCTGCGGCTCGGGGCCGCGGGCGGTGGTGACGACGGCGAGCTACGAGGCGCGCAAGCTGGCCGGGATCCACTCGGCGATGCCGGCGGCGGTGGCGCGGCGGCGGCTGCCGGACGCCGTCTACCTCAGGCCCGACTTCAAGGCCTACCGCGAGGCCTCGGCGCAGGTGATGGCGGTTTTGCGCCGCAACGCCGAGACGGTCGAGGTGGTCGGGCTCGACGAGGCCTACATAGACCTCACCGGGCTCTTCTCGCCGAAGGCGACGATGCGGCGGATCGCCAGCGAGATCCACGAGGAGACCGGCCTGACCTGCTCGGTCGGCATCTCGGAGAGCCGCATGCTGGCCAAGGTCACCAGTGAGCTCGGCAAGCCCGCCGGCCTCGTCGTACTCTCGCGGCAGGAAGCGTTGGCGCGCTTCGCCACCCACTCGCCGGGGCTGATCCCCGGGATCGGGCCGAAGACCGTCGCCAGGCTCGAGTCGATGGGGATCACGACGCTGATCGAGCTCGGCGCCCAGCCAGCCGAGGCGCTCGAGCAAGCTTTCGGCCCACGGCAGGGGCGCTGGCTGCACCGCCGCGGCCGGCTCGAAGACGAGACCCCGGTCACGGTCGCGCGTGAGACCAAGTCGCAGTCGGCCGAGACGACCTTCGACGTCGACGTCGCCGACCGGGACGCGCTGGAGACCCATCTGCGCCAGCTCTCCGGGGAGCTCTGCCGTCGCCTGCGCGGGCGCGACCTGCGCGGGCGCTCGGTCGGGATCAAGGTGCGCCTCGACGACTGGACCAACGTCACCCGCTCGCACTCGCTGGAGGAGGCGACCAACGACCCCGACGTCATCGGCCCGCTCGCGCTCGAACTCCTCCGCGCCTACGACCCACCGCGGCCGGTGCGGCTGCTCGGCGTGCGGGTCGCCTCCTTCGAGCCCGGCACGGCGGGCCCGGCCAGCGAGGACGACGAGGAGCGCGACCAGCTGCGGCTCGGCCTCAGCGCTTGAAAGGACTCTGCGCATTTACCACCGCTTCGCAGGAGGCTTTGGCCCGTGTGCGAAGATCTCAGCGTGAGCGCTGACCGGTTGACTGGACTTGACTCGTCCTTTCTGCATCTGGAGCGCGCCGGCGCCCACATGCACGTCGCCTCGACCAGCATCTTCGAGGGGCCGGCACCGCGGATCGAGGAGTTCCGCGACCACATCGCCTCGCGCCTGCACCTGGTGCCCCGCTTCCGCCAGAAGCTCCGCTTCGTCCCCTTCGGGCAGGGCCGGCCGGTCTGGGTCGACGACCCCTACCTCAACCTCGAGTACCACGTGCGACAGACCGCGCTGCCGGCGCCCGGCTCCGAGGAGCAGCTGCGCAACCTCGCGGCGCGGATCTTCTCCCAGCAGCTCGACCGCAGCAAGCCGCTCTGGGAGCTGTGGCTGGTCGAGGGCCTCGAAGGGGGGCGCTTCGCGATCATCGGCAAGAGCCACCACGCGCTCGTCGACGGGGTCTCCGGCGTCGACATCACGACGGTCCTCTTCGACGTCGAGCGCGAGCCCTCCAACCCGCCGGCGCTGCCGCCGAAGTGGGCGCCGCGGCCCGAGCCGACCGACCTCGAGCTGCTCGGCGACGCCCTGCGCGAGCGCGCCACCAGCCCGCAGGAGTTCATCCGCGGCGTGCGTGCCGCCCTGCGCGGCCCGCGCCAGGTGCTGCGCGGCGTCGGCGCCACCAGCAAGATGCTCAGCGCCGGCATGGCTGCGCCCTCGACCCCCTTCAACGTCGAGATCGGCCCCCACCGCCGGGTCGCCTTCGTGCGCAGCGACCTCGCCTCGCTGAAGGCGATGAAGAACGAGCACGGCGGCACCGTCAACGACGTCATCCTCTCGGTTGTCACCGGCGCGATCGGCAACTACCTGCGCGCCCGCGGCCACGGCACCGAGGACCTGGAGATCCGCGCGATGGTGCCGGTCAGCGTTCGCGCCGAGGAGGAGCGCGGCGCGCTCGGCAACCGCATCTCGGCGATGATGGCGCCGCTGCCGGTCTGGTGCGAGGACCCGGTCGAGCGCCTGCACCTGGTGACCGAGATCATGGGCGACCTGAAGGGCTCCGGCCAGGCGGTCGGGGCCGAGATCCTCACCCGCATCGTCGACTTCGCGCCGACCACGATCGCCTCGCAGGCGGCCCGCCTGCAGCCGGCGCAGCGCTTCTTCAACCTCGTCGTCACCAACGTGCCCGGACCGCAGTTCCCCCTCTTCGTGCTGGGCAGGCAGATGGAATCGATCTTCCCGATGGTGCCGCTGGCCCGCCGCCAGGCGCTCTGCGTCGGGATCATGTCCTACAACGGCCAGGTCGACTTCGGGCTGATCGGCGACTACGACGCGATGGCCGACCTGGAGAGCTTCGGGCTCGACCTCGAGCACGCGATCGGCGAACTCGGCGCCGCCACGATCGGCGCTCAGCGCAGCAGCCGCGCCGAGACTCGGAACGGCGCGCTGTCGGTCAAGTAGGCCCAGTCGAGGCGGCGGGCGCTGAAGCCCGCGGCGCTCGTGTCGGCGTTGACCAGCACCGCGGTGAGGCGATCGAAGCGCCCCGGCCGCCCCAGGCGCACCACCATCCCGCCCCCGTTGCTTGTGTAGTCGAGGCGGCTGACGACCTTGCCGCGCCGCTCGCTGCCGCTGCGCCCGACCAGGGCGAGGCCAGCGGCGATCCCGCGCGGCGCCGTCGCCCGGACGACGAGGGCGCGCCCGCCGCGCGCATGGACCCGCAGCAGCTGGAAGGTGGTGTGATTGAGGCTGCGGTCGAGCGTCCGGCCGCCCAGCGGCAGGCTGCCCTGGCGTGAGACGTCGGGGTAGGAATGCCCTTCCGGGAAGACCGAGTCGGTGCGCCACTCCGGCAGGTCGCGGGCGAAGCGGACGAAGTCGCGGCTGAAGGTCGAGCCGCCCGCCGCCTCGATCGCCGCGTCGTAGACGGAGGCGGAGAAGCCGCCGGGCTTGGTGTGTACCGCGCGCGCCCAGGCCCGGCGCACGATCGAGCGGCCGTAATGGCGGGCCAGCCACTTGTTCCAGACCGCCGAGCCGTACTCCTTGATCGAGTTGGCGGTGAGCGGGGTGTCGTAGCGCTTGACCCAACGCCGCACGTAGCGCCGGTAGTCGTTGATCCCGTCATAGACCTCGTCCTCCATCCAGACCGCGCTCGACTCCGCGAACCAGGCGTCCTGGTAGGCGTCGTAGCCGAACTGGAGGATGTGGTTGTACTCGTGCGCGAGCGTCACCTCGAGGTCTTTCTCGGGGGTGGTGCCGGGGAACTCGCGCGGGTCGTAGTCGTTATCGAGCACGAGGTAGCCGTGCAGGCGCCGCGGCAGGCGATGCGCCTTGGTGCCCTGGCCGCGGTCGGGCGCGGCGTAACCGAAGAGCGCGCCGCCGATCTCGTCGAGGTAGATGTCGGTCTTGCCGCGCCGCCCGCCCTTGCGCCCGTCGGACTTGGGCTCGCGCCAGCCAAGCTCCTCGTTCTCGACCTGGTGCACGTGCTCGGCGACTTCCTGCACCCGGGCCACGTAGTCGGGGATGCCATCGCCGTTGGCGTCAGCGAGGCTGGGGGCGTCGATCCCCTCGGCGACCCAGTGCACGCAGAAGTGCCGCGTGCAGGCGGGCGAGCGCGGAGCCTCGGGCACGGTGTAGGCGGCGCGGTTGGGATCGGGATGGTCGGTCGGCCGCGCCGCCGGCGCGCGGAAGATCCACTGGTCGCCAGCGCTGGCGCTGACGGGCAACGCGAGGACGACGGCGGCCGACGCCAGCGACGCGCCTATCAATCGCCAGCGACCGCGCATTCGCGGCAATCTACAGCGAGGCCAGGCGCGGGCGGGCGGGCCCGGCGGCGATACTTCAGGCGTGAACCCCGCGAGGACGCCGGCGTGCGCGTAGCCCTGGCCCAGATCAACCCGACCGTCGGCGACGTCGACGGTAACGCGGCCAAGGTCGCCGAGTGGATCGGCCGCGCCGAAGGCGAGGGGGCCGCGCTGACGGTCTTTCCCGAGCTCTGCGTGCCCGGCTATCCCGCCGAGGACCTCTACCTGAAGCGGCACTTCGTCGAGGCCAACCGGCGGGCGATCGACGAGCTCGCCGCCGCGGTCGGGCGGACCGTGGCCCTGGTCGGCTTCGCCGAGCCGGTTGCCGGCGGTGGCGATCACCGCCATGCCCACAACTCGCTCGCCGTGCTCGCCGGGGGCGCCGTGCGCGCGATCTACCGCAAGAACCGGCTGCCCAACTACTCGGTCTTCGACGAGCAGCGCTACTTCGTCCCGGGCGAGGAGCCGGCCACGGTCGAGGTCGCCGGCGCCGCGGTCGGGCTGACCGTCTGCGAGGACGTCTGGGCGCCGGGGCCGCCGGCGCAGAGCGAGGCGGCCGCTGGCGCGAGCCTGATTGCGAACCCCTCGGGCTCGCCCTATCACCGCGGCAAGGGGCGCGAGCGCGAAGCGATGCTGAGCGAGCGCGCCCGCGCCTACGGCGCCGGCTTCGCCTTCTGCAACCTGGTCGGCGGCCAGGACGAGCTCGTCTTCGACGGCCACAGCTTCCTCGTCGACGCCAGCGGCGAGGTGATCGCCCGCGCCGCCCAGTTCGAGGAGGAGCTGCTCGTCTGCGAGTACCCCTCCCCCGCTTCGGCCAGGATGGCCCAGCCGCTGCCAGACCTGGCGGAGGTCTACGCGGCGCTGACCCTCGGCCTGCGCGACTACGTGCGCAAGAACGGCTTCCGCCACGTCGGCGTGGCGCTTTCCGGCGGCATCGACTCCGCCCTGGTCGCCCTGCTCGCGGTCGATGCGCTCGGGCCGGAGCACGTCAGCTGCGTGGTCATGCCCTCGCCTCATTCGAGCCCTGAAACACAGCAGGACGCAAGGAATATCGCCGCAAAACTCGGCACCGAGCTGCTCGAGATCTCGATCGAGGCGGCGATGGCGGAGTACGGGCGGGCGCTCGCGCCCGCCTTCGCCCAGCCGGCGGACGTGGAGGGTCCCGGCGAGCCGCTGCCCCACGATCCCGCAAGGCCCTCCGAGCCCGACCTCGCCGCCGAGAACATCCAGGCCCGGATCCGCGGCAACCTGATGATGGCCCTCTCCAACAGGCACGGTTGGCTCGTCCTCGCGACCGGCAACAAGAGCGAGATGTCGGTCGGCTACGCCACCCTCTACGGCGACATGGCCGGCGGCTTCGCGGCGATCAAGGACGTGCCGAAGACGCTCGTCTACGAGCTCGTCCGCTACCGCAACGAGCGCGGGCCCGACGCGCCGATCCCGGCCGCGGTGATCGAGCGCCCGCCCTCGGCCGAGCTCCGCCCCGACCAGCTCGACAGCGACTCGCTGCCGCCCTACGACCTGCTCGACCGCATCCTCGAGTCCTACGTCGAGCGCGACCAGGGCCGCGAGGAGATGATCGCCGCCGGCCTGCCCGCCGGCGTCGTCGACGAGGTGGTGCGCATGGTCGACCGCTCCGAGTACAAGCGCCGCCAGGCCGCGCCGGGTATCCGGATTACCCCGAAGGCCTTCGGCCGCGACCGGCGCCTACCAATCACGAACCGCTTCGGCGGCTAGTCAGGCCGCGTCCGGACCGGCGCCTGACGGCGTCCTGCGTCCTTGTCGGTCTTGATCTGGAATCGGCCTGACGGCGATTGTCATCTGGGCCAGGGCGCACAGTCGTCCGGTTGCGTCCTTGACCTCGGCGTCCCAGACCCAGGTCGTGCGGCCGCGGTGCCTGGCTACCGCGTGGACTTCGGCGTGGCCCTCGGTGATCGGGCGGATGAAGTTGACGCCGATCGATTGGCCCATCGCCATCATCCCGCCCTCGAGCACGGCGAGGGCGGTGGCGCGGGAGCAGACGCTCTCGACCAGGCTCGACATCACGCCGCCGTGCAGCAGGCCGACCGGCTGGCGCAGCTCGTCGCGCATCTCGACCCGCACGCGCGCGTGCTCGGGATCGTCGTCGAGCCACTCGGTCCCCAGGAGGGCGTCGAAATGCGAGCGCAGCCCGCGTGGATCCTCTGCCATCGCGCCGAAGCCTAGACGTGTCTGACCTCGTGGGGGTATTCACTCTTAACCTCAGACACGCCCCTTCGGTGGGCGGCTGGCGTAGGCTTCGCGATCGGTGGGGTTGACCGACGACCAGAAGGCGATGCTGCGCCTCCTCGCGCAACGCGAGGAGGGCTATGACGACATGGCGGCGCTGATGGGGATCAGCGTCGAGGAGGTGCGCGAGCGCGTCAAAGAGGCACTCGCCGAGGTCGAGGAGCCGGCAGCGGGCGGCGAGTCCGCCGCGGAGGAGGAGCCAGCGCCGCCCGGGCCCGACGCTGTCGACGCACCCGAGCCCAAGATTGTGGACGCGCCCAAATCCGAGCCCGCCCCGACGCCCGGTGCCGAGCCGAAGCCTCAGTCCGAGTCGCAACCAGCCGAGGCGGCTGAGCCGCGGCCGGAGCCCGAGGCGGTGGCGAGCACCGCGCCCTCCTCCGAGCCTTCCCCGGCGGAGAAGCCTTCGGTCCCGCGCGAGCCTGCCGCGGAGAAACCCGCCCCCTCGAAGCGCTCGGTGCCGCTTCCCAGTCTCAGCCTGCCGAAGGACCGCGGCGCCCTGATCGGCCTCGGCGCCGGCGTCCTCGTCGTGCTCGCGCTCGTCATCGTCCTCGCCCTCGGCGGTAGTGGCGACGACAGCTCCTCGGGCTCCGGCTCCGCCGCCTCGAACGAAGGCAGCGTCGCCGAAGGGATCAGCGCCACGGCGAAGGACAAGAGCCTGACCCAGGCTGTCCTCGCGGCCGAGGACGGCAGCGACGCCACCGGCCAGGCGATCTTCGGCCGCCTCGAGAAGAAGGTCGTGCTGCAGGTCACCGGCGAAGGGCTCGAGCCTTCCGCCGACGGCGAGTCATACGCCGTCTGGCTCTCGCATACGGGCAACGCGATGGTCCCCGTCGGCACGACCAAGGTTGAAGACTCCGGCCAACTGGCCGCCCGTTTCGAAGTCCCCCCGGCGGTGCTCGTACTCGTCGCCCGCGGCGCCTTTGACGAGGTCAACGTGACCCGCACCGTCGACAGCCGGCTCAGCGCCGCGATCGCCCGGGCGCGCAAGTCCGAAGCCGAATCGACCTACAAGGGCACTCCGGTGATGAAGGGAAAGATCACCGGCCCCCTGGTCGGCGCGGGCGGCACGGGTAAGTAACTTCCCGGTGAACCTCGCCAAGCAGGCCAAGGACGCAGGGAGCGTGGCGTGCTCTGCACGCGAGCGACCGAGGACGCCGGCATGCGCCGGCCAGGTTCAACCGAGGAGCTTGCCGGGGTTCATGATTCCGGCAGGATCCAGCTGCTGCTTGATCGCGCGCAGCACCTCGAGGCCGCTGCTGCCCACCTCCGCCTCCATGTAAGGAGCGTGGTCGCGGCCGACCGCGTGGTGGTGGGTGATCGTGCCGCCGCAGGCAACGATCGCCTCCGAAGCGGCGCTCTTTACCTGCTGCCACTGTTCGACCTCGGCCCCCTCCCGCGCCCGCGAGATGAAGGTGAAATAGAGCGAGGCCCCGTCCGCGTAGGCGTGCGAGAGGTGGCAGAAGACGAGCCCCGGTGTGCCCTGCGCGGTGAGCGAGCCGCGAATCGCGTCGCCCACCGCCGCGTAGAGGCGCGAGAGGTCGCGCCACGTGTGCGAGGTCTCCAGCGTCTCGACCATCGCCCCCATTCCCATCAGGGTGTCGCGCAGGTAGGGACCCTGGTAGCGGCCGTGCTCCCAGGAGCGCCCGGCGGCCTGGCCGAGGTAGGCGGCGCCGCCCGCGCGCAGCGCCCGCACGCACAGCGCCCGCCGCCGCGCCACTGACTCCTCCTCCCCCTCGAGGCCGACGACGATCAGGCAGCCGTTGCGACGGCGGCGCAACCCGAGGTAGCCGCCGAAGAGCGAGCCGGAGAGGCCGCGCGGGCCGGAGAGCGCCAGCGAGACCTCGGTCTCCTCCTCGTCGGAAACGCGAATCACGTCGGGTAGGCCCGGCCCCTGGGCGAGGCCGCGGACGACCTCCGCGCCCGCTTCGAAGTCCTCCGCGATCCAGGCCTCGTAACGACGCTGGCGCGGCGCCGGCCGCACCCGCACGGTGACGTCGGGGATCACGCCGAAGCAGCCCTCCGAGCCGATCACCAGCTCGCGCAGGGCCGGACCGGCAGCCGTGTGCGGCGTCGCCAGCGTGCGCAGCTCGCCCGCCGGGGCCAGCAGGCGAACCGAGCTGACGAGGGCGTCGAAGCGCCCGTATCCACTCGAGGCCTGTCCGGCGGAGCGGGTCGCGGCGAAGCCGCCGATCGTCGCGTACTCGAAGGACTGCGGGTAATGGCCGAGCACGAGGCCGTGCTTGGCCAGCGCGGCTTCCGCCTCGGGGCCGCGCAGGCCCGCGCCGAGCCGGGCGGTCAGCGAGCGCGCATCGACCGCAACGCCGCGCAGGCGGCTGAGGTCGAGGCTGACCACCCGTTCCTGGCTGCCCTGCAGGGCCTCGACGCCACCCACCACACTGGTGCCGCCGCCGAAGGGCACGACCGCGACCCCGTGGCTGGCGCAGAGCCCGAGGACGCGTTGCACCGCGTCGGCATCGGCGGGCAGGAGCACGGCGTCGGGCGCCGCCGCGAGCCTGCCCGAGCGCAGGCGGGCAAGATCCGCGTAGCCGCAACCGCTGGCGTGGCGGACCCGATCCTCCTTGCCGGTGAAGACGTTCTCCGCGCCGACCGCATCGATCACGGCCTCGGGCAGGGGTCGCGCCGTGGGGAGCTGGAGCTCCTCCAGCCTGGGTGGCGGCGCGCTCGGCCGCAACTCGCCGATCCGCTCCCGCAGCGTCGCCAGGGCCGCCCCGTCGAGCTCCGGCTCGACCGTGGGGTCGCCCCACCCCCACCACTTCGAGTCCCGCCGGGGGGTTGGCGAGTTACTGACCGTATCCGGGGGGTAAGTCGCCAAGCTCATCCATCTCCGGAGAGCGCTCGCGCGAGGCCGTCGAGCGCTTCGTTGAGCAAGGAGCCCTGCCCGCGTCGCATCATCGGCGACCCCAGCCGCGAGAGGCCGCGCAGAGTCTGGGCAGCGGAGATCGCGACCACGGTCCCGTCGTTGCCGTCGCGCAGTTCGACCTCGATCGCGTAGTGCCGCAGGTGCCGTTCGAACGGCGTGCCCTCGACGTCTTGCTCCCAGCCGAACCGCTCGGGCTCGACCGACGCGGTGCAGTGGAAGTCCGCCCTCACGCCGCGGCCCTCGGCGGTGCCCAGCACCTTGGTCCACCGCATGCCTTCGCCGGCGCCCTCGACCCCCTCAACCCGCATCACCCGTGGCCACCAACGGGTCAGGCTGTAGGGGTCGGAGACGAGGTTCCAGGCCTCCTCACGCGGCGCACGCACCGTCTTCTGTCGGCTCACACGGGGCATCGGGATGGGCTGAAGGCCCTAGTCGCCCGCCAGGCGGCGCAGGTCCCGCACCAGCAGCAGGTGCTTGAGGTGGCTGACCGTCGCCGCCAGGCTCTCGAGGCTCTCCAGCGCTTCCTTGCGCCGCTCGGGATTGCGCGAGCGCAGCGAGGAGCCGAGCAGCGCTTCGAGCAGGTTCGCCTCACGGTCGGCGGAGGAGCGGAAGACGCGCAGGTTGCGGGCGCCGACGCCGAAGCGGGAGAGCTCGTTGGCGGCGCGGACGACTTCGCGGTCGGTCTCGTCGTAGACGGTCTTGCCGTCGCGTTTCTCCGGTTCGACGATGCCGAAGTTCTCCAGTTCGGCGACCAGCTCCTCACGCGCGCCGGTCTCCTCGATCACCTCGTCGAGCGTCAGGTAGGCGCGCGAGGTATTGACCAGGATCGCCCGTCGCACGGCCCCGCCGGAGGGGCGTTTCTCGCCGCCAGCCCCGCCGGCGAGGATGTCTCCCCCCGCCGCCAGCTCCTGGCGGATCACCCGCAGCGGCAGGAACTCGTCGCGCTGCAGGCGCAGGATCGTGCGCAGGCGTTCGACGTCGGACTGGCTGTAGAGGCGGTAGCCGCCGGCGGTGCGCCGCGGCGTCAGCAGCTTCTGGTCCTCCAGGTAGCGGATCTTGGAGATCGAGACGTCGTCGAACTCGCTCTGCAGGATCTTGCAGACGGCGCCGATCGTCAGCGCCTTGCGAGGGCGCGAGTCCCGCTGGCGGGCCTGCGGCTCGGAGACGGCCATGGGTGCTTGCCTCCCTACTTCTCCAGGTAGCTGAGCTTGTACTTGCCGACCTGGATCTCGTCGCCGTCGCTGAGCCGGTGCGACTCGATCCGGCGCCGGTTGACGTAGGTGCCGTTGAGCGAGCCGAGATCGTCGATGTAGAGGCCGTCGCGGCGCCTGACCAGCAGCGCGTGGTTGCGCGAGACCGTGACGTCGTCGAGGAAGACCCCGGCGTCGGGACTGCGGCCGATGCTGATCCGGTCCTCCTCGAGCGGGAAGCTCTCGCCGGCACGGCCACCGCCGGTGCGGATCACCAGCGCCGCGCCGCTGCGCTCGACCGTCTCGTCGATGTCGACCGGTTGCATCTCACCGGTGTCGTCGACGGTGTAGGTCATCGTCGTCGGTTCGTCGCCCCCACCGCCGTCGCCCTCTGCCGGCCCGCCCACGTAAGCGCCGCACTTCTGGCAGTAATTGGCGCCCTCGGGGTTGACGAAGCCGCATTCGGGGCAGTGGATGGCCATCGCGCGCTCGCTCCCGCCCTCAGGCGGCGGGCTCGTCCTCCGGCGCTGGGCCTTTGCCGGCGAGGATCTCGGTCAGCTGGGCGACGTCGTCGCCGGAGAAGAGCGACTCGCCCTGCTCACGCTTCTGGCGCAGCCGGTTGACCAGCTCGGCACGGAGGATGTCGATCTTGCCGTGCAGAACGCGCCGCTTGTAGGAGATCTCGTTCTCCTCCTCGGTGAGCTTGTCGATCAGGTCCTTCAGCTCTTCGTCGCTGAGCGAACCGAGATCGGGAAAGGTGTCCTCCATCTCGCTCCTTCTTCGCGGGTCTTGGCCCCTACCGGGCCGCTCCGGCGATTATAGGTGCGCCGGCCCAAGGTTCAACCGCAGGTTGAAGGTTTAGGCAGACTGAGCGCGCTCTTGCAGACTGACTTCGCGGTTGTCACCCCATATGGAGCGACAACCGCGAAGTCAGCGGGGGGTGGCGGCGCGGACTTCGCGGATGCCGGTTTGGGCATAGAGGACGGTGGCCCAGATTGCTAGGGCGAGGCCGACGATCAGCAGCGCCGCCGGGACCCAGCCGGCGACGACGAGGGCGAAGAAGATGCCGCCCATGATCGGGAAGACCGAGATCCGGCCCGGCCAGTTGACGCGCACCTCGACCCCGTGGCGCACCGCGTACTGCCCGAGCACCAGCATCGCGGCCTCGCGCAGCACGAGCAGGCCGAGTGCCCAGCGCGGCAGCAGCTCGAAGTGCCAGCAGACGACCGCGCCGGCGAGGATCGTCAGCCGGTCGACGACCGGGTCGAGGAGCGAGCCGAAGCGGCTGTACTGGCCGGTGACGCGGGCGAGGAAGCCGTCGACGTAGTCGCCGGCGGCGATCAGCCAGAAGACGATCGCGGCGGGTGCGCTGCGGCCGTCGCCGGATTCGAAGGCGAGCCAGAGGAAGAGCGGCAGCGCCGCCAGGCGCAGGTAGCCGACCGCGTTGGGCAGGGTCCAGGGATTGAGCGGTTCACCCTTGCCCACCTGGCGCGGCGGCGGGCCGCTGCGGTCGAGCCCGAAGAGACGGCGGATGCGTCCGCGGCCGAAGGGGGCCGCGTCAGCCATCGCCCCGGAGGAGGTCGCGGGCCCCGACGGCCGCCTCCCCCACCGGCAGTCTGTGCTCGGCGCCCGAGCCGCGCTCGCTCGCCTCGACCACGCCCTCGGCGAGGCCGCGCCGGCCGACGACGACCCGCAGCGGGCAACCGAGCAGCTCGGCGTCGGTCAGCTTCTCCCCCGCCCCGGCGTTCTCGCGCTCGTCGTAGATCACCTCGAGCCCCTCGCCGCGCAGCTGCTCGTAGAGGCGGTCGGCGGCGGCCCGCTCCTCGTCGTCCGCCTTCTTGGCGAGCGAGACGAGGTGCACCTGCCAGGGCGCGATCGCCGCGGGCCAGACGATGCCGCGCTCGTCGGCCCGCTGCTCGATCGCCGCGGCGACGATCCGCGCCGGACCGATCCCGTAGCAGCCCATCACGATCGGCCGCTCGACTCCGGACTCGTCGAGGTAGGTGGCGCCGAGCGGCTCCGAGTAGCGGCTGCCGAGCTTGAAGATGTTGCCGACCTCGATCGCCGGCTCGATCTCGATCGCGCCGCCGCCGGGCGCGATGTCGCCGGCCTCGACGTTGCGCACGTCGAGCTGCTCGAACTCGAAATCGCGCCCGGGCTCGATGCCGCGCAGGTGGGCGTCGGGCCGGTTGGCGCCGCTGACGTAGGAGTCGCCGTCGATCGCGGCGTCCTTGACGATTGGCAACTCGACCCCGACCGGGCCGATGAAGCCGACCGGGCCCAGCTCGGCCTCGATCTCCTCGGGCCGCGCCTGGCGGAAACCGGCGCCGAGCGCATTGCGCAGCTTGACCTCGTTGAGGCGGTGGTCGCCGCGCAGCAACACCAGGACCATCCCCCGCCCCTCGACGATCACCGGCAGGGTCTTGATGAAGGCGCCGGCCGGCAGGCCGAGGTGCGGCGCGACCTCCTCGACCCTGCCCAGGCCAGGGGTGTCGACCGGCTCGGGCGCGTCCAGCGGCGGCGGCAGCTCGACCGGCTGCGCCGCGGCGGCGGCGACCTCGACGTTGGCCGCGTAGCCCGGCGCCAGCGCCACCTCGTTCTCCCCCGCCGGGCAGGGGGCCATGAACTCGTGCGCGCCGGAGCCGCCCATCATGCCGACGTCGGCCTCGACCCGGTACCAGCGCAGGCCGCAGCGGTCGAGGATCCGTTCGTAGGCGCCGCTCTGCAGCTCGTAGGAGCGGGCCAGGCCCTCCTCGTCGCGGTCGAAGGAGTAGGCGTCCTTCATCGTGAACTCGCGCGTGCGCAGGACGCCGGCGCGGGGGCGCGGCTCGTCGCGCTCCTTGGTCTGGATCTGAAAGATCATGAATGGCAGGTCGCGGTAGGAGCGCACGTCGCGGGCGACGTGGTCGGTGATGCACTCCTCGTGCGTCATCGCCAGCACCATCGGTGCCCCCCGGCGGTCCTCGAGCTTGAACAGCTCCTCGATCACGTAGCGGCCGGTCCTCTTCCAATTCTCCGCCGGCATCAGCAGCGGCATCAGCATCTCCTGACAGCCGATCGCCTCCATCTCCTCGCGGATAACCGCCTCGACCTTGCGCTCGACCCGCCAGCCCGCCGGCAGGTAACTCCAGAGCCCGGCCCCCACCTGGCGAATCATCCCCGCGCGCACCATCAGCTTGTGCGAGATCGCCTCCGCGTCGGCGGGCGGGTCCTTGAGCGTCGGGATGAAGGCCTGGCTGAATCGGGTCACGCCCGGAAACCTACCGGCGCCAGCGACGAGGATGCCGGGGCTGACCGGCTCAGCGGCCGAAGATGTCGAAGCGCTCCAGCCGCTCGAGGAAGGTGGGCTCATCCTGGCGAGCCGGATCGTGCTCGAGGCAGTTGTAGAAGATCCCCTCGTTCTCGCCCTTGACGCAGACCTCATAGACGTCGTGGGCCGGGTGGTAACGCTCCTGAGAGGAGCGATCGCTGTCGAGGTTGCAGGTAGTGCACAGGACCTCGACCCGGGCTCTGTCGCGATCGTCCCTGGCGACGCAGACGTGAAGACCGATATCGGCGGTGAGGGCATAGGGAAACCCCGTCGCCCCTGCCTCCAGTAGGTCTTGCTTGCCATGTTCCCCGCGGCACCGGCTGGCCTCGAAGACGTGCTGGTTGAGGCGGGTCGCGACCTTCCCCCGCATCGTTCCCAGCTCCTCGCTCAGCTCACCGGCGATGAAAAGACCCTGAGGCTGGGCTCCACCGTCCCGCCACCGGCTCGCGTACTCACGCGCCCAGCGGACGATGCCCGCGAGGAAGTTGTGCTCGGGGGGAGGGCGCCAGGGCTTCTTCAGCGCTCCCGCCAGGGGAGCATCGCCCACCGGCTCCAGCAACTTTCCGTCTTTGCCTTTGGGCCGATGGGTGCGCAGCCAGTGCGCGTACTCGATCTGCCCACGCAGCTGGGGGTCAGCCTCCTCCAGCTCCCGCTGCAGCCGCCGCAGCCGATTGGCGTCCCTGCGATCGTCGCCCGATTCCTCACAGGAGTCCATTTGGCGCAGTTCGGTGAGCGGGACCGAGCCCAGGTGGGCGACGAGGACGTCTGCGTTCAGCGCCGGCTCCCAGGTCTCGCGCCAGCTCTCATAGCGCTCTCCGTCCTCGGGTGATGGCGGGGGCGGTGTGTCGCTGGTGATCGCCACGCTCGGCCCGCCGCGCCCGGCGCGGAAACAGACGCCATGCGAGGGCTCGTCGCTCAGGTCTCGATGACCACCCGACGCTTCGTCCTCGGCCCCCGCCGCCGAAGACATCGCCACAATCTCGAACCCCTTCGGGAAGCGCTCGCCGAAGTCTTCGGCCTTCAGCACCCCCGTCTCGAGCTTGAGCGGCTCGAAGTGGACGAAGCAAAAGCTGCTTTTACTCTCCTCTTCATCCTGCAGGCGCGTCACGCCGTCGTAGCGCCGGGTCACGGAGGTGCTGGTGAGGATCCTGACCTTGTCGGCGTCCGGGACCTCCTCTCCGTTTCCCTTCTGTTTGGAGAGGATCTGCGACCGCACGTGGAGCAGTGACAGCAGCGGGTCCAGGCCCCCCAAGTGATCGACGTGGTCGTGGGTGATCAGGATCATGTCGATGTCCCCCAGCGAGTAACCGCTGCGATAGAGGTTCTCGACGAAGTCGACCCCGGGGTCGACGACCACCCCGTAGGGATCGCCCGAATGCCCATCCGCGTCCCTTTCGTGCAGGCGCAGGAAGTAACCGCCGCCCAGCGCGCGGAAGGCCGAGGGCCGGGGCAGCAGCGGGAAGGGCGAGCTGTAGCGGCGCATGCAGATGAGCTCGACCGAGGGCGACCGATGACCCAGGGGGGTTCCCTGGGGCAGTTTCTCCTTCATCAGGAAGCGGTGGATCTGGGACTTGCGCACGTTGATGCTGTCGGTGCTCATGAAGAGGTCGAGCATCAGGTCGCGAGCGAGGAGCGCGTCACTGTCCTCGATGTTGTTGTCCGAGGCGGCCACCGAGAACCGCTCGCGTCGGGCCCTGAGCATCAGGTACTCGGCGACCCGAGCGAGGCGCTCGAAGTCATCGCCGCCGCGCGGCCATTGCTCGATGATCCGCTCGAGATCGTCGATCCTCAGGCACTCCTCGTAGGCGGGTGACAGCTCACCCACCCACCACTTGTTGAAGCGGAAGCGGGCCTTGAGCAGGTCGGTGCCGATCAGGGTGCTGTGGGGGTCGCACTCGTCGGCCTTGGCCAGGCAAGCAAAGCCCAGGGTCCGCCTGATGCGCTCCCTCGCCATGGCGCGATCGCGGTCGTCTTCGACTTTGTCATCCCGCCATCGCCGCTTTGCCTCCTCCACCTCCTCTTTGTCGTAGCCGAGATTGAGCACGAAGAGGAGGTGACCCAGGCGCAGGAGTATCTCCGCGGCAAGGGCGCCGAGCCTGCCCACCACGGAGATGCGATCGAGCTGGTCGACGACCGGCCGCAGCCTTTCGGAGATCTCGAATTTACGCAGCTCGGGCTCGAACCTGACGCTCTCGAGCCAGTCGATCGCTCCCTCTATGTCCTCGGTGTTGACCGCGGTGTTCGTTTCGCCGGAGAGGAGCTCGAGAAAGGCGCGCCAGGCCCGCAGGTGCCATGAGAGCGCCTCCTTGTGCCTGCCCATCTCATAGCAGGCCTTGCCGTAGCTGATGTGTAGCTCGACGTTCCAGCGTGAGTTGGAGAGAACGTCGGTCGCCTTGTCTTCCTTGCGCAGCAGGTCGAGCCGGTGCGTGGCCGCTTTGAAATGCTGGAGGGCGGGCTTGTGGGCGTGCTCGGACCGGTACAGCTCGCCGATGTGATGGTGGGCCTCGGCGTCGAGGCCGGCGAGGAACTCAAGCGCGCCGTCGACCTGCACCGGGGCAGCCCGTACCCGTCGTTCGGCGTCGCGGATCAGCTGGTGGAGCTTGTGGTAGTCGTTGTAGGCGTCGATTGCGCCGTCCTTCTTCAGCGCGTGCGCATAGGCCCGGCGGTGGAGGGAAAGCAGGCCGATCTGGTTTGCGATCCACATGCAGCGGACCGGCACCAGGTTCTCCCAGGCGCCGCGCACGTTCTCGATCACCGTGCGGCGCTCTTCCTCGCTTTTCGCGAATAGCCACGGCGCCGTGCGGCTGATGCAGTAGGCGAAGGTCGAGAGCGCCGCGCTGCGGTCGAGCTCGAAGTCCAGCCAGTCGCGGGTCCTCCCGTCGGCTACCTGGGCATGCTCGCCGAGGCAGGTCAGACGCCAGGCCTCGACGGCGTGCATGCTCAGGTGGGCCTCGGCATGGACGCGCAGAACGAAGATCGGCAGGGAGCCGTCACCGTCGTTGAGATCGTCGCCGATGATCTTCGCCAGGAAGTCTGGGTCGTGCTTCCATTGGGAATCGGTGCGGGAAGGAGGCTGCGATGCAGCTCCATCTCCGGGCCCGATCCACCGGCATGCCTTCTCGAACCGGTCTTCGTAGCGCTCGATCCTGCGGCCGAGTCGTTCTTCCTGCGTGCGGCCTTGCCGCGCATCCGAGGCGCCGTCACGGGGGGTCACCAGGCTGCGGGCGAAGCATCGGCGGTTCCTCTCGTCCCTCACCTTGTGGGAGCCCCCACGCGAGGCCCTATCGCCGTTGGGCCCGGGTTCACCCTGCTCACGAAACAGGGCAAGCGCCCCGATCGCCTCGCTGTAGAAGCGCGGGATGCGATTCCACTCCTCTTCGCTTGCCCAGGGATACCAGCGACTGGTAATGACGCTCTCTCCGTCGGGTCCGATCGCAAACCGCTTGACGTCCGTTAGGGGGAGCGAGTCGGGCAGGGGCTCGCGAGCGGGCCAGGACTCGGGATCGAGCCTGCCGCCTTTCGGCGGTTCCATGTTCTGTCGACGCCAGGGATTCGACGCGTAGCGATACCGGCCGAGCTTGCGGTTGTAGCGCCTGGAAGTCTCGACCAGGTCAGCGAGCGCGACCGACCCCAAGCCCTCTTCGCCAGGCTCCGATTCGCCATCCTGGCGACGCTGGGCTTCCTCGCGCATTTGCGTGCCCAACCGGTCCAGGCGCTGCTCAGCCACACCGTAAGCACCCAACAGGTGGTACAGCTCGCACTGTAGGTATTCGCTCAGCTGTCGCTGAATCGTGTCGCCTGCCGTTTGCATCTGACTCGGAGTACGAAACGGCGCCGGCAGTACAAAATTTTTACATCGGTACGTATTGGTCTAAATGATGCACTTTCACTGAGTGCCCTGCCGGCCCCGCTGGCGGTGTCAGGCGCGGGTGAAACGGCGCCCGGCGGTCGGCGAGGACTCCTCGTCGAGCAGGACGCGGTCGGACTCACCGGCTTCCGCCGCGGCGTGCTCCATCGCCGCGATCTTCTCCGGCGTCAGGTCGCCGGCGTTTTCCTCCTCGATCCGGGCCACCCACTCGGCCCCCTCGCGCGACTCGGCCTCGTCGAACTCGACCTCGCCGCCGCGCTGCAGCGACTTGTCGATCTCGCGGAAGAGGGTGTCGACCAGCTCCGCCTGGGGGACCTTGCGCAGCGGCTTGCCGCCGGCGAAGATCAGGCCCTCGTTCTTGGCGCCGGCGATGCCGAAGTCGGCGTGCGAGGCCTCGCCGATGCCGTTGACCGCGCAGCCGAGCACGGCGACCTCGACCGGATCCTCGTAGCGTTCCAGTCGTCGCTCGATCTCGGCGACGACCGAGTCCATGTCGAACTGCAGGCGGCCGCAGGTCGGGCAGGCGATCAGCACCGGGCCGCGCTCGCGCAGCTGCAGCGCCTTGAGGATCTCCCAGGCGACCTTGACCTCCTCCTCGGCGTGGAAGGTCGAGAGGCTGATCCGGATCGTGTCGCCGATGCCGTCGGCGAGCAGCGTGCCGAGGCCGACCGAGGACTTCAGCGCGCCCGACCACTTGGTGCCGGCCTCGGTGATGCCGAGGTGCAGCGGATAGGGAATCTTCCCCGAGAGCAGGCGGTTGGCGGCGATCGTGTTGGGCACGTTGGTCGACTTGATCGAGACCTTGAAGTTCTCGAAGTCGAGCGACTCCATAAGCTCGACGAACTCGACCGCGGCGGCGACCAGGGCCTCGACCGGCGCTTTGCGCTCGAGCTCGTGCAGGTGCTTGGGCAGCGAGCCGGAGTTGACGCCGATCCGCATCGGCACCCCCGCGGCGCTCGCCCGCTCCGCCACCTCGGCGACCTTCTCGCGGCCGCCGATATTGCCGGGATTGAGGCGGATGCAGTGGGCGCCGGCGTCGATCGCCTTCAGCGCCAGCGTGTGGTTGAAGTGGATGTCGGCGATCACCGGGATCGGCGACTCGCGCACGATCGTCTTCAGCGCCTCGGCGTCCTCGTCGCGCGGCACCGCGCAGCGCACGATGTCGGCGCCGGCCTCGGCGACCTTGCCGATCTGCTCCAGCGTCGCCGCCAGGTTGGCGGTCTCGGTCTTGGTCATCGTCTGCACGGCGACGGGGGCGCCGCCGCCGATCGGCACGCCGCCGACGAATATCTGCCGCTTGGAAGCCATCTCAGAACCCTAGCGAGAGGGCTTCTCCAGGCGGGTTGGCGCGAGCCGGCGAACGCGGGCGCTCAACGCGCGTTGAAGCCTTCGCCGGTGAGGCGGCCGATGTCGTTGCTCAGACCGAGGAAGAAGAGCATGATCACGAGCACGAAGCCGAGCGCGCCGGCGCGTTCCATCGTCCGGTAGGGAACCGGCCTGCCGCGCGCCTTCTCGACCAGGCTCCAGAAGATGTGGCCGCCGTCGAGCGGCAGGAAGGGAAAGAGGTTGATCAGCCCCAGCGAGAGGCTGACCAGGGCCAGCAGCAGGAAGGAGCGTTCGGTGCTGACGTCGATCGTTTCGTTGGCGACGGCGCTGACGCCGACCACGCCGGAGACTTCCTTGCGCTTTTCCTCTTCGAAGATGCGGGCGAAGACCGTGGCGGTGCGGCTCGCCACCTGCCACATCACGTCGCCGGCGCGGCTCGCCGCCGCGCCCGGCCCGAAGTGGGCCGGTTCTGTCCCGTAGCCGAAGCCGATCAGGGCGCGGCCGGCTTCGCTGTCGTATTCGGGGTGGACGGCGACCCGGCGGGTCACGCCGTCGCGCCGCACGGTCAGGATCACCGGCGTCGTCGCCCGGCAGCCGTCGACCTGCTTGCCCTGGCAGCGATGCGAGGCGACTTCTTCGCGGAAGCCTTCGATGCGGCCGACGCTGTCGCGGTTGCGGTAACGGCTGCCGTCGATGGCGAGGATTTCGTCGCCCGGCTTGAGGCCGGCAGCCGCGGCCGGCGTCTTCGGCAGGATTTCCCCCACGGTCTGTGCCGGGCGGTCACTGTTTAGCGCCAGTACGAAGAGGATGAGGAAGGCGAGCACGATGTTGACCGCCGGGCCGGCCCCGATCACGACGATCCGCTTCCAGACCGGCTGGTCGTAGTAGCCGCGGCCCTGCGCCTCGGGCGGCAGCTCCTCGTCGGGGTTCATGCCGCTGATCTTCACGAAGCCCCCCGCTGGGATCATGCCGACGCCGTACTCGGTCTCACCGCGTTTGACCGAGACCAGCTTCGGCGGGAAGAAGAGGAAGAAGCGCTCGACCCGCATCCCGGTCGCCTTGGCGGCGAAGAAGTGGCCGGCCTCGTGCAGGATGACCAGCAGCGAGAAGCCGAGGAAGATCAGCAGCCAGTTCATACCGTTGCCAACCCCCCAACCTCCTCTTCGGTGCGGCGGCGGGCCTCGGCGTCGGCGGCGAAGAGGTCGTCGAAGTGGGTCGGCTGCAGGGGCGGCATCGCCGCCAGCACGCGCTCGATCGCGGTTGGGATCGAGCTGAAGCCGATCCTGCCGGCGAGGAAGGCGGCAACCGCCACCTCGTCGGCGGCGTTGAGCACGCAGGGGGCGGTCCCCCCCGCCCGGCCCGCCTCGAGCGCCAGGCGCAGGCAGGCGAACGTCTCCAGGTCGGGCCGCTCGAAGCGCAGCTCGCCAAGCGCCGGCAAATCGAGCCGCGGCACGTCGACGTCCGCCCGTTCGGGATGGTGCAGGGCATAGGAGATCGGCACCCGCATGTCTGGATAGCCGAGGTGGGCCAGCGTGGCGCCGTCGTTGAGGTCGATCAGCGAGTGGACGATCGACTGCGGGTGGACGACGACCTCGATCCGCTCGAAGGGCACGCCGAAGAGGTGGTGGGCCTCGATTGCCTCGAAGCCCTTGTTCATCAGCGTCGCCGAGTCGATCGTGATCCGCCCCCCCATCGCCCAGGTCGGGTGCGCCAATGCCTCCTCGACGCTGACCCCGTCGAGTTCGGTGCGGCCGCGGAAGGGCCCGCCGGAGGCGGTCAGCACGAGCCGGTCGACGGTGCCGGGAGTGCGCTCGGCGCCAATCAGCTGGAAGAGCGCCGAGTGCTCGGAGTCGACCGGCAGCAGCCGCGCCCCGGTCGCCTCGGCCAGGGCCATGGTCAACTGGCCGCCGATCACGAGGCTCTCCTTGTTGGCCAGGGCGAGGTCGATCCCCTCGCCGAGGGCGACGATCGTGGGGCTGAGGCCGGCGGCGCCGACGATCCCGTTCAGCACCAGGTCCGCTCCGGAGGAGACGATCAGCTCGCGGATCCCCTCCTCGCCGGCCAGCACCTGCCCGTCCCAGGCGCCGCGCGCTGCCCGGGCGGCCTCCTCGTCGGCGAGGGCGACGCTGCGCACGCCGCGCTCCTGCGCCTGGGCAAGCGTTCGCTCCCAGCTCGAGCCGGCTGCGAGCGCCACGACCTCCAGCTCCGGTGAGGCGGCGACGATCTCCAGCGCCTGCGTCCCGATGGAGCCAGTCGAACCGAGTATCGCCAGTTTCTTCATCGAGACCAGTGTAGGAAGCTCAGTAGACCAGCTGAACCGAGAGGTAGTAGCCGACCACGATCGTGAAGAAGACCGCGTCGAGGCGGTCGAGGATGCCGCCGTGGGGGCCGAAGAGCGTGCCGGTGTCCTTGGTGCCGAGATCGCGCTTCAGCATCGACTCGAAGAGGTCGCCGACCGGGGCGACCGCGGCCACGGCGGCGCCGATGATCAGCGCGTCCGCCCCCGAGAGCCAGTCCTGGTACAGGCCGGCAAACCAGAAGGCCATCGTGCCGATCAGGAAGCCGCCGAGGAGGCCCTCGAGTGTCTTGTTGGGCGAGAGGCTGGGGGCGATCTTGTGCGAGCCGAACATGCGCCCCGTCGCGTAGGCGCCGGTGTCGGTGGCGAAGGTGCCGACGAGGACGTCGATCAGCAGCGCCGCGCCGTGGTCGGGCAGGTCGCGCAGGAGGACGGCGTGGACCAGCGGGATGCCGATCCAGACGATGCCGAGCAGGGTCACCCCCATCGAGACCGTGATCCCGTCGCGGTGGTGGCGATCGGCACCGAAGAGGAAGAGCACGGGGAAGGAGGCGGCGAGGATCAGCAGCACGTTGAAGGCGGTGCCGAAGTGGGCGGCGAGGATCAGCGCCGGCACGGCGACGTAGGCGGCGCGCTGGATCGGCCGCGCCTCGCGCGTCATCGCCAGGTACTCGCGCAGGCAGAGCGCGCCGACGGCGATCATCGCCAGGGTGAAGACGAGGCCGCCGGCGACGGTGATCGCGATCGTGAAGACGATCCAGGGCAGCGCGAAGAGGATGCGCTTCGCCGTCTCACCGCTCGCCCGCCCCCCACGGCGCCGTTTGCGCGGCGGCCGCGGCGGTCGTTTGGGCTCGGGCTCGGAGCCGAGCAGCTCGTCGTCGAAGAGGTCCTGCATCAGATCCGCGCCCCGAAACGGCGCTGGCGCGCCTCGAACTCGCCCAGGCAGGCTTCGAGCGCGGCGCGGTCGAAGTCCGGCCAGAGCTCGTCGCGGAAGACCAGCTCCGAGTAGGCGCACTGCCAGAGCAGGTAGTTGGAGATGCGCTGCTCGCCGCTGGTGCGGATCAGCAGGTCGGGGTCGTGCATCTCCGGCGCGTAGAGGCGGCGGCGGAAATCCTCCTCGTCGCCGCCCTCGAAGCCACGCGCGGCGTCGAGGATCTCGGCCCGGCCGCCGTAGTTGAAGGCGACGAAGAGGGTGATCCGCTCGTTCGCGGCGGTCTCCCCTTCCGCCCAGGCCATGCGCTCGAGCAGGCCGTCGGCGACCCCCTGGCGGCGGCCGATGAAGCGCATCCGCACCCCTTCCTCCTTCAGCTCGGGAGTTTCGGAGGCGATCCGCTCGCCGAACATCCGCATCAGCCCGCCGACCTCCTCGGCCGGGCGAGACCAGTTCTCGGTCGAGAAGGAGTAGACGGTGAGCTCCTCGATGCCGAGCTCGACCGCGTCGCGCAGCCGCGCCTTGACCGTGTCGGCCCCGGCCCGGTGTCCCTCGACCGTCGGCAGGCCGCGCTGCTTGGCCCAGCGCCCGTTGCCGTCGGTGATGATCGCTACGTACCGCGCGGAGGCGCTCACACCTCCAGGATCTCCTCTTCCTTCCCCTTCAGGAGCGCGTCGATCTCGGCGATCGCCTCGTCGGTCTGCTTCTGCAGGGCGCTCTCGGCGCGGCGCTCGTCGTCCTCGCCCGCTTCGCCCTCTTTCTTCAGCTCGCGCAGGTCCTGCATGATGTCGCGGCGGACGTTGCGGATCGCGACGCGGCCCTCCTCGGCGACGCCGTGCACGACCTTGACCATCTCGCGGCGGCGCTCCTCGGTCATCTCCGGCACCTGCAGGCGGATCACGTTGCCGTCGTTGCTCGGCGCCAGGCCGACGTCGGACTCCTGGATCGATTTCTCGATCGCGCCGATCGCGCCCTTGTCGAAGGGGGTGACCGTGAGCAGGCGAGCGTCGGAGGCGGCGACGTTGGCGAGCTGCTTGAGCGGGGTCTGGGCGCCGTAGTAGTCGACGACGATGCGATCGAGCAGGTGCGGCGAGGCGCGGCCGGTGCGGACCGTCGCCAGCTCGCCACGGCTGGACTCGACCGACTTCGCCATCCGGTCCTTGGCGTCCTCGAGCAGTTCGTCGATCAGCTCCACTGTGGCTCCGTTCTAGTCACGCGGCGGGCGCGCTGGAGACCAGCGTGCCCACCCTCTCGCCGCTGACGATCCTATCTATGTTGCTGGCGTCCCCCATGTTGAAGACGTAGATGGGCAGGTCGTTGTCCATGCAGAGCGAGAGCGCCGTGGAGTCCATCACCCGCAGGTCGCGCTCGATCGCCTCGCGGTGGCCGATCTCGGCGATGAACTTGGCGTCGGGGTTGGTCGCCGGGTCGGAGTCGTAGACCCCCTCCACCCCGTTCTTCGCCATCAGGATCGCTTCCGCGTGGATCTCCAGCGCCCGCAGCGCCGCCGCCGTGTCGGTGGTGAAGAACGGGTTGCCGGTGCCGGCGGCGAAGATCACCACCCGCCCCTTCTCCAGGTGGCGGATCGCGCGGCGGCGGATGTAGGGCTCGCCGATCTCCTTGATGTCGATCGCCGAGAGCACCCGCGTGTGCTCGCCCATCCTCTCCAGCGAGTCCTGCAGGGTGAGCGCGTTCAGCACCGTGGCGAGCATTCCCATGTAGTCGCCGGTCGCCCGATCCATTCCCTCGGCGGCGGCGGAGAGGCCGCGGTAGATGTTGCCGGCGCCGACGACGATCGCGACTTCGACCCCCCGCGCGCGCACCGCCGCGACCTGCTCGGCGATCCGCTTCACCTCCCCGGCGTCGGTGCCGTAGGCGAGCTCGCCCATCAGCGCCTCGCCGGAGAGCTTCAGCAGGATGCGTTTGAACTGGGGATCGGCGGCGGCCATCGCGGCCGCCAGCCTATTCGCCGACGCGGAAATAGGCGAAGCGGGCGACGCGGATGTTCTCGCCGGTCTTCGCCGCCAGCTCCTGGCGCAGCTCCTCGATCGACTTCGAGTCGTGCTTCTCGGCGTTGACGTGCTGCTGGTCGAGCAGCGCGACTTCCGCCCCCCACTTGGCCAGCTGCCCCTCGACGATCTTCTCCACCACGTTGTCGGGCTTGCCTTCTTCGCGCGCCTTCTCCTCGAAGACCTTGCGCTCGGCCTCGCGCTCCTCGGGTGAGATCTCCTCGGTGGAGACGTACTGCGGCGCGGTCGCCGCGACGTGCAGCGCGACCTCGTAGGCGAAGGCCTTGAAGTCCTCGTTGCGGGCGACGAAGTCGGTCTCGCACTGGACTTCGACCATCGCCCCGACCTTGTCGTTGGCGTGGATGTAGGAGGCGACGACGCCCTCGTCGGTCCCCCGTCCTTCGCGCTTGGCGGCGGAGGCCTGTCCCTTCACCCGCAGGATCTCGATCGCGCGGTCGACGTCCCCCTCGGACTCGGTCAGCGCCGCCTTGCAATCCATCATCGCCGCTCCGGTGCGATCCCGCAGCGCCTTCACATCGGCAGCCGTAACGCTCATTTCGCCTCTCCAGTCTCAGCGGCCTCAGCGGGCGCCCGCTCAGTAGTGGTCGTCTCAGGAGCCGCTGACGCCGTCGGCTCGGCAGGAGCTTGCTCCTGCCCGGCGGGTTCGGCCGGGGCTTTCTCAACCGGAGCCGCCGCCGGCGCCGGCGGGGCCTGTCCGGCCGTCGCGGGCTCAGCGGAAGCTGCCGGCGCCGAGCCCTGGGACGCAGACGCCTCTCCAGCGGGTGGTGTGGGGCTGGGGCCCTCGCCCGCAGCTTGCGAGGACGAGGGCTCCTGCCCCGCGACAGGACCCGCTGGCCGAGGGGCCTGTCCCTGGGTGGATGCCTGCTGCTGCGCCTGAGCCTGCTGCTGCCTCGCCCGCTCCGCCTCTTCCGCCGCTTTCTTCGCCGCTTCCTCAGCGGCAATCTTTTCCTGCCGCTCTTTCTCCTCTTCCTCGCGCTTCTTGCGCTCTTCCTCTTCGCGCTTGCGCCGCTCCATTTCCTCGGCGATGCGCTTTTCCTCCTGCACGCGCCAGGCACCGGCGCCCTCCTCGATGGCGGCGCCGATCGTGCCGATCACGAGCTGGCAGGAGCGGATCGCGTCGTCGTTGCCGGGGATCACGTAGTCGATCGGGGTCGGGTCGCAGTTGGTGTCGACCAGGCCGATGATCGGGATCCGCAGGCGGGCCGCCTCGCGCACCGCGATCTCCTCGGTTTTGAGATCGGTGACGAAGACGGCGTCGGGCAGGCGGTCCATGTCGCGGACGCCGCCGAGGTTGTACTCGAGCTTGGCCAGCTCAGCCTGCATGCCCATCCGCTCCTTGGTCGGCAGCAGCTCCAGCTTGCCCTCCTCCTGCCAGTTGGTCAGCTCGTGCAGGCGGGCGATCCGCGCCGACATCGTGTTGAAGTTGGTCAGCAGGCCGCCCAGCCAGCGCTGGTTGACGTAGGGCATCTTGCAGCGGTCGGCCCACTCCTTGACCGCGCCGCGCGCCTGCTTCTTGGTGCCGACGAAGAGCACCGTGCCGCCGCCGCTGGCGAGCTCGCCGGCGAAGCGGCGCGCGTTCTCCAGCAGCGCCTCGGTCTGGACCAGGTCGATGATGTGGATCCCGTCCAGCTCGCCGAAGATGTAACGGCGCATGTTCGGGTTCCAGCGCCGGGTCTGGTGGCCGAAGTGGACCCCAGCCTCCAGCAGCTCCCTCAGGCCTGCCTCTGGCATGCGTAAAGCTCCTTGTTTGTTCTTTGCTTCCCCGAGGCCCTGGCCGGGACCCGGCGCCTGGCGCCGGTCAGGATCCGGTTCGGAACGTTCGGGGGTCGTTTTCCGAGCCGCCCGATTGTAGAGGGGAGGCGGCGCTCAGGCCGCGCGGGCGGCGGCCAGGGCGGCCTCCAGGTCCGCCGGCAACGGCGAGGAGAAGGAGAGGCGTTCGCCGCTGACCGGGTGGGCGAAGGAGAGCCGGTGGGCGTGGAGGAACTGGCGCGCCAGACCGTACTTCTCCTCGCCGCCGTAGGTCGTGTCGCCGACCAAAGGGTGGCCGATCGCGGCGAAGTGGGCGCGGATCTGGTGCGTGCGACCGGTCTCGAGCCGGGCCTCGAGGTAGGTCTCGGTGGCAAGCAGCTCGAGTACCTCGAAGTGGGTGCGGGCCTCGCGCGAGGCGGCGCCGGAGACGGCCATGCGGTGGCGCTGGCGCGAGGCGCGGCCGATCGGGGCGTCGATCGTCCCCGTGCGTGAGGCAAGGCGCCCGCGCGCCAGGGCGAGGTAGATCCGCTCGACCTCGCGCCGCTGGACCTGCCCCTGCAGCGCCGCGTGCGCCTCCTCGCTGCGGGCGACGACGAGCAGGCCGCTGGTCTCCTTGTCGAGTCGGTGGACGATCCCGGGGCGCTCCGTTTCGCCGCCCCCAAGCAGGTCGCCCAGCTCGCCGACCAGGGTTGGGCCGCTGTGCGACGGCGCCGGGTGAACGACCAGCCCGGCGGGCTTCTCAACCACCGCCAGCGCCTCGTCGACGTAGACGATGCGCACCTCCCCGCTCACCCCCCACCCCCACCGTTCCGGTGCGCTTTATCCCCGCATGGGGGAGAAAGGGCGCATCGGAGTCTCATGCCCGGGCCTTTGGTTCGCGCATGTAGGAGAGGGCGAGCAGGAGGACACCGGCGGTGACGGCGACATCGGCGAGGTTGAAGGCCGGCCAACCGCCGATCGCGATGTAGTCGGTGACGGCGTCGGCGCGGATGCGGTCGGCGAGGTTGCCGAGCGCGCCACCGGCGAGCAGGCCGGCGGCGAGCCACATCCCCGGCCGGGTCGGTTCGCGGGCGAAGAGGTAGCCGACGACCGCCAGTGCCAGCGCCGTGACGAGGACGAGGCGGGTGCCGCCGCCGGCGGCGAGACCGAAGGCGACGCCACTGTTGTGCGAGAGGGTGAGGTCGAGCGGGCCGAGCACGTCGACGTCCTCGCCCGGCACGAGGTTGGCCTCGATCAGCGCCTTCGCCGCCTGGTCGAGGATGACGACCAGCGCGCAGAGCGCCCCGGCGAGCCGCCAGGCGCGGGCGCTGCTCAAGCTTCGATCAGGCCGACTACCAGGGCCTGCAGGACGAAGAGCACGATCACGCCGAGGATCGGGCTGAGGTCGAGCGCGAAGCCACCGCCCCCGACCGGTGGCAGGAAGCGGCGGAAGAGGTTGAGGTACGGATCGGTCGTCTCTTTGACGAAGTCCAGAGCGGCGCGCAGCGGCCGGTTGTAGGGCATGCGCGGGATCCAGGAACTGAGGATGTTGAGGAAGATCAGGACGATGTAGACGAGGAAGAGCGCGCTGACGTAGTCGGCGACGTCATAGCGCGTGAGCGCGAGGGGCATCACCCCCGCATCCTCTCCAGCGAGGCGTGCACGGCGGCTTCAAAGGCCGCGCGCCCGCCCTCGCGGTCGAGCGCCTCGAGCCCCGCCTCGGTGCTGCCGCCCGGGGAGGCGACCGCGCGGCGCAACTCGGCCGGGCTCTGGCTCCTCAGCAGCTCCGCGGTGCCGGCGGCGGTCTCCACCACCAGCTCCCGCGCCAGATCCGGGTCGAGCCCGTCGGCGGTGCCGGCGTCGGCGATCGCCTCGACGGCGAGAGCGAGGTAGGCGGGCGCGCAGCCCATCACCGCCGTCGCCGCGTCGAACTGTGCGTCGGGCAGCTCGACCACGTGGCCGAGCTCCTGCAGCATCGCCCGCACGCCGGCGTGGCTCGAGCCTGCCACGCAGAGCACCCCCCGCCGCACCGCGACGCCGACGTTCGGCATCACGCGCACCACGTCGACGCCGGGGAAGGCGCCTTCGAGCCGCTCCAGCGTGGTGGCTCCCAGCAGCGAGACGACCACCCCGGCCCCGCCCAGCTCCGCCGCCGCCTGCTCGAGCCGCGCCGGCTTGACCGCCAGCACGACGACGTCGGCGCGCTCGGCGAGCTCGCGGTTGGAGGCGACGGCCTCACCGCCCAGCTCGGCGGCGAGCTTGGCCGCCCGCCCCGAGCCCGAATCCGAGAAGAGCAGCGAGCGTGACGGCGCCCCGGCGAGCCCGCGGGCCATCGCCGCCGCCATGTTCCCCGATCCGCAGAAGCCGATGACCATCGCCCGGGGAGACTAGCCCCCGGGCGATGGCATCGCGGCCGCGAGCTAACCGCCGAGGACGTCGAACAGATCGGTGTGATCGTTCGTGCCGAGGACGGCGAGCCCACCGGGGCCGCTGGCCCAGACCGGGACGACGGCGCCGGTGTGCTGCTGGCTCGGCGGCGCCGCGACGGGAGGCGCCCCCGGACCGCCGTAGCCGGCCGTGCCGTAGGTCAGGCTCAGCGTCTGCCCGTCCTTGGTCGTCAGGTTGGTCGAGTAGCCGGTCGGCACGCCGGAGCCGCTCGCGTCCTCGCCGACGATCTGGCTCGTGTGCGAGTGGTCGGCGGTGACGACGATCAGCGTGTCGGGATGACGGCGCTGGTAGTCGAGGGCGACGCTGATCGCCCGGTCGAAGGCGACGGTCTCGCCGAGCTGGCCGCAGGCGTTGGTCGCGTGGTCCTGCTTGTCGATCGAGGCGCCCTCGACCTGCAGGAAGAAGCCCTTGCGGTTCTCCAGCAGGTCGATTGCCTTCGCGGTCATCGCCGCCAGGCTCGGCTCGTTGGCCGGGCGCTGGTTCTCGCTGCACGGCGCGGGGGCGTTGCCCTTGCCCAGCGAGGCCGCCGGACCGCTCCACTCCAGCGACATGTTGCTCGGGTGGAAGAGACCGAGCACCGGCTTGTTCGCTTTGACGCCACCCAGGCCGGCGGCGTCTGTGACGTACTGGTAGCCCTTTGCCTGGGCCGACTGGATCACGGTTTTGCCCGCGTCGGCCCCGCCGGTGATCGTCTGCTCGAAGCGGGCGCGGCCGCCACCCAGCAGCACGTCCACCCTGTGGTCGACCTCCTGCTCGGCGATCGAGCCAAGCCCGCCCGCGGCCTTGGTCTCGGCCGGACAGGCGGCCATGTTCGCCGGCCCCTGGCAGCCGCGCAGCGAGATGTGCGAGGCGAGGACCGCCGGCGTGGCGTCGGTGATCTCCGCCGTGGAGACGTCGCCGACCTTCATGCCGCGCTTCTGGGCGAGCTCGAGCACCGTCTTGTAGTTCGGGCCCGGAACGTTTTCCGCGCTGCTCGGTCCTTGCGAGATGCGCTCGTCGATCGTCTTCTGCCCGGTCGCCCACATCGTGCCGGTCGCGGCCGAGTCCGGGTCGTAGTCGGGCAGGTAGCTCGGGCCCGACCCCGGCTTGACCGACCAGGTCGTGTCGAAGCCGGTGAAGGGCATGCGGTCGACGTTGAGCGGATTGTGGACGCCCTGGTAGTAGCGGGCGGCGGTGATCTCCTGCGTCCCCATCCCGTCGCCGAGGAAGAAGATCACGTTGTCGGGATGGTGGTCGTGCAGGGCCGAGACAAAAGCCCGCTTGGTCGCGTCGGGCTTGTGGTCAAAGAGGCCCGCAGCTGCGGTGCCGGCGCCGAGGGCGACGACGGCCAGCGAAGCGGCGAGCGCGAAGACGAGGCGTCTGCGCATTGTCTTTCCTCCTGGGTCGATTGCGGAACCGCGATCAACCTAGGAGCGCGCCAGCAGCGCCTTGTAGCAATGGCGTTGAGGGGCGGTGACGATCCGGTGGCGACCCTGTGGCCGGCCGGTTAACTAGGACTGGTTGAAGAAGCCTTTGTCGAGCAGTCGCGCCTTCTCCTCGGCGGAGACCTCGACGTTGCGCGGGGTGAGCAGGAAGATCTTCTCGGCGATGCGCTGCATGCCGCCGTCCAACGAGTAGGTCAGGCCCGAGCAGAAGTCGATCATCCGCTTCGAGAGCTCGTGGTCGGTGGTCTGCAGGTTGAGGATCACCGGGACCGAGCGCTTGAACTGGTCGGCGACCTGCTGCGCGTCGTTGAAGTTGCGGGGGATGACGAGGTGGACCTGGACGTCGGAGTCGCCGTTGCCGACGGGGCGCAGCGTGCGCGTGCGCGAGGCGGCGATCGGCTCGTCATCGGCGAAGATGTCGTCGATCTCGTCGCGCCGCGAGCGTCGAGATGTGGGCAGGCGGCGCACCTGGCCGGACTCACGCCGGCTCTCGCGCGGCTCGTCCAAATCGGCTTCCGAGTCGAAGTCTTCCTCGTACTCGGGACCGTAATCGTCGTGGTCCTCGGCCAGTCCGAAGTAGACCAGCGCTCTATGCCATGTATCGCGTAGGGCCATGGATATCGCGTGTTTCGGCCTCGAGCGGCCGACTCCTCCAGGGAATTATGACCACGTACTACCCGGATTACACGTACAGAGCCGTGCCGAGGCGGACGATCGTTGTCCCCTCCTCGACCGCGACCCGCCAGTCCTGTGAGGTGCCCATCGAGAGTCGGCCCAATCCCCGCTCTGCCGCCAGCTCCGCCAGGCGGGCGAAATGCGGCCGCGAGGTCTCGGGGTCCTGGCTGAACGGGGGCATCGTCATCAGCCCCGAGACCCGCACCGGGCAGCGCTCGATGAAGCGATCCAGGTCGGTCGGGGCGACCCCGCCCTTGCCCTCCTCGCCCGCCACGTTCACCTCGATCAGAACCTCGGTTCCCTCCCCGCCGTGGCGGCCCAACTGCTCCAGGGCCGAATCGCTGGCAACCGAGTGGATCAGGCGGCAGATCGGCAGCAGCTGCTTCACCTTGCGGCTCTGCAGGTTGCCGATGAAGTCCCACTCGAAGGCATCGCCCCAGCGCGCGTGCTTGGCGGCGAGGTCCTGCTGGCGGTTCTCGCCGACGAGGCGGACGCCAGCCTCGGCCAGCGCCCCCATCTCCTCGACCGGGACGTACTTGGTGGCGGCGAGGATCTCGACGTCCGGCCCGGCGAGCGCGCGCGCCTCGGCGTAGTTGGCCGCAATCCGCTCCGGCTCGAGCCCGTGGATCAGCCCCGGCACCTCAGTCCCCCTCCCCCGTGCGCCAGACGAGCCCGGCCTGCCGGCCGCTGCGGCCGGCGTCGCGACGGGGAGAGAAGAAGAGCCCAGGCTCGCACCTAGTACAGAGACCGCTGAGCTCGATCCGCCCCACCCCAGCCTCGCGCAACAGCCGCCGCGCCACCCCCGCCAGGTCCACCCTGCCGCCGACGGGCCGATTTCGTGTCACATCGTCACGACTTAGGCCCGTCGGCGGTGGTGCGAGGGCGGCGAGGACCTCGGGGCCGACCTCATAGCAGCAGCGGCCGATCGAGGGGCCGATCGCGGCGTCGGTGGCGCCGACCGCGGCGACCCCCCTGGCGACGATGCCGGCTGCGAGCCCGCGCCAGCCGCAGTGCAGCATCGCGACCCCGCCGGGCCCCGCGAGCGCCACCGGCACGCAGTCGGCGGCGAACACCAGCAGCGCCAGGCCCATCGCGTCGCTGACGTGGCCGTCGACCTCCGGTATGGGCGCGCTGGGGTCGGCAAATGGACTCGGCGACTGCGGCCCCGCGTGGGTCGCCAGCGTCGCCGCGTGAACCTGATGGCCGACGACCACGTCCGCGGCGTCGAAGCCCAGTGCCACCGCCAGCCGGCGGCGGTTCTCGACCACCGCGGCACGCTCGTCGTCGGTCAGCGCACCCAGGTTGAGCCCGTCGTAAGGGGGCTGGCTGACGCCGCCGCGGCGCGTCGTGAAAGCGGCCCGGGCACCGGGCAGCTCCGCCTCGAGCCAGCGCAGCCCGTCCCGCTCACGCCACTCCATCGCCATCCCCCGCCGCCGCCAGCGCCGCCGCCAGCTCGGCCTCCCGGCCCTCGACCTCGCCGTCCAGCTTGCGCCTCAGCGCCTCCTGCAGGCCACGCCCCAGCGCTGGCCCCGGCGGGACCCCGGCGGCGATCAGATCCTCACCGTCGATCGCGAGCGAAACATCGCGCCACTCGGTCAGGTAGCGGTCGAGCCACTCGGCGCCGAGCGCGCGGGCGAGCACCAGCTCGACCGGGTCGTGGCCGCGCGCGGCGGCGACGCCGGCCGAAGGGCGCTGCGGGCGCTCGCGCGCCAGCTCGGCCTCGCCGCCCTCGGGTCCCAGGGCCGCGG
>DASZSJ010000113.1:0-1898 GCA_035548675.1 Solirubrobacterales bacterium
GAGGTCACCTTCAACAAGCTCGACTCGGTCTTCCTCTCCGGCAACGCAACCCGCGACGACGCTCCCAACCACATCCGCATCCAGACCCACGTGCCGCGCGAGGTCGCCCAGACCTGGGTCTCGATGTGCCCGGCCCAGGTCTACGAAATCCCCGAGGACCAGCTGGAGAGCGGCGCCAAAGAGGTCGACGTCCACGTCACCGCCTCCAACTGCGTCCAGTGCGGCGCGATCACCGCCAAGGGCGGCCGCCTCACCCTGCCCGAGGGCGGCGACGGCCCCCTGTACCAGGAGACCTGAGCCTTCCGCAGCTGTCTTGACGCACAGTTGGCGCATTCGGCGCGCCAACTGTGCGCTGTTCTTCCCTAGGTTCGGGCGGTGCTCGTCACCGCCTCGATCGCCGGCGACTTCGCCGCGTTCCTCGGCTTGTGGGCTGGAGCCATCGCGGTCTTTGGATTTCTGGCGCAGGCCTATCCGGCGCTGTCAGGCGCGTCTGATCGCGAGCTCCGTCGATATGTCTCAATCGGGGGCCTGATCGGCCTGGCGATCGGAAGCCTTGTAATTCTTTTGTCTGCAACAGTGGGGTAGAGTGGGGTAAATGACCGAAGGGAAGGCATTCGTTCTAATTGGCATCGCCAGCGTTCTGCTGACCGCCATTGCCGTGCCGACCTTGCTGGCGCTCGGAGTGAACAACGATGGAGCCAGCCTCGGCATGATCGTTCCCATGGTCCTCGGGGGCCTCGGCATCGGCTGGGTCGGCGTTCACTACGGCGACTACGCCCGCCGTCGCTGAGCGACCGCCGTCGGCGGATAACCTCGCGCCGTGCTGGCGCTGGGGATAGTCGCGGCGGTCGGGGCCTCGCTGCTCTACAACACCTCGATCGCGCTCCAGGCCTTGGAGGCGCGGGAGGTGGCGACGGACCACTCGCTGCGGCCCTCGCTGCTGGGACGACTGCTGCGCAACCGGCGCTGGCTGGGGGCGACGGCGCTGGGGCTGGCGGGCTGGCCGCTGGAGATCGCGGCGCTGCTGCTGGCGCCGCTGACCGTGGTGCAACCCTGCCTGGCCAGCGGGCTGATCCTGCTGCTCTGGCTGGGGGCGACGCGGCTGGGGGAGAGGCCCGGGCCGCGGGAGTGGGCAGCGGTGGCGGCGATCGTCGCCGGCGTCGCCGGGGTGGCGCTGGTGGCGCCGGAACGCAGCACCGATCACGCCGGCACGGCGACGATGGCGCTGGCGCTGGCTCTCGTCGCGCTGCCGCTGCTGGCTCCCTACGCACTGCGCTCGCGCGCCGCCTCGCTCTCGATCCTCGCCGTCGTCAGCGCCGGCTGCGGTTACGCCTGGACGGCGATCGCCAGCAAGTTGCTGACCGACGAACTCGCCGCCGGGGCGCTGCCGGCCGCGCTCGGCTGGCTCGCTACCGCCGGTGCCTCCGAGGGCCTGGCGCTGCTCAGCGAGATGAGCGCCCTCCAGCGCCGCGGCGCCACCCACGTGGCGCCGATCATGTTCGCCGTCCAGGTCCTGGTGCCGGTCGCCCTCGCCCCTCTGGTCTTCGACGAGTCCTGGCGCTCGACCCCCCTCGGCGGCGTTCTCCTCGTCGCCTTCATGGCCCTCGCCGTCGCCGGAACCGTCCTCCTCGCGGGATCGTCGGCCGTCGGAAAGGTCCTGGACACCGCCCATGAGCGCACCTGATCGGCATCGGGTCCGCCCGCGGTGGTAGTTTTCCCGCGCCTTTTGCGTAGCTCAATTTCGTCCCGCAGAGGCAAACCCCCAGCCACGCCAGCAAGGAGCCACCGTAGGGCCCGTAGAGAAAACCGCGCCCGACGCGACCAGGTTCGCGATCGGGTTCGACCACCGCGACCGTGCGCGACTGTTCGAGCTCTGGACCGAGGTCCTCGATTCCGAG
>DASZSJ010000114.1:0-35675 GCA_035548675.1 Solirubrobacterales bacterium
GGACCTCGACCGCTACGAGGCGTTCATGTCCGGCCTGGTCGAGCTGATCGTCGACAAGTACGACGGCTCGCTCAAGGCCGAGCACGGGACCGGGATCAACATGGCCCCTTATGTAGAGCGGGAGTGGGGGGAGAAGGCGACCGAGCTGATGTGGCGGGTGAAGCGGCTGGCCGACCCCGACGGCGTGCTCTCTCCCGGCGTCGTCCTCAACCGCGACCCCGACGTCCACCTGCGCAACCTGAAGACGACGCCGCCGATCGAGGAGTCGGCCACCACCTGCGTCGAGTGTGGCTTCTGCGAGCCGGTCTGCCCCAGCCGCGACCTGACGACGACGCCGCGCCAGCGCATCGTGCTGCGGCGCGAGATGGCGCGCCAGCCCGAGGACTCGCCACTGCGGCGGGCGCTGGAACAGGAGTACGAGTACGACGGGCTCGAGACCTGCGCCGCCGACGGCTCCTGCCAGCTCGCCTGCCCGGTCGGGATCGACACCGGCCTCCTGGTCAAGGAAATACGCAAGGAGCAGCATTCGCCGCGCGCCGAAGCCGCCGCTCTGGCCGCGGCGAAGCGCTGGCGCACGGTCGAAGCCGGCTCCCGCGCCGCCCTGCGCCTGGGCGCCCCCCTAGCACGCCGCACCAAGCGCGGCCGGTCCCTCCCCGCCCCCGCCTCGCCGAAGCTACCCCCGACGAGCCGCGTCCCCGCCACCGCCATCTACCTCCCCAGCTGCACCAACCGCATCTTCGGCCCCGCCCCCCCGCCGACGGGCCGAAAGCGTGTCGATATGTCACGTTTGAGGCCCGTCGGGCCCCCGCGGCCGGCGAGGTCGGTGGTGGAGGCGATGGTGGAGGTCTCCGCGCGGGCCGGGTTGCCGGTTTGGATTCCGGAGGAGGTGGCGGGGTCGTGCTGCGGGCTACCTTGGAGCTCGAAGGGCTTTGGCGCGGCGCACGCGCACAAGGCGAACGAGATGGTCGCCAAGCTCTGGGCCTGGAGCGGGGAGGGGGAGCTGCCGATCGTGATCGACGCCGCCTCCTGCACGCAGGCCATTGCCGACCCCGGCGCGGGGGTGTTGAGCGAGGAGAACGCCGAGCGGCTGGCCAAGCTGGAGATCCTCGACTCGGTCGCCTGGGCGCACGACCGCCTGCTGCCCAAGCTCGCGGTCGGCGCCAAGGTCGGCTCGGCCACGGTGCACCCGACCTGCGCCACGCGGCACATGGGCCTCGCCCCGCGCCTGCGCTCGCTTGCCAGGGCGCTCGCCGAGGACGTCTACGTCGCCCCCTCGGCCACCTGCTGCGGCTTCGCCGGCGACCGCGGCATCTCCCACCCCGAGCTGACCGCCGCCGCGACCCGCCCCCAGGCCGAAGAGCTGGACGGCCGCCATTTCGACGCCCACCTCGCCAGCAACCGCACCTGCGAGATCGGCCTCAGCCGCGCCACCGGCGCCGACTACGAGTCGGTCGTGATCCTGCTCGAGCGCTTGACCCGTTCTACGGATCGACCGTAGTCCTGCCGAGCGACCGATCGTTGGGCGCCCGCCGGCGCCCGCCACGCCCGCCCGATGCCTCCGACGCGCCCGGCGCCGCCGCCTCAGCCCTCGGCCGGTGAGCCGGTGGCCCGCGCCTCGGCCTCGCGCAGCGCCGCGACCGCGCGCGGGTCCTTGGGGATGCGCTTCTCCATCAGCGGCATCAGGACGCCGCGCAGGGCGGAGACGTAGCGCCACCACCTGGGGGCAAAGACCCGCGGTGCCCGCTCTTCGATCCCGCGCACGACCGCGGCGCCGGCTTCGTCGGGCTTGATCCGCTTCATCAGGAACTTCGGCAGCGTTTCCTGCATCCTGCTGCCGGACTCCTGCTCGTCGAGCGCTTCCTTGACCATGCGCGTGTCGACCCAGCCGAAGTAGCAGACCGTCGCGCTGGCGCCGAAGGGCAGCAACTCGGCTCGCAGCGAGCGGCCGAGGGCCTCGACCGCGGCCTTCGAAGTTGCGTAGGGACTCATCATCACGCCGCCGGCGAAGGCCGCCACCGAGGCGACGATCACCATCTGGCCGTTGCGCTCGGAGATCTGCGGCAGCGCCGCCTGCACCGTGTTCCAGACGCCCATCAGGTTGACGTCGATCACCCGTTCCCACTCCTCGGGCGGCATTGTCCGCGTCGTCGTTTGGGTCGGCGGCGCGATCCCGGCGTTGGCCATCGCCACGTCGAGCCCGCCGAAGCGCTCCACCGTCTCGGCGACCGCAGCCCGCATCGCGCCGGCGTCGGTGACGTCGCCGGCGACTCCGATTGCCCGCTCGCCGATCCGCTCGGCGGCCTCGCGCGCCTCCTCGGCATCGAGGTCGACGACCGCGACCGAGGCGCCGCGCAGGTGCATCTGCCGCGCCGTCTCGAAGCCGATTCCACGGGCGGCGCCGGTGACCAGCGCCACCTTGCCGTTGAGGTCGTAGGCGGGCACGCGGCAAGACTATTGCGTACCGATCTCAACCGTCGGCTGCGGAGCGGCCCACCGCTCCTAGAATCACTCGCTCATGCCCGGCTTCCGCCCCGTCGACACCAAGCAGTCCTTCCCCGCGCTGGAGGAGCGCGTGCTGGAGCGCTGGCGCGAGCGCGACGTCTTCGCCCGCTCGCTCGCCCAGCGTGAGGAGGCGCCGCTGTGGAACTTCTACGAGGGTCCGCCGACCGCCAACGGCCGCCCCGGCTCCCACCACGTCTTCGCCCGCGCCTTCAAGGACGTCTACCCGCGCTACCGGGCGATGTGCGGCTACCGGGTGCCGCGCAAGGCGGGCTGGGACTGCCACGGCCTGCCGGTCGAGATCGAGGTCGAAAGGCAGCTCGGCATCTCCTCCAAGCAGGAGATCGAGGACTACGGCATCGACAAGTTCAACCAGCGCTGCCGCGCCTCGGTCTTCGAGTACGTCGACGAGTGGAACCGGCTGACCGAGCGGATCGGCTTCTGGGTCGACCTCGACCACCCCTACGTCACGCTCGAGAACGACTACATCGAGTCGGTCTGGTGGTCGCTGCGCCAGCTCTGGGAGAAAGAGCGCCTCTACGAGGGCCACAAGGTCGTGCCCTACTGCCCCCGTTGCGGCACCGCCCTCTCCTCGCACGAGGTCGCGCTCGGCTACGAGGACATCGAGGACCCCTCCATATACGTGCGCTTCAAGTTGCTCGGCGACGACGGCACCGAGAGCGGCGAGTCGCTGCTGGTCTGGACGACGACGCCGTGGACGCTGCCGGGCAACGTCGCCGTCGCGGTCGCGCCCGAGGTCACCTACGTCCGCGCGCGCTACGAAGGCGAGGTCCTGATCCTCGCCGAGCCGCTGCTCGAGCGGGTGCTGGGGGAGGGCGCCGTCGTGCTCGAGAAGCTGCCCGGCAGCGACCTCGTCGGCCGCGCCTACAAGGGCCCCGTCTTCGAGCTCGCCGAGGAGCCGGCCAACGCCTTCCGCGTCATCGCCGGCGACTTCGTCACCACCGAGGACGGCACCGGCCTCGTCCACATCGCCCCCGCCTTCGGCGAAGACGACTACGCGGTCGCCGCGGCCAACGGCATCTTCGACCCCACCGACGCGGGCTCGCTCTTCAACCCGGTCAACCTCGACGGTCGCTTCGACCGCCGCGTCAGCGGCTTCGAGGGCCAGTTCGTCAAGGACCCGGCGACGACAGAGGCGCTGATCGCCGACCTCGGCGCCCGCGGCCTGCTCTTCCGCGAGCAGGTCTACGAGCACGCCTATCCGCACTGTTGGCGCTGCGGCACGCCGCTGCTCTACTACGCCAAGTCGAGCTGGTACGTCGCCACCTCGCAGGTGCGCGACGGCCTGCTCGCCAACAACGAGACGATCGGCTGGCACCCCGAGCACATCAAGCACGGCCGCTTCGGCAAGTGGCTGGAGAACAACGTCGACTGGGCGCTCTCGCGCGACCGCTACTGGGGCACGCCGCTGCCGATCTGGCACTGCGCCAGCGAGTCGTGCGAGGAGCGCGTCTGCATCGGCTCGGTCGCGGAGCTGCGCGAACGGGCGGTGGGGGAGGTGCCCGACGACCTGCACCGCCCCTACATCGACGACGTCGTGCTCGATTGCGCCAAGTGCGGCGGCGAGATGCACCGGGTCAAGTCGGTGATCGACACCTGGTACGACAGCGGCGCGATGCCCTTCGCCCAGCTCCACTACCCGTTCGAGAACGAGGAGCTGTTCGCCGAGCGCTTCCCCGCCGACTTCATCTGCGAGGCGATCGACCAGACCCGCGGCTGGTTCTACACGCTGTTGGCCGAGTCGACCCTGCTCTTCGAGCAGTCGAGCTACCGCAACTGCGTCTGCCTCGGCCTCGTCCTCGACCCCGAGGGACAGAAGATGTCGAAGAGCAAGGGCAACGTGGTCGAGCCCTGGGATGTGATCGACGCCCACGGCGCCGACGCCTTCCGCTGGTACTACCTGACCGCCCAGCAGCCCTGGTCGGGCTACCGCTTCTCGATCGACACCGTCGGCGAATCGGCGCGCCAGTTCATCAACACCCTCTGGAACACCTACTCCTTCTGGGTCCTCTACGCCAACGCCGAGAGGCTCAGTCCTTCGGACTTCGCCACATATACGGCCGCCTCCTCTGCTCCCGCGACGGCGGAGGAGTCAGATATGGATCCGCCGTCGCTCCCGCGTCCGGGGGCGGCCGGGGAGGACCTGGACCGCTGGGCGCTCTCGAAGCTGCAGGCGACGATCGCGACGGTGCGTGAGCGCATGGACGCGTTCGACTGCACCGCCGCCGGGCGGGCGATCGCCGCCTACGTCGAGGAGCTCTCCAACTGGTACGTGCGGCTCTCGCGGCGGCGCTTCTGGGAGGGCGACCGGGCCGCCTTCGCCACCCTGCGCCACTGCCTGCTCGAGGTCTCCGCCCTGCTCGCCCCCTTCACGCCCTTCCTGGCCGAGGAGATCCACCTCAACCTCGCCGGCGGCGCCGCGGAGGAGCTGGACGGCCTGCCCGACTCGGTCCACCTACGCGACTTCCCCCAGCCCGACGCCGGCCTCGCCGATCCCGAGCTGGAGGCCGCAATGGACGCCGTTCGCCTCACGGTCGAGCTCGGCCGCGCCGCTCGCGCCCAGGCCAAGGCCAAGGTGCGCCAGCCGCTGCGCCGGGCCGTGATCGTCGCCAACGAGGCCGAGCGCGCCGCGATCGAGGCCCGCGCCAGCCTCGTCACCGCCGAGCTCAACGTCAAGGAGCTCGACTTCGTCAGCGACGAGTCCGAGCTGGTCAGCTACGAGGTCAAGCCCAACTACCGCTCGCTCGGCCCCCGCTTCGGCAGGCACATGCCGCAGGCCGCCGCCGCGGTGGAGGCGCTCGACCCCACCGTCGTCGCCGCGGTGATGGCCCGCGGCGACGGCGTCGGGATCAACGTCAACGGCGACGAGCACGAGCTCAGCCCCGACGACGTCACCCTCTCGCTGCGGCCGCTGGAGGGCTACGAGGTCGAGGCGGAGGCCGGTCATGCCGTCGCCCTCCAACTGGAGCTCGACGACGAGCTGCGCCGCGAGGGCCTTGCCCGCGAGATCGTCCACGCCATCCAGAACGCCCGCAAAGCGGCCGGGCTCGACATCTCCGATCGGATCGAGCTCGCCCTCGGCGGCGACGAGGAGCTGCTTGCCGCCGCCCGCGAGCACGAGCCCTACATCGCCGGCGAGGTGCTCGCCACCGCCGTCGCCTACGGCGCCGACGACGCCCCCGCCGTACGGGTCGACGGTCGCGAGCTGCGGATCGGCGTCGCGCGCGCGGGCTGATTGGGCGTGCGGACCGCCGCGGCGCTACCTCCCCCCGGCGGCCGGGTTAGGGCCGGTATCGGCGGATCCTTCGCACTCGGCCGCGCCGCGGTCCCACTGGCCCTCCTCGCCCTTGCCCTGCTCGGGCCAGGGCCGGCCGCCGCCGCGCCGCCGCCGGACGTCGAAGGGGGGCGGTCGCTGGCGCCCCAGCTCCTCCTCATCCACGGCGGCTCCTTCCTCGGCGAGGACCCGAGCTTCGAAGCGCTGACGGAGCCCCCGGCGCGCGCCGCCGGCTTCGTGCCCCACTACGTCGAGTACCCGCTCGGCGACCTGCCGGCGGCGGTGCGCGCCGTGCGCGCCGAAGCTGCCCGGCTGCGCCGGGCCGAGGCCGGTCCCGTCTACGCCTACGGCTCCTCGGCGGGCGGGACGCTGGCCGCACTGCTCGCCGGCGACGGCCTGGTCGACGCGGCCGTGGCCAAGGCGCCGCCCTCGGACCTGCCCACCTGGCAGTGGCCGCTAATTGCCTTTGGCCCCGACTACCTGGAGCGGATCGGCCTCACGCCCCTGCAGGCCCGCCGCCTCTCGCCCCAGCGGCGCCCAGCCCGCCGCCCGTTGCTGATCGTCCAGGGCCGCCGCGACGCCGTCGTGCCGCTGGCGATGAACGAGGCCTTCGCCGCCAAGTTCCAGCGCGTCCACCTCTGGCCGGTGCCCGGCGGACATTGGACCGAGCGCACCCGCCCCTGGTTGATCGCGCGCTCGCTCACTTGGCTGCGCCGCGTCAGCGCGATGCAAGGCGATTCTTAGCAACGCTTAAGCGCGACCCCTAAGGTTGGCCGTTCGTGAAGGCGGGCGAGCGGACAGCGCCGAGCGGCTTCCGGCCCGACGTCGAGGGCCTGCGCGCGATCGCGATCGCGGCCGTCCTCCTCTGCCACGCCGGCCTGCCCGTGGCGGCCGGCGGCTACGTCGGCGTCGACGTCTTCTTCGTCATCTCCGGCTTCCTCATCACCCGCCTCCTGCTCGGCGAGCTGGAAGCGACCGGCAGCGTCTCGCTGCGCGAGTTCTACGCACGGCGGGTGCGGCGCCTGCTGCCCTCGCTGGTGGTCCTGCTCGCCGTCGTCGCCGTGCTCACCTTCGTCCTGCTGACGCCGCTGCGCGGCACCGAAGTCTCCGCCGACATCGTCAGCTCGGCTTTCTACGTGGTCAACTGGCACTTCTCGGCGCAGGCGGTCGACTACTTCGCCCAGGGCGGCGAACCGAGCCCCGTCCAGCACCTCTGGTCGCTCGCGGTCGAGGAGCAGTTCTACCTCGTCTGGCCGGCGCTGCTGCTGCTCGTCACCTGGGTCTGGCGCCGCCGCGGCCGCCGCGTCGCGCCGCTGCTCTGGGCGATCGTCGCCGTCGTCGGCCTCGCCTCCCTCGCCTTCGGCCTGCAGCTGACGCAGGCCGAGCCGAGCGCCGCCTACTTCTCGACCCTGGGCCGGGCCTGGGAGCTGGCCCTCGGCGCCGCCCTCGCCGCGCTCGGCCCGATCCGGCTGCCCGCCGCACTGCGGGCCGGCCTGGCCTGGGCCGGCCTGAGCGCGATCGTCGCCGCGATCCTGCTCTTCGACGCCGCGACCCCCTTCCCCGGTCTCGCCGCGCTGGCGCCGACCCTCGGCGCCGCCGCGATCATCCTCGCCGGCACCGCCGCCACGGCGCCGGGCCCAAGCCGCCTGCTCGTGCTGCGGCCCGTCCGCTACGTCGGCCGGGTCTCCTACTCCTGGTCCCTCTGGCACTGGCCGGCGGTGATCTTCGCGACGGTGCTCTGGGGTCCCCTCGGGATCCTCGCCGGCCTCGCCGTCACCCTCGCCTCGCTGCTGCCGGCGGTCCTCAACCACCACCTGGTCGAGCGGCCGATCCAGCACTCCCAGACGCTCTCCCTCTGGCCCGGCCGCAGCCTCGCCCTTGGCGCCGGCTGCACGGCAGCCGCAGCCCTGGCCGGCTTCCTGCTCCTCAGCGCCCAGCCGCAGCTGCGCACGGCGCCGCTGAGCGAGGTCGAGGGCGCCCGCGCCCTGCCCAGCCAGCCGTTTCCCCAGGAGCGCGTCGAGGCCGTGCGCCCCAACCCGTTGCAGGCCCGCGACGATCGCTCGCGCATGTACGAAGACGGCTGCCTGGTCGGCGTCGGCGGCACGCGCTCCCACCCCTGCATCTACGGTGACAGCTCGTCGACCAAGACGGTCTTCCTCTTCGGCGACTCGCACGCGATGCAGTACTTCCCCGCCGTCGAGGAGCTTGCCCGCAAGCACGGCTGGCGGCTGGTCGCGCTGGCCAAGGCCGAATGCACGCCGGCCGCGGTCAGGATCCGCGACCACGCCGGGCGCGTCTACGGCGAGTGCGAAGCCTGGCGCGAAGCGACGCTGCGCCGGATCGAGTCGGCGCCGCGGTCCTCACTGGTCCTGGTCAGCAGCGCCAGCGACTACGCGCCGCTCGACGCGAAGGACGAGCCGCTGGCGGGCCCCGAACGGGCGCTGGCCCTGCGCACCGGCTACGAGCAGACCCTGCGCCAGCTGCACGAGGCGGGGATGCGGACAGCGGTTATCAAGGACCCGCCCCCGGCGGCCGAGGACGTGCCCAGCTGCGTCTCGGCCCAGCCGCAGGACCTCGACGCCTGCGCCTTCCGCCGTCCCCGCGGCGAGGACTACGAGGTCGACGCGCAGGCCGCCCACGAAGCGCCGGGAGCGAAGCTGGTCGACGTGACCGCGGAGATCTGTCCGCACGACCTCTGCCGGGCGGTGATCGGCAACGCCCTCGTCTACCGCGACCGCAACCACCTCAGCGCCACCTTCGCCCTCACCCTGGCGCCGGGAATCGAACGGGGCCTGCGCCAGGCCAAGCTGGTGTGAGTTGCGGGATACCCTCGCCACAAAGATTTGACATTGCGCGCACCACGCGTGCGGCCGCAACTTCTACGGTGCAATCATGCACCTGATGAGAGAGAGCTGGACCGACGCGCGGCTCGACGACTTCAGAGCTGAAGTCAACCGCCGCTTCGACGACGTCGACCATCGCTTCGAGAAGGTCGAAGGCGAAATCCACGAGCTGCGCGGCGAGATGAAAGAGCTGCGCGGCGAGATGAAAAGCGGCTTCGAAGCGGTCAACAGGACCATGGTGCACGGCTTCGTCGGGCTCTCTGCCGCCTACGTCGCCGGCTTTGCCGCACTCGTCGGCCTCTTTGCCACCCAGCTCTGATCCGGGGGCTTTATCCCGCCGGCCCGCGGGTCAGCCCCCGCGGGTCAGCTAATCGTCGGGCCTCTCGCCGATGATGAAGTCGGACCGCTTCGAGTCCGAGAACTTCACCCAGCAGTGGTCCGGCGCCACGCCGGCGACGTCAATCAGGGCCGCTTCGATGCGCTTGGCGATCTCCGCCTTCTGCTCATCGGAGCGGCCCTCGTACCAGTGGACGTGAACGAAGGGCACGGGCGCGGCGGCCTAGGCGAGCGCCGGCTCCAGCTCGGCCTCGAGGCGACGCTTGGGCATCGCGCCGATCACCTTCTTGGCGATCGCCCCGTCCTTGAAGAGGATCATGGTCGGGATCGAGAGGACTTCGTACTGAGCCGCGGTCTGCTGGTTCTCGTCGACGTTGATGCTGACGATGCTGAGGTCCTCGCGCTCGGCGTCGATTTCCTCGAGGACCGGATGGACGACGCGGCAGGGACCGCACCAGGGAGCCCAGAAATCGACGAGCACAGGGCCCTCGGCATCGAGGACATCGGCTTTGAAGGTGGCGTCCGTAACGTCGTTGAGTTTGCCTGTCACTGGGATCTCTCTCCTGGGAATCGAGTTTCGGCGCTCAATACTTCAGAAAGTATAGCGAGGGTCTGCAAGCCGCTCTCGGCACCGTAGCGCGAAGGCCAGAGGGGTCGCTAGCGTGGGGGTGTGACCAACGCCGAGATCGCCGCCGCCCTCGACGAGCTGGGGGTCCTCTACGAGCTCGATGGGGCGGTTAAATACCGCGTGCTCGCCTATGGCACGGCGGCGCGGGCGATTCGCGAAAGCCCGCTCTCGGTGGCTGACCTCGCCGCCGAAGGGAGGGCGACTGAGCTCCCCGGCGTCGGCAAGACGCTGGCGGAAAAGATCGACGCCCTGCTCGAGACCGGCGAGATCCCCGCCGCGGTCAGGCTGAAGGCGAAGTTCCCACCGACGCTGATCGAGGTGACGCGGGTGCCGGGGGTGGGGGCGAAGACGGCGCGCCGGCTCTTCGACGAGCTCGACGTGGCGACGCTCGACGACCTGCGGGCGGCGGCCGCGGGCAAACGGATTCGCGAGCTGAAGGGCCTCGGGCCAAAGGCGGAGGAAAACATCCTCGCCGCGGTCGAGCGGCTGGGCGAACCCGGTGAGGGCAGCGGCCGCGTGCTGCTCTCCGCCGCCAAGCCGATCGCCGAGGAGCTGGTGCGGATGCTGCGCGAACACCCCGCCGCCGACCGGGTCGAGGTCGCCGGCTCGGTGCGGCGCTGGGCCGAGACCTGCAAGGACATCGACCTGATCGCCACCGCCGCCGAGCCGCAGGCACTCGCCGAGCACCTCATCGCCAGCCCGTTGATCGCCGCCGCCGGCAAGCCGGGGCCGAACGGGGTGCGGGCGCAGACCCAGAACGGCATCTCGGTCGACCTGCGCATCGTCGCGCCGCAGGCCTTCGGCAACCTGCTGCAGCACTTCACCGGCTCCCAGGCCCACAACGTGCAGCTGCGCGAGGACGCGGTCGGGCGCGGCCTCTCGGTCTCCGAGCACGGGGTCACCGTGGTCGAGAGCGGCGAGGTCGAGCTCTGCGCGACCGAGGAGGCGGTCTACGAGCGACTCGGCTACGCCTACATCGAGCCCGAGCTGCGCGAGGGTCGCGGCGAGCTGAAGGCGGCGCGCGAGGGGAAGCTGCCGCAGCTGGTCTCGCTCGACGACGTCCGCGGCGACCTGCACTCCCACACCACCCTCTCGGACGGGCGCAACACGCTGGAGGAGATGGCCGAAGCGGGTCGCGAGCGCGGCTACGCCTACATGGCGATCACCGACCACTCGGCCAGCCACGGCTTCGGCGACCACGTCACCGCCGAGCGGCTCTGGGAGCGGATCGACGAGGTCGCCGACTGGAACAGGGGCAAACGCGGCTTCCGCCTGCTCGCCGGCTCGGAGGTCAACATCGGCCTCGACGGCTCGCTCGACTACCCGGAGGACCTGCTCGCGGCGCTCGACTGGGTCGTCGCCAGCGTCCACACCTCCTTCGCGGTCTCCGAAAAGGAGATGACCGCGCGGGTGCTGGCGGCGATCGAGAACCCGCACGTCGACTGCATCGGCCACCTCACCGGTCGCCTGATCGGCCGCCGCGAGCCCTACGGCGTCGACGTCGAGGCGGTGGCCGAGGCCGCGGTCCGCACCGGCACGATGATCGAGATCAACGGCAACCCCAACCGCCGCGACCTCTCCGAGCACCATGCCCGCCTCGCCGTCGACGCCGGCGTCACGATCGTCCTCAACACCGACGCCCACGGCGTCGAGACGCTGAACAACATGTCCTACGCGGTGGCGACCGCGCGCCGGGCCTGGCTGACGGCGGGCGACGTCGCCAACACGCGGGGTTGGGCCGACTTCAAGAAGCTGCTCAACCGGTAGGAGCGCCGGGCCCCGATCCGTCGTCCGGCCTCAGCCGCTGACTATTCGAGCGCGAAGACGACCCGAACAGTGGCGGTGACCGTCGAGGTGCCCGGCTTGGTGGGCGGCGTGGGCGCGCCCGAGCGGGGTCCGCGGGACTTGGGGACGGCAGCTTCGACCGGTGTGATTTCCCGCCCTTCCTCGATCGTCAGGGCCGGACCGAGAGTGGCGCCCGCCCGCCCGGCCAGGGCCGCCGCCTTCCCCTTCGCCTGGTCGAACGCAGCGAGCAGCGCTTCGTCATAGGCGGCATCGGGGTTGCCGGGGAAGTAGCGCGGCCCGCGGGTGCCGGTCGCGCCGGCGGCGACCGCGGCGCTGACCATTTCGCCGGCGCGCTCGGGTTGGTGCAGGACGACCCCGACCCCCTCGGCGGCGCGCCAGAGCACGTGGCCCTTGCGGGTCAGCTTGTGGACCGAGATCGGGCCGGTGCTGACGTCGCCCGGCCCAACCCCCGGGATCGCTTGCGCCGCCGCGATCACCGCCCGCAGCCGGGCGGCGACGACGCGCAGCGCCGCACCCTTCGATTTCCGTTTCACGCTCACCGAGAAGCCCAGTTCGGCCGTGTCGTTGACGACCTTCTGGATCGCTTCGCCCTTCACCGTCACCGTGCGTTCGACGGCGCTGGCGCTCGCCGGGGCGAGCAGGCCGAGTGCCAGTGCCGCGAGCGGGACGAGAGCGCGCCGGATCATCTGAACTGACGCTACCCGGCGCGGATGACGGTCACTCAGGCGCGCCGCAACGCGTCGCTGCGCAGCCCGGGGCTGCGCACGAGCTGGATCGGGCGCAGGGCCGAGTTGGGGACGACGTAGAACTTGACCCCGTCGCGCTGCTCGATCGCCAGCACCGCCGCCTCGCGGCTGTGCCAGGCGAGCGAGACGAGCAGCGCGTAGCCGGCGCCGATCGCGGCGACACCGGGGAAGAAGACGCCGAGCGCGCCCGCCGCGATCGCGGTCAACGCGATCGGCCAGAGCCGTGAGAAGGCAATGCGGCCGGGCGACTCGGAGGGCAGCGAGGTCGCGGTGCGGGCGCGGGCGAGGGTGTCGCGCAGCGCCCCGGCGGCCCGGCTCGGCCGACCGAGGTAGAAGCCGACGAGCAGCGCGATCGCCCACCAGGCTGCCGCCACGGCCAGCGTGCGCGTGTCGCCGTCGCGATTGGCGGCGACGGCCGCGATCGCGGCCAGCGCGGTCGCCTCGGCGCCGGTGAGCAGGACGGTGACGCGCAGCAGGTCGGTGAAGGGCATCGCTACCGCGCCAGCTCCTCCAGCAGAGCGAGCCAGCCGGCGGGACCGTCGACGGTGATGTCGCACTCCTCGACCAGTCCCGGCGGCGCCTCGGGCGAGGCGACGCCGACGCAGACGGCGCTGCGCAGCTGCCCTTCGTCGCGCAGCTCGCGCAGCCGCCGGAAGGCGTCGAGGTCGGTCCGGTCGTCGCCGGCGTAGACCGCCGCCGAGATCTTCTCGCCGGCGATCAGCGCCGCCACCGCCGCGTCCTTACCGCCACCGCCGAGCGGCCGCAGCTCCAGCACCTTGCGGCCCCAGCGCGGTTCCAAGCCGGCTCGGCCAGCGCCGACGGCGATCTCGTGCGCCCGCCCCTCGGCGGCCCGCTCATCCGCCGCGCCCCGCCAGTGCAGGGACTGGATCGGGCCCTTGTCCTCGAGTCTGATGCCGGCTTGCGCCAGGCCCGCCGGGTCGAGGCCCGCGACGAAGCTCGCCGCCGCCCCCTCCGCCCCGGCCACCGCGGGATCGAGCCGCGGTGCATCCTCGCCCGGCAGCAGCAGCTCGAGGCCGTGGTTGCCGGCGTAGGCGATTCCCTCCACCCCGACCAGGCGCCGCGCCTCGAGCGCGCGACGGCCGGAGACGCAGCCGACCAGCGCGTAGCGCTCGCTCAGCTCGCCCAGCAGCTCGCGCGCCCGCGCCGGCACCGCCGCCTGCTCCGGGCGCTCGACGATCGGCGCCAGCGTCCCGTCGACGTCGGTGAGGACCGCGCTCCGGCGCGGATCGTCGCGCAGAGCCCCGAGCGCCGCCACCGCCGCGCCGGCGTCCCCTGTCTGGTCTCCGGGAGGCACGCCTCTAGTATCGCGGCACCAGTGACGCGAACTGCATCAAATTCTCTACCTGGCAGGGTGAGAATTTGATGCAGTTCGCGAGCGGGGGCAGCGAGAGCCGCCTGCTGAAGCTGGCCGCGATCGGGACCCTGGCCGGTGTCTTCAGCGGGCTCTTCGGCGTCGGCGGCGGCACCGTGATCGTGCCGCTGCTGATCTTCTGGTTCGGCTTCGGCGAGCGGCTGGCGACCGGCACCAGCCTCGCCGCGATCGTCCTCATCGGCCTGCTCGGCGCCCTCGCCCAGGGGGGGATCTACGGCAACGTGCACGTCCTCACCGGGTTGCTGCTGACGATCCCCGCAATCGTCGGCGTCCTCGCCGGCACCGCGATCCAGCAGCGCATTCCCCAGCGCGCCGTCTCCCTGCTCTTCGCCGCCCTCCTCGTCGCCGTCGCGATCGAGCTGATCCTCAAGTGAGCGCCGGGTGAACGAGCTCGCCGCAGTCCTGGTCGCGATCGCCGGCGGTCTCGCCGGCGGCCTGGTCGGCGTCGGCGGCGGCGTCCTCTTCGTGCCGGCGCTGACGGTCTTCCTCGGCCTCAGCCAGGTCGAGGGCGAGTCGACCTCGCTGCTGATGATCGTCATCGTCGCCCTCGTCGGCGCGATCCGCCAGAACGGCTACGGCAACGTGCGGGTGCGCGAGGCGCTGGTGATCGGCGCGCTCTCGCCGCTCGGCGTCCTGCTCGGCGTCGCGGTCTCCAACGAGATCCCCACCCGCGCCCTCGAACTCGCCTTCGCCGCCCTAGCCCTCTCGATCGCCTACACCCTCGTCCGCCGCGCCCTCGCATCCACCCCCTAATCCGCTGACTTCGCCTTTTTTGGGGCTATTGGAGTCACAAACGCGAAGTCAGCACCGAGGCCGGCGCCGCGGAGGGCCATCGGTAACCTCAAAAGCGTGGATTCGCTTCGCTGGGAAGGCAATGTGCCGCAACTGCGCAGCCCAATTCTCGTCTGCGCCTTCCGCGGCTGGAACGACGCCGCCGCGGCGGCGTCGACAGCGCTGACCATGGTCGGCGACGCCTTCGACTCAGAGTTGGTCGCCGAGGTCGACCCGGAGGACTACTTCGACTTCCAGGCCAACCGGCCGACGATCGTCCTCAGCGAGGGCCAGACCCGGCACATCGAGTGGCCCCACAACAGCTTGATCGCGGTGCGCGTCCCCGCTGCCGACCGTGACCTCGTCTTGCTCGACGGCACCGAGCCGAACCTGCGCTGGCGCACCTTCTCGGAGACGATCGCGACCGCCGCCGACGCCCTCGGGGTCGAGATGGTGATCACGCTTGGCGCCCTCGTCGCCGAGGTCTCCCACACCCTGCCGGTGCCGGTCACCGGCCTTGCTTCCGACGAGCAGCTGGTCGAGGAGCTCGACCTGCAGCGCTCCAGCTACGAGGGCCCGACCGGCATCGTCGGCGTTGTCCACGATTGCTGCGGCAAGCTCGGGATGCGCTCTGCCTCGCTCTGGGCGGCGGTGCCCCACTATGTTGCCGCCGTGCCCAACCCGAAGGCCGCGCTGGCCCTGCTGCGCCGGCTCGAGGGCCTGACCGGCATCGCGGTCGAGGCGACCGAGCTGGAGGAGGAGACCGCCAGCTACGAAGAGCAGATCGACCGGGCGATCGCCGCCAACCCCGAGATCGAGGAACTCGTCGACCGGATCGAGGCCGAGCAGGCCGACCAGCTGCAGGACCCCGGGGACCTGCCCTCCGCCGACTCGATCGCCCGCGACTTTCAGCACTTCCTGCGCCAGCAGGGCAACGAGTAGCTGAGGACGCTGCAAACCGGCGCATCTCGGCGCCCTCGGTCGCCCAAATAGCGCTGCTATTCGGACTCCCTGCGGGCACCGACCCGCTTGGTTTTTTCACGCCCTCAGCGCTTAAGACTCCGCCGCCGGGCAGATCAGGCGGTAGTCACACCAGGAGCAGGTGGTCGGGGCCGGCCGCGGCTCGAAGTCCTGGCCGAGGACGCCCTCGCCGACCTCGAGCACCGTGCGCTCCACCCGCTCGGCATCGTCGGGCTTGGTTGGCGCGGCGACCTTCTCGGCGTCGAGCACGTAGTAGTAGCTGCCCCGGCCGGCCTCCAGACCCCAGGCCTCGCGCGCGGCCAGCCGGTAGAGGGCCAGCTGCAGGTCGCTCTCCAGGGCCGCCTCGCTCTTGCGCTCGCCGGTCTTGTAGTCGATCAGCTCATAGCTGCCGTCGGGCAGGCGGTCGACCCGGTCGACCCGGCCGCGCACGTGGTGGGGGCCGATGCGGATGTCGAACTTGCGCTCGAGCCAGACCGGCTCGCCCTCACCCTCGCGCTCGCGCTCCCAGTAGAGCCGCATCGCGTTTCGCGCCCGCTCGCGGTACTGCAGCTCGTCGTCGCTGGAGCCGAAGCCCGAGCGCCGCCAACCCGCCTCGAAGAGGTCGATCAGCCGCTCGACCCCGTCTTCCTCGCCTTCCCCCGCCTCCTTGTGGAAGCGCTCGAGCACGTTGTGGACGAGGATCCCGAAGCGCTGGTTGATCGTCGGCTCCTCGGGGATGCCGAAGACGCGCCGGAACTTGTACTTGAGCGGGCAGGTCAGGTAGAGATCGAGGTCGGAGGCAGAGAGGCTGAGGGCGCCGTCGCCGCGGCGCGGCAGGAAGCCTTCCAGCGAGGGCTCGTGGCGGGCGGCGATCAGCCGCTGCCGCCCGTCCCGCTCACGCTCGGAGTCGAGCAGGTAGGCGTCGAGCGGCGAGGCGTCGAGCTCGGCCTGCTGCTCGGGGGTCGCCACCTGGCGCAGCAGCCCGTTGACCGCCTCGATCGCCTCCGCGGTCGCCTCCTCGCCCGGACGCTGCGCAAGTGCCGCCAGCTTCAGTAGCTCGAGGTGACGGGCGATCGCCCGGTTGACGTCGACCACGGTGTCGAGGCGCGGCTCCGAGAGCTCGCGCCCGGCCCGCCAGGAGGCCTCGAGCACCTCCTCGCGCAGCTTGCGGTAGGTGGCGTGGAGGCCCTCGGCCGGGCCGAAGAGCTCCTCCTCCTGGTGCTCCTCGGGAAGGCCGGATCCGTCAGCCTCGCTGCCGACCCGGGAGACGATGAGGGTCGCGTCAGCCTGCACCCCCTCCGCATCGGCGCCGAGCACGAAGACGTGGTCGAAGCTGGTGCCCTTGGCCGCGGCGCAGGCCAGTCCCTGGACCGCGCCGCGCGCCGGCGGCTCCTCGCCCCCGGCCGGCTCGACCCCCGCCTCGGCGACGGCGCTCAGGTAGCGGACGAAGTCGCGGGTCGAGCCGTGCGCTTCGCGCCGCGCCCAGACCGAGGCCAGCTCGGCGAGGCGCGAGAGGGCGAGCAGCCGCTCCGCCACCTCGGGCTCGGCGGCGAAGAGTCGCTGCCGTCGCAGCCCGACGCGCTCGATCAGGCGGCGGACGAAGACGTCGGCGCGGCGTTCCTCCAGCGCCGCCGAGGCTTCCCCGTAGAGCTTGAGGAAGGCCTGGATCCGCTCGCGCCCCTCGGGCGGGATCTGCGGGCTTTCCAGCGCCGCCTCGCAGGCGGAGACCATGTCGACCTTGCGCCGCCGGGCGATCGTCGTCAACCGCGCCAGGTCGGCGGCGCGCAGCTCGACCGGCGGGCGGGTCAGCGCCCGCGCCGCCGCCGGCGAGTCGTCGGGCTGGGCGAGCACGCGCAGCCAGGCGATTGCATCGCGCACCTCCGGACGCTGGAACAGCGCCGCCGGCCCCGCCATGTGGAAGGGGATCCCGCGCTCCTCCATCGCCGCCGCAACCGCGCCGCCGCCGCTGGCCGGGTCCTCGACCAGGACGCAGATCGTCTCCGGCGAGGCGCCGCCGGCGAGCAGGTGCTCGGCCTCGCGCGCGACGGCCTGCGCCTGCGCGCGCTCGTTGTCGCAGCGCCAGTGGCGCACCTCGGGGTCGCGGAACCGCCCCTCGAGCACGATCGCGGGGACGCCGCCCGCCGCGCCCGCCCCGTCCCGGGCGAAGAGCTGGTTCGGGTTCTCGCGCGCCAGTGCCCGCAGGATCGAGCGCTGCGCCGCGGTTGCGTCCTCGTACTCGTCGACCATCACCTGGGCGAAGCGGGAGGCGACTTCGGTGCGGACGTCGGCGCGCTCCTCGAGCAGCCTGGCGAGGGCGAGGAAGACGTCGCTGCGGTCGAGGTTGCCCGACTCGGCCAGGATGCGGTCGTGGGCGGCGCAGAACTCGGCCAGGTCGGGCTCGGGCGGCTCCGCCCCCGACTTGAGCTCGTCGATCTGGTCGATCAGCCGCGCCAGCAGACCGGCGGGGTTGCCGCGGATCTCGTGGTTGCGCAGCGGCAGCTCGTCGAGGCGGTCGCGCAGGATCGCGAGCCGCTCGGCGGGCCCGAGCACCTCGAAGAAGGGGCTGAGCCCGGCGGCGGTCGAGTGTTCGCGCAGCAAGCGCTCGCACAGCGTCCCCCAGGTGCCGATCCAGAGCTCTTCATAGGAGTCGACGAGGAGCGCTTCGACCCGCTCCTCCAGCCGCCCGGCGGTGGCCCGGGTCGACGCCAACAGCAGGATCCTCCCGGGCTCCAACCCGCCCGCCACCAGCCGCGCGAAGCGGCGCGCCAGCGCCTCGGTCTTGCCGCTGCCCGGCGGACCGCAGAGCAGCAGCGGGCCCGCCTCGTGGGCGACCGCGCGTTGCTGGTCTTCGGCCAGGGCGAGCATGTTCCAACGCTAGCGAGTGGGCGGCCTCCATAGGATGGCCCGCATGGACGTTTTCTCCGCAGACTGGCTGGGAATCTGCCGCCGTGCCGTCGCCGCCCAGCGCGCGATCTTCGACGAGGTGCGGGGCGTCGAGGCGCGCACCGTCTACGAGGGGGTGGGCGAGGGCGGCGACCGCACCCTGGTCATCGACCGCCGCTGCGAGGACATCGTCTTCGCCGAGCTCGACGCCCTGGCGGCGCAGGGCGCCTCCTTCGTCGCCGTCTCGGAGGAGCGTGGCGAAGTCGAGTTCGGCGGCGGCGGCCCGGCCCGCGTCGTCATCGACCCGATCGACGGCTCGCTCAACGCGCGCCGCACCCTGCCCTCGCACAGCCTCAGCCTCGCCGTCGCCTCGGGCGACTCGATGGCGGAGGTGGAGTTCGGCTACGTCTTCGACTTCGGTGCCGACGAGGAGTTCGCGGCGCGGCGCGGCGAGGGGGCGACGCTCGACGGGGCCGCGATCGTCGTCGGCCCGGACGGCGACAGGCTCGAGCTGCTCGGTTTCGAGGCCGCCGAGCCGGAGCGAGCGTCCACAGCGCTGGCCGCCCTCGACGGCCGCGTCTACCGGATTCGCGTCGTCGGCTCGATCGCGATCACCGCCGCCTACGTCGCCGCCGCCCGCTTCGACGCGATGATCGGCCTGCGGCCCTGCCGCTCGGTCGACGCCGCGGCGACGCAGCTGATCGTGCGCGAGGCGGGGGGAGAGGTCGCCTTCGGCGATGGCTCCTTGGCGGATGCGCCGCTGGACCTCGACGCCCGCTACACGTTCGCCGCGGCCGCCGGCGAGCGTGGCCTGGCGATCGCCCGCGCCGCGCAGTAACCGCCGCGCGATTTGGGTTTAAGAACGTTTGTTCGCCAAGAACATACGTTCGCTACACTCGCGAACTCCCAAGCGCAAACGCCAAACCGAAGGGACCCCCACCCAACATGGCAAGCACCAACGGGAGCAAGAGCTCCGCCCCCCAAGCGAAGAGCGCGACCGCCCAAAAGACGAAGAGCGCGACCGCGGAGAAGAGCCAGGCGCGCAGCGTCGCCGAGACCGCCGTCGACCTCCCCGTCGGCGCCGTCCTCACCGTCACCGAGCGGGTGACCGAGCTGGTCGAGCCCTTCACCGGCCGCAGTGCCGCTGAAAAACAGCTCAAGTCCTATCGCACCGAACTGCGACGCCGGGTCAAAAGGACCGAGCGTCGTGGCGCCACCGCTCGCCGCCGCGCGACGAGCGAGGCGCGCAAGACCCGCAACCGGGTCGAGCGCGAGGCGCGCAAGCGCCAGCGCACGGTCGAGACGACGATCAAGCGCAATCGCGACGAGCTCGAAGAGCGCGTGCGCAAGGCAGTCGATCTGCTGCCCGTCTAAGGCTCAGACGCCTCGTACGACGACCGGCAGTGAGCCGGCTGGCTCGAAGGGCCAGCCGGCTTGCGCCGCTGCGTAGGCCCTGAACTGGAAGCGGGCGCCGCGGCTGTCGTCGTCGCTGAAGCGGTAGGCGTAGCGGAAGCGGCCCGCGCGATTGCTGCGCACCGTCCTGAACTCCCGCCAGGGCAGTCCCGGCAGGCGGAACTGGAGCTGCACCAGCTTGCCGTCGGCCGCGAGCGGGACGCCCTCGTGCGCGATCCGCCCTCGCAGCACGATCGGCGGTCCGCCGATCCGGGCGACGCGGGCGGAGGCGCGCAGGACGACCCGGGAGTGCACGGAGATCGTCAGCGGCCGGCTCGACGCACCCCTGCTGGTCGCGGTCGGCACCGCCTGGGCGCTCACCTGCCTGCTCGGCCCCGCCGCCAGGCGCAGGCCGAAGCGGCCGTCCCCGTCGCTCCTCACGGTCGTCACCCGCTGGGCCGGTGCGGCCCCGGCCGAGAAGCCCTCGATCACGCGCACGGCGACACCGGACAGCGGCGTGTGGCGACCGCTCAGCAAGCGGCCGCCGAACCAGACTCCCCTGCCGTAGCGCACCGCGCGCCGGCCGGACGTCGCGGTCAGTTTGACCGGCAGCTTCAGCGGCCCGCGCAGGCGCATCGCCCTGCCGTCGCCGCGCGCCGTGCCGACCGCGGAGTTGCCGGCCCTGTCGTAGGCGACGACGCGGAACTCGTACTCGCCGGCCGGGTAGGAGCTCGAGTCCCAGCGGGCGCGCAGGGCGCCGGCCACGACTTCGGTCGGCAGCGGCCGGTAGCGCTCGCCGGCACCCGCGCGCCGCACCTCGATCGTGCCGCGAGCCGGGTCGAGGCCGGCGCCGGAATCGGTCGCCCGCGCTTCGAGTCGCTCCGGATCGGCGGGGTCCTGGGCGACGGCGAAGGCGACCCGGGGCGGCTCGCGGTCGATCCTCACCAACGCGGTTGCGGGGAGCGGGTTGGGATGCCCGTTCGCGGTCCCGCCGTCATCGGCGTTGCCGGCGGCGTCGCGGGCGTAGTAGGCGACGGTGTGAACGCCGGAGGCGATCACGGTCGTGCTGACGCTGTCGCCGGCGGCGATCACCGGCGCGCCGCCGTCGATGCGAATCGCCGTGTAGGGCTGGACGCCCGGTCCGCCCGGGCTCATTCCGGAGGCGCCGTCGGCGGCGCGGGCCGTCAGCCGCACCGGCGCGTTGCGCCAGCCCTCGGGGACGCCTTCGAGGACGGTGCGTGGGTAGCCCTCGTCGACCCGGACCGCCGCGTGCCCGGCCGTCGCCGAGGCCATCCCCGAGCCCGAGACGGCGACCGCGTGGAGGTAGCTGAGCCCCTCTGGCAGGTCGGGGAGGACGACCGTGTCGGCCCCGATGCCCCCGTGCGTTTCCAGCTCCGCCGCGCCGCAGCGGCCGTCGGGACAGGGGTGGCCCCTGTACGAGCGGTCGACCGCAACGGCGTAGCCGCCGATGCCCGAGAGCGGTTGCGCCCCGCCCGGGTGGCCGAGTCGCAGGACGAAGGGGAAGGAGGCCCGGCCCAGCCATCCCGGCGGCGCCGCGACCGCGACGTCGCCGGGCCGCGCGTCGTCGAAGCGCAGGCTCGCCCTCGCCACTTCGCCCAGCCCGCCGCCGTCCTCGAGCCACACTTCGACCGTGTAGACCCCGGGCCGCGGCGACACGCTGAGGTGTTCGATCACGGTCGTCGCCCAGGGCAGCCGCGTGTCGTCGATCACGGTCTCTCCCGCCGGCCCGCGCAGGCGGTAGTGAACGGCGACGACGGGGCCCGGGTTGCGCCAGCTCAGCGAGAAGGGCTGTCGCGAGTGCCAGCTTTCCTCGCCGCCGCCGACCCGCAGGTCGAGCGGTCGCGGCGTCGCCGCTGCGGCGGCGGATGCGACCAGCAACGCCATCGCCCAAACGGCCACGGCGAAGGTGCAACGCGTTGCCGCGCTTGAGAATCGGCCACGCGTTGCGCCCTGCCTGGGGGCGTGGTGGTTCATGGGCCGAACTCCCCGGCGGCCGAGCCGCTCGTGCTCGCGCTGCCGGCGCCCGCGGCGGGGGCGGCGACCGGTTCGGCGACCGGCGCGGGCGGTTCGTATTCGATTGCTCCGGCGGTGGCTTCGCTCGCTTCCGGCGCCCCCCGATGTTTCGTCTCGGGCTCGGGTTTGACCTGCGCCTCTTCGTGGCTCGCGGCGGGCGCTTCTGGCGCCGGCGCCGCGGGCTCGTATTCGATTGCGCTCGCCGCCGCCTCGCGTTCTGTCGAGCGCACCGCCGCCGCCTTCGGGTCCCCCTCCGGGGCCAGCGCCGGTGCCGGCAGCACACCCGTTGCGACGCAGGCCGCGCCGCCCGCCGCCCCGGCGCAGACGGTGAGCAGCTTGGCGAGCGCCGCCATGCCGGCCCCGCGCGAGCCGCCCGCCGCGGCCACCTGGCTGGCGACCGATTCGCCGCCCCCTCCCGGCAGCCGGCTCCAGAGGCCAGCGGCCAGCTCCTGCGCCCGCGCCAGCAGCGAGCGCGAGGGCGGCAACAGCGGCAGCAGCGCGCCGGCGATCCGCGGCGCCGCCCGGTAGGTACGCACGGTGGCGCGGCAGTGGGCGCAGGCGCGCAAGTGCTCGCGCACGGTCGCGGCGTCGTCTTCGCCCGCCTCGCCATCGCAGAAGGCGGAGAGCAGCGGCTGCAGGTCGCGGCAGCGACCGCCGCCCTCGCTGCGTGCGACCAGGCTGCGAAAGCGCGCCCGCCCCTCGGCCAGGAGCCGGTTGATTTTCGTTTGGCTCCAGCCGGTCATCGCGCCGATCTCGGCGTAGGAGTAGCCCTCGGCGAGCAGTCCCAACGCCCGCAGCTCGGCCGGCTTCAGCGCCTGCAGCGCCTCGCGGCTGCGGGCCACGTCCTCGTGCCGCTCCGCTCGCTCATCTGGGCTGGCCTCCCTGGCTGGCAGCATCGCCACCGGATCGAGCTCCTCGCCTTCGTGCTTGGGCCGGTAGCCGAGCATCCGCTCCCGCCCTTGCCGGATCGCCAGTGCCTCGTGCTTGGTGACCGTCTGGGTCCAGCGGATCAGTTCGCGCGGGTCGGTCGTCGGCGCCTTCGTCAGCACGATCTCGAGCGCGCGTTGATAGGCGTCTTCGGCGTCCTGCGCGTCGAAGGAGTAGCGGCGCGCGGTCCGCTTCAGCGTTGCCTCATGCCTGGCGATCATCTCGACCGCGGCGCGCTTGCGCGCACCCTCGTCCGTCTGCTCCCCCTGTGCTTCCACGGAGCGGGACAATCTGAGCTGAGGGCCGAGTTCGCCCCCCTTTTGGACGCTTGGTCGGGCTGCGATCGCCCCAAATTGCGGGAAAGGGCGGCCGCACTCCGTCGCCAACCGGCCGATAGCATCAGCGGCGATGAGCACCTGCGTAGTCACCGGCGGGGCGGGCTTCCTCGGCTCCCACCTCTGCGATCACCTGCTCGGCCTGGGTCACCGGGTGATCTGCATCGACAACCTCGAGACCGGCTCGCTGCAGAACGTCGAGCACATCCGCGACCCGAACTTCGAGTTCCGGCACATCGACATCATCGAGTACGTCGACATCCCGGAGGACGTCGACTTCGTCTACCACCTCGCTTCGCCAGCCAGCCCGATCGACTACCTGCGGCTGCCGCTGCACACGCTCAAGGTCGGCTCGCACGGCACCCACCACATGCTCGGGGTCGCCAAGTTCAAGCGGGCCCGTTTCCTGCTCGCCTCGACCAGCGAGGTCTACGGCGACCCGCAGATCCACCCGCAGACCGAGGACTACTGGGGCCACGTCAACCCGATCGGCCCGCGCGGCGTCTACGACGAGGCGAAGCGCTACGCCGAGGCGATGACGATGGCCTACCACCGCCAGCAGGGCGTCGACACCTCGATCGTCCGCATCTTCAACACCTACGGGCCGCGCATGCGCGCCCACGACGGGCGGGCGATCCCGACCTTCCTGCGCCAGGCGCTGAAAGACCGGCCGCTGACCGTCTTCGGCGAGGGCCAGCAGACGCGCAGCTTCTGTTACGTCGACGACCTGATCCGCGGCATCGTCGCCCTGGCGGAGTCCGACGTGCACGTGCCGGTCAACATCGGCAATCCGAACGAGTTCACCCTGCTCGAGCTGGCCAAGGCCGTGATCGAGGTGACCGAGTCCCGCTCGGAGATCGTCTTCGAGCCGTTGCCCACCGACGATCCCCAGCAGCGCCAGCCCGACATCGGCCGCGCCCGCGACCTGCTCGGCTGGGAGCCGGGCATCGAGCTGCGCGACGGCCTGCGGATGACGATCGAGAAGTCGGGCGTCGAGCGGTTGGCGGGCGCTTCAGATTGACCTGAGCGAGGGGCCGTGGGCATGGCCTCGGCGGACGCGCTTTGCGCTGAGTGCCGGCGAGCCCCATGCCCACGGGTCCGTCCCAGACTCAAACGGCGTCCCGCCAAGCGCTCTCCTGCGCAGCCTCTTCGAGAGACGGTCCTTCTACGCGGGAACGGGCTCGGCGGCCCCGACGTCGCTCGTGCGGTAGAAGGCGATCGAGGTGGGGACGCTGGTCAGCTCGCGGCGCATCGCCTCGAAGGTCCGCATCGCCGCCGTCTCGGCCGGCCAGCCGTAGCGGGCGAGGAAAGCTTCGGAGCCACGCTCGTCGGGGGCGCCGACAGTCGCTTCGGTGAGGGCGCTGCCGAGCGCTGCCATGCCGCGGCAGAAGCCGTCCTCATCCCAGCTGACCCGTCCCTGACCGTCGATCTCGACGAAGCCGTTCTCAGCGAGGAAGCTGAGTTCGACGTAGGCGGCGCCGGGGTCGCCGTAGTACTTGGGGCCGCGGCGCATGTAGTGGAGCAGCTCGGCCATGTGGGTGGCGCACATCTCCAGGCGGCTGTAATCGGTGAGGTCCATCCAGGCGTCCGAGATCGTCATCAGGAAGCCGTAGACGTCGGCGATTGCCTCCTGCAGCGCCATGAAGGGCTCGATCCCGAGCGTCTCCATCCACGCGTCGTAGCTGGTGCTGGGCACGACCACGTTGTGGCCGTGGTCGTGGCCGCGGATCCAGGGCATCAGCGTCTCGGCGATCGGCACCTCCTCGGCGCGCATCGGGCCGCTCAACAGCGCTTCGGCAAGCGGGATCGTGATCACCGAGTAGCGGGCGAGGTGAACATTGCGCATGTAAAGAGTCCGCTGTTCGCGCAGCGGCAGCCCGTCGATGCCTTCGTCCTCGGGCATGAAGTAAGCGAAGTGCTTGGGGTGACCGGCCGACTCGCCAGCGGAGATCAGCAGCTCGGTGACGTTCATCGGCAGCTTGAAGGGCACGCTCATCTCACTCGCGCCGGTCTGCGCTTCGAGGAAGGCGAGGGCGGCGTCGAGCGAGTCGTCGAGGCGGTCGAGCTCCTCCTGGCGCTCCTCGTCACGCGCCGCGGCGAGGAAGGAGTGCAGGCCGACCCGCGTCTTCATCCGCCAGGTGCAGAGCGGCCCGCAGACGATCTCCAGCGCCGGGGGCGGCCCGCTGCGGGCGATCTCGAGGGTCATCTCGCGGTGGTCGATCCCGCCGGCGAGGGCTTTGGCGCGCAGCCGGATCAGCTCGGCGCTCTCGGGGTCGACGAGGTCGGCCAGCTCGCGCAGACCTTCGGCCATCTCGCCGCGCAGGGCGGAGGCGGCGGCGTTGGAGAGCAGCTCGCCCTCGCTGGTCTGCAGGCTGCGCATCGCGTCGCTCTGGGCAGCGAGTTTGAGCAGCAGCGGCATCGCTTGCTCGGAGTTCGACGGCGGCTGCCCGTCGAGCCTTACGTGGCCCACGCCGTGCTGGTCCTCAAGCGGCCAAAACGGCGCAAGCAGTTGCGGGGTACTGCGACTGGCCAGCTCCGACATCTCCCTTTTCCCTTCCCCTCCTGCATGGCTCAGCGCCATGCGCGCTTTGAGTCCATATCCGGATTTCGCTGGATACCAATCCGGTACGGGCGAAGGTACAGAAGGGAATACACAAATGCAAATGAAGTGGTAGAGCGGTGCAGAGCTCCCGCGGGGAGCGGCCACAACGGCGCGCTCCCCATATCCTGTTGCCATGGCCACCGAAGAGATCCACCGCACGATTGCCCCCGTCGTCGGCCCCGACGACGAGCGCGTTTTCACCGATTCCGGCATCGAGATCGAGCGCGTCTACGACGCCGACGACGTCGCTCCGGGGCTGGAGGAGCGCCTCGGTGAGCCGGGCGCCCCGCCCTTCACCCGCGGCATCCACGAGGGGATGTACCGCGACCGGCTCTGGACGATGCGCCAGTACGCCGGCTTCGCCACGCCCGAGGACACCAACGAGCGCTACCGCTACCTGATCGAGCACGGCTCGACCGGCCTCTCGATGGCCTTCGACCTGCCGACCCAGCTCGGACGCGACTCAGACGACCCGCTCTGCCACGGCGAGGTCGGCCGCACCGGAGTGCCGATCGACACGATCGAGGACATGCGGATCTGCTTCGATCAGATCCCCCTCGACGGCGTCTCGACCTCAATGACGATCAACGCGCCGGCGGCGATCCTGCTGCTGCTCTACGAGCTGGTCGGCGAGGAGCAGGGTGTCCCCTCCGAGAAGCTGCGCGGCACGGTCCAGAACGACGTGCTCAAGGAGTACATGGCCCGCGGCAACTACATCTACCCGCCCGAGCCGACCATGCGCCTCACCACCGACATCTTCGAGTACTGCCGCGAGAACGTGCCGAAGTGGAACACGATCTCGATCTCCGGCTACCACATCCGTGAGAAGGGTTGCTCGGCTGTGCAGGAGGTCGCCTTCACCCTCTCCAACGCGATCGCCTACGTTGAAGCGGCGCTCGAGCGCGGGCTCAAGATCGACGAGTTCGCCCCCCGCCTCGCCTTCTTCTTCAACGGCCACAACAACGTCTTCCAGGAGATCGCCAAGTTCCGCGCCGTGCGGCGGATGTGGGCGAAGATCGTCGGCGAGCGCTTCGGGGCGCAGGACCCGAACTCGCAGAAGATCCGCTTCCACACCCAGACCGGGGGCGTGACGCTGCAGGCGCAGCAGCCCGAGGTCAACATCATCCGCGTTGCCCTGCAGGGTTTCGCCGCCGTCTGCGGCGGCACCCAGAGCCTGCACACCAACGGCTTCGACGAGGCACTGGCGCTGCCGACCGAGCGCTCGGCGCGGATCGCCCTGCGCACCCAGCAGGTGATCGCCCACGAGTCCGGCGCCGCCGACACCGTCGACCCCTTCGCCGGCTCCTACTTCGTCGAGTCGCTGACCGACGAGGTCGAAGCCCGCTCCTGGGAGCTGATGGAGAAGGTCGAAGAGCTGGGCGGCTCGGTCGAGGCGCTGGAGTTCATGCAGCGCGAGATCGAGGAGTCCGCGCACAGCTACCACGAGCGCTATCGCACCGGCCAGGACATCATCGTCGGCGTCAACAAGTACGTCACCGACCAGGTCGACGACGTCGACATCCTCCGCGTCGACCCCGAGGCCGAGCAGCGCCAGCTAGCCCGCCTCAAGGCCTTCAAGGAGCGCCGCGACCAGGCCGGCGTCGACGCCAGGCTCGAGGCCCTGCGCGACGTCGCCCGCGGCGAGGGCAACCTGCTCCACCCGATTCGCGCCGCGCTCGCCGCCGACGCCTCGATCGGCGAGGTCTGCGGCGCGATGCGCGACGTTTTCGGCGAATACCGCGGCGGCGCGTTCTTTTAGAGCGATTCAGGCAGTCCTAGACACGCCCTTCCGATATTGACCCCACCTGAAGTGGGTCAATATCGGAAGGGCGTGTGAGGCGGGTGGCGATTCGACGAAGCTCGGAGCGGACTCGGGCGGACTCGTGCTTGATCTCGTAGTGGGTGAAGCGGAGAGGTGTCATCCCGGCGAGCGTGTGGGCGCGGTCGCGGCGGGCATCTCGGGCCTGCGTTGAGGCCGTGCGGTGGTAGCGCAGGCCGTCGGTCTCGATCACGAGGCCCAAATCTGGGAAGAAGAAATCGACTTCGAAGCCATTGACGACCTCTTTGGTGAGAGGGGGAGGGAGTCCGGCTTCCATCGCGATCGGGCGGAAGAGGACCTCGAGGTCGGAGTCGGAGAGGCGGAAGGTTCGCTTGTCGAGAATAGTGCGCAGGGCCTTGACGCCAGGCTCCCCGATGCGGCCGTCGAGTTCCGCGCGCAGCGTCTCGGGATCGATCAAGTCGCGCTTGTCCGCCTCGTTGATTGCACGCTCGACTCCGATCGGAGCGAGTTCGGTTGAAAGATCGATGAGGGTCTGCACCGGAGTGGTGATCGGAATGTCGTCGTGCGAAGTGACGCACTCGGCTCTGAGCGACGGTCTACCGCGGACACGCAAACCTCGTCGCTTCAGTTCAGCTCGGCGCATCACGCTCACGTCGATGACCTCTCGCCGCTCAGACCCGATCTCCCAGAGGGCTGCGGCGCTGCGGTGGCTCAACAGCGCCCGCTCCCCACAAGCGAGAACACTTGCCATCCACCACCGCTTCCGTGTCATATGTGGCCAGCCGACGGCATAGACACCGCGCATGACGACGTGCAGGCGGCCCCGTGCAACCCGATGCTCGATTTCCCGCGGGTTGAATCCCAGCGCCAGCAGCTGCCGCCGCGCGACGAGCCCGTGCTGCCGTTCCGCCAGCTCCCAGGCTCTCCTACTTCGCTTGTAGTTACGCCCTTCCGACATTGACCACACCTGAAGTGGGTCAATGTCGGAAGGGCGCCCTTCTCGTCCCCTGAATAGACCCGCCCAATCGTCCAAAGTGGGAGGAACGGGGCTGCGGGGGTTGAAGCGCCCCGCATGATCGAAGCAGCGCGGACGCTGATGAAGTCCGAGCCGGAGCTCGCCGAGCTCATCGCCACGGTCGAAGGGGTTGAGGTGACGATGGCCGAGAAGGGCTTCGGCACGCGGGTCGAGCTGCGCGCCAGCGAGGGCTCCGGCCTCGCCGCGGCGGACCTGGAGCGTTTGCTCGACGACCTCGCCGAGCCCCAGAGGCAGCCCTTCGGCAGCGCCTGAACCCTCGACGTCGCAGTTCCTCCCAGCACCCAGGTACAAGCGCGACATCGCCGCGAGGGCACGGCGCGCGGTGGCGAAATAGACTCCCGCGCCCGATGCGCGAACGAAACCCGGTCAGTCACGAGGAAAAGCTCGACTACCTGCGCGAGCTGCGCTCCGAAGCGATCCACTCGGCCTCCGAGCAGGCGGTGGAGAAGCAGCACGCGAAGGGCAAGATGACAGCTCGCGAGCGGGTCGAGAAGCTGCTCGACCCCGGCTCCTTCGAGGAGCTCGACACCTTCGTCCGCCACCGTACCTACGACTTCGAGATGCAGAAGAAACGGCCCTGGGGCGATGCCGTCGTCACCGGCCACGGCACGATCGAAGGCCGCACCGTCTTCGTCTTCTCGCAGGACTTCACCGTCTTCGGCGGCAGCCTCGGCGAGGTGATGGCGGAGAAGATGTGCAAGGTGATGGACCTCGCCGCCCAGGTCGGGGCGCCGGTGATCGGCATCAACGACTCGGGGGGAGCCCGGATCCAGGAGGGCGTCGTCTCGCTCGGCGCCTACGGCGACGTCTTCGTCCGCAACGTCAAATGCTCGGGCGTGATCCCGCAGATCAGCCTGATCATGGGTCCCTGCGCCGGCGGCGCCGTCTACTCGCCGGCGATGACCGACTTCATCTTCATGGTCAAAGAGACCAGCCACATGTTCATCACCGGCCCCGAGGTGATCAAAACCGTCACCGGCGAGGAAGTCGAGTTCGAGGAGCTGGGCGGGGCGATGAGCCACAACTCGAAGTCCGGCGTCGCCCACTTTGCCGCTGAGGACGAGGAAAGCTGCCTCGAGGACGCGCGTTACCTGCTCAGCTTCCTGCCCTCGAACAACCTCGAGGCGCCGCCGCGCTTCGAGCCCGCCGACGACCCCGAGCGCGAAGACGAGGAGCTGGACACGCTTGTCCCCGACGATCCCTCCAAGCCCTACGACATGCGCAAGGTCATCGCCGCGATCGTCGACGACGAGGAGTTCCTCGAGGTGCACGAGCACTTCGCCAAGAACATCGTCTGTGGCTTCTCCCGCCTCGACGGCTTCCCGATCGGCATCGTCGGCAACCAGCCCGCCCACCTCGCTGGGGTGCTCGACATCGAGGCCTCCGAGAAGGCGGCCCGCTTCGTCCGCACCTGCGACGCCTTCAACGTCCCGATCCTCACTCTCACCGACGTGCCCGGCTTCCTCCCCGGCACCGACCAGGAGTGGAACGGGATCATCCGCCACGGCGCCAAGTTGCTCTACGCCTATACCGAGGCAACCGTGCCAAAGCTCACCGTCGTCACCCGCAAGGCCTACGGCGGGGCCTACGACGTGATGGCCTCCAAGCACATGCTGGCCGACTACAACGTCGCCTGGCCGACCGCCGAGGTCGCGGTGATGGGGCCGGAGGGCGCGGTCAACATCATCTACCGCAAGAACATCGCCTCCTCGCCGACCCCCGACGAGCGCCGCCAGAAGCTGATCGACGACTACAAGGCGCATTTCGCCAACCCCTACTCGGCGGCCGAGCGCGGCTACATCGACGACGTGATCGAGCCGCGCCAGACGCGGCCAAAGCTGATCCGGGCGCTGCGCATGCTGCAGTCCAAGCGGGTGCCGCAGCCGAAGCGCAAGCACGGCAACATCCCCCTGTAGTTCGGCGTAGTTTCGCGCTAGTCCCTGGTACCGCCGAACTCCTTCCAAGCGATGACGGCGACGATGAGGATCGCGATGATCGAGATGGTCAACGACGCTGCGGTCATTGCGCCTCCTTTCTCCTGACTGGCTACTACCCGGCGGGGGAGATGGCTACTACCCGGCGGGGAGCTAGGGCAACTGCGAGGCGGCGTCGCGCCTCGCGTGCCAGGTGCTGACCGAGGCGGCGGTCAGCTCTTCCCAGGCGGCCTCCTCGCCGAAGTACTGCATGACGACGAAGTAGAGGAGGCCGGGGAGCATCTCGGGTGCGCGCTGGGCGTCGCCGTCCATCAGCTTCGCGCACACAAGAGTGTCGATTGCCCCTACCATGAAGGTGGACGTAACCGGAGGTGGAGCTTGGCGAGAGGGAATCTCGCGGCGCGCGCTGTCAAGCGCGCGGGAGAGGCGCTCCATCAGATCGCGCCGCTGGGCGAGCGCCCGCTCGCCGGCGGCATGGACCTCGACGAAGATCGCCTTGGCGATCGCCGGCTGGTTGGCGCAGAACTCGAGCAGCTCGGCCATCGCGGCGCGCAGCCCCTCGCGCCAGGTCGGCTGCCGCCGGGCGGCGCCGAGCAAACGGCGGTAGAGCCACTCGGAAGCGTCACCGTAGGCTTGGGCGAAACAGTCCTCGCGATCCTCGAAGTACTTGTAGAAGGTGGCGCGGCTCGCCCGCGCCCGCTCGATCACGTGCTTGACCGCGACCTGCTCGTAGCCGAGCTCGCCGCTGACCAGGAGGACCGCCTCCAGCAGACGCTCGCGCGGCGCGCGGGAGCGCAGGCCCGGGAAGGGCACTACGGGAGCGATCTCCTCCTCTGGCTGCGCGGGGTTGCGCGGTTCCGACATCGGCCTCACCTGTTTTGCAAACGATGACCTTCTGTCTAGGTATAGCAGCTTTTAAAAACGCCGAGTGCGCCTTGGCGGACCAGAACGCAATGTTTTCTGTAAAAGAAGGAAGTAGACACTGGATATATGTTTTGGTACCTTGTCGGAATGGCGGACTCGCGATCGCTCTCCGAAAGGCTCGCCAAGCTTCCCCCGGGGAGGCACCTCGTGCCCCGGGACTTCGTCGCCCAGAACCAGCGCGAGCGGATGCTGCTGGCGACGGCGGAGCTGGTCGCCGAGCGCGGCTACCAGAAGACCACGATCGAGCTGATCGCGAAAACGGCCCGGGTCGCGCTCTCCACCTTCTACGAGCAGTTCTCGAGCAAGGAAGAGTGCTTCCTCGCCGCCTTCGACGAGACGATCGACGCCGCGGCCGAGGTTTTCGCCGAGCTGCTCGATCCCGAGCAGGACTGGGCGGAGCAGATCGCCGCCGGGCTCGAGATCGCGCTCGAGATGATCGCCAACGAGCCGGCGCGGGCGCGCCTGTGCATCGTCGAGTCGCAGGCCGCGGGCGGGGAGGCACTGGTGCGCTACCAGGGGATGCTGGAGCGGATCGCGCCGAAGCTGCGCGAGGGCCGCGTCCACAACCCGCGGGCGAGCAGGTTGCCGGATGGGCTCGAGGTAGCGATCGTCGGTGGTCTCGCCTGGCTCGTCCACCAGCGGCTGATCGCCGGCAAGGAGGACGACGTCAAGGCCCTGCTGCCCGAGATGCTGCAGGTGACGCTGACGCCATACGTCGGCGAGGTCGAGGCGGGACGCGCGGCGGACGCGGCGCAGGCGCGCGCCGCGGCCGCGTGAGCGCCGGCCTCGCGGGGGAGAGGAGAGCGAGCGCAGGGGGAGGGGCCGGGCCGATGTGAGCGCCCCAATCGGCGCGGTGATCTCCGGAAGCTCGAATCCGTGGCGATTGGGGCGCGAACCAGAGGTTGTCCTGTGAGCTTCGGCAACGGCAACGGCGGCCCGCCGCGTGGGCCGGAGGATCCGGCTCGCGCCCGCATCGCCGCGGCGACGGTTGCCCTGGTCGGCGCGCGCGGCTACGCCGCGACCAGCATCGAGATGATCTGCGAGCAGGCGCGCACCCGGCGCTCGCACTTCGACCGCTGCTTCGCCGGCAAGGAGGACTGCTTCCTCTGCGTCCACGACGAAGTCGCGGCGGAGTTCTGCGCGCGGGTGGTCGAGGCATTCGAAGCTCCCGCCACCTGGCACGATCGCATCTGGGCCGCGGGCTGGGCGGCGATGCGCTTCTTCGGCGAAGACCCGACCCGGGCCCGCTTCCTCGTCGTCGAGGTCAACGGCAGCGGCAACGGGGCGCAGGCGCGGCGCGACCGCGTCCTGCAGCAGATCGCCAACTTCCTCGACGGCGGCCGCGGGGAGCTGGAGAAGCCGGAGAAGGTCTCCCGCTGCACGGCCGAAATCGTCGCCGGGGCGATCTACGGCACCGTGCTGGCGCGGATCGAAGCCGGCTGCATCGAGCGCGGCGAGGACTTCCTGCCCGAGCTCGTCTACATGGCGGTGATGCCGTACCTGGGTTCGCGCGCGGCCGAGGACGAGCTGCTGGTGCAGACGCTGCGCTGAGGACCCCACGCCGACCCTCTCGGGTATGGTCGATTCGTGGCAAAGGGGACGGCAAAGGAGCCGAAGAAGGGGAGGAAGGAGACGGGCGGAGAGCCAGCCAGCCCGCCGGGCTCCTCGCCGCGCCTGCCCGCCGGGCGGCACGGTCTGCCGCGCGAGTTCATCGAGCAGAACCAGCGTGAGCGGATCATCACCGCGCTGGTCGACACCGTCGCCGAGCGCGGCTACAACGCGACCACGGTGGCCCACATCACCAAAGCGGCCTCGGTCTCCCGCCGCACCTTCTACGAGCACTTCGCCGATAAGGAAGCCTGCTTCCTCGCCGCCTACGAGATGGTCGCCGGCCACATCCGCGCCTCGATGCGCGCCGCGGCGGAGTCCTTCGGCGAGTGGCCGCAGCAGGTGCGCGCGGCGCTGGCGACGATGCTGCGCTTCCTCGCCGCCGAGCCCGAGCTGGCCCGCCTCTGCATGGTCGAGCCGGTCGCCGCCGGCGGCGAGATCGCGGCCCGCTACCGGGCGACGATGCAGGACTTCGTCGCCATCCTCAAGGCCGGCCGGCCGCAGCACAGCGGTGAGCGCCCCCTGCCCGAGGCAACCGAGGAAACCCTGGTCGGCGGCATCGTCTCCCTGATCGTGCGCGAGATCTCCGCCGGCCGCACCGAGCAGCTCGAGCAGCTGCTGCCGGACCTGACCGAGCTGATCCTGGCGCCGTACCTCGGGGTCGAGGAAGCGGAGCGGCTGGCGCGGTCGGAGGGCTGAGTCGGAACGAAAGGTGACGACCATCGTTTTGCGTCGATGCCATCGACACCCCGCAGGGCTCTGCTGGAGCCTGGCACGGCCGAGGAAATCGCCGCGGCCCACCACCTGCGGGTCGACAGGCGTAATCGCGTGGTCGACATCATGCGTGGCGGCTTGCCGCCGCTCGACTACGAGACGGTGGCCGTCCACGCCATCGACGGCTCATGGCATGACCAGCCATTCCAAGTCGCCGCATTGCGCAGCCCCGTTGGTTCAAGCGTCTCGCCGGCCGCAGTCAGGACCGCGTCGATCTCGAGAAGCTCGAGCGCGCGAATGGCGAGCTCCCGATCGACCCCGATCCCCGGCCTTGACAGCTGACCCGCTGCTTACGCGGCTTTTTGGCGAGGGCGGTCGAGGATCGCCGCCAGCTCGGGGGCGAGCTCGGGCAGGCTCGCCGCGTCGCCGGTGGCTATACGGCGACCGACGAAGGCCAGGGAAGCGTCGATCAGGCGCTCGTCGAGGCCGGCCGGCTGCGGCGCGTCGTCTTTGCCGCCGCGGGCGCGGCGCAGCATCGCGGCGAGGCGGGAGGTCAACAGGCGGCGGGCAGCGGCGAGGGCGGTCGCCTCGCGGGGCGCCTGGGCGCTGAGCAGGCGGGCCAGCTCGGGCTCGGCCGCGAAGAGGGCGAGCCCCGCCTCGATGCCGGTTAGCAGCGGGTCGGCATCGGGCCCGTCCGGACCAACCTGGGCGCAGCTCGCCTCGATCGTCACGCAAAGGCGGTCTGCCGCGGCGACATAGGCGGCGAGCAGGCAGTCCCAGAGGTTGCCGAAGTGCTTGTAGAAGGTGCTGGTCGAGACGTTGGCCAGCTCGCTGACGTGGGTCGTGGTGACGTTGGCGTAGCCGTGCTCGCCGAGCGCTTCGGCCATCGCACCCAGCAGCCGCAGCCGCTGGTGTTCGGCCACGATCTGCAAGGGAATGCCGTGACGCCCAGGCGGTAGGCGACGGGGGAGGGGGGTGCCGGCGGCGAAGGGACCGTCGGTGGGGGAAGGCCCGTCCACCGCGTCGGGCTCGACCAAGCGCAGGTCAGTCATCGCTTTTCGGCCTCTTCCTGTGCGGCTTGGGGGTCGAGGTAGGCGCCGACGACCATGCGCATCACCTCTGGCAGCCCGTCCCAGATCCGCTCCGGACTACCCTCGCTCAGCACCTCACAGAGGTAGGCCTCGATGCCGCCGACGACGAAGGTGCCGGTTTCCCGGGGTGGCGCCGCGTCGGGGCCGAGCTCCTCACGCACGCTGTCGAGCGCCCGCGCGAAGCGCTCGACGCCTTCATCGTGCGCGGCCAGCGCGCGTCCCCCGGCGACGTGGACTTCGACGAACAGCGCCCGCGCGATCTCCGGCTTCTCGACCACGAGCTGGAACAGCCGCGTCAGCGCCGCCCGCACCTGGGAGCGCCAGCCCTCCACTCCCACGGCGGCTTCGAGCAGGTTCAGCCCAAGCTGCTCGATCCAGGCCGCGCAGGCCTGTGCGAAGCAGTCCTCGAGGCTCTCGAAGTTCTCGTAGAACTGCCGGCGGTGGCCGCCGCTGTACTCGAGCACGGCGCGCACCGACGCCACCCGGTAGCCGCCCTCGCCGACGACGTGCAGGACGCCCTCCATCGCCCCCTCGCGCACGGTCGAATCCGTCGCCCCTCCGATCGCCTCGACTGGGAGCGCCTCCCCGGCGGCCGCGCAAGCTTCAGGTTGCATTGCCATGCTGGCTCCTTGTCGCGAACTTCTCCCCAGAAACTGGGGCTGCCGAATAAAAACTACTCCTTTTTTTCCGGATATGAAAACTTTTTAGAAAGCGCTATCGTCACTCGGGTCATGCAGTACCTCTCGCAGAGACTCGCGGCGCAGCCGGCGAGCGCGCGGGACGCGGAACAGCCCCGCGGCGCGCTCGCCGTCAGCCAGCGCGATCGCCTGCTCGACGCGACCGAGGCGACGATCGCCGAGCGCGGCGCCGGCAAGGCGACGATCGAAGCGATCGTCAAGTGGGCCGGCGTCTCCACCGCGACCTTCTACGAGCATTTCCGCGACAAGGACGAGTGCTTCGTCGCGGCCTTCGACCGGGCGGCTGAGGAATTGCGTGCCGAGGTGCGCGAGGCGATCGCCGCCGCCGGCTCGCGCGAGGAGCGGGTGCGAGTGGGACTGGCGGCACTGCTGGCGGGGCTTGACGCCGAGCCGTCGCGGGCGCGGCTCTGCTTCGTCGAGGCGCAGAAGGACGGGCCGCC
>DASZSJ010000115.1:0-2283 GCA_035548675.1 Solirubrobacterales bacterium
GGCGAGGTTGTCGAGGCATTCGCGGTTGGCGGCGAGCAGCGAGCGGGCGCGGCGGTGCGCTTCTCGCGCCAGCGTCATCGCGGCGCGGTCGACGTCGCGGCGGGTCGCGTCGGAGACGGCGTAGTCGCCGGTCGGCAGCGCGATCGGCGGGGCCCCGTCGGCGTCGATCGCCACTCCCATGCCGAACTCGGCCGCCATCTGCCTGCAGACCGCGTGCACGCGGGCGAGGTCGTCGACGGCGCCTGAGTAGGAGTCGCCGAGCACCTCTTCCTCGGCGGCGCGGCCGCCGAGCAGGGTCACGATCTCGTCGAGCAGCTCGTCGCGCGACTTGAGGTAGGTGTCCTCCTGGGGCGAGTGGGCGACGAAGCCGAGCGCCGGGCCGCGCGGCACGATGCTGAGGATCTCCGGCGGATCGAGGCCGAGCAGCCGCCGGCAGAGGGCGTGGCCGGCCTCGTGGTAGGCGACGATGCGCCGCTCTCTCTGGTTCAGGCGCCGTGCCTGCTGCGAGCCGACCGATTGGCGCAGCAGCGCCTCGTCGAGGTCCTCGCGCGCCATCGCCTTGCGTTCCGCCCGCCCGGCGATGATCGCCGCCTCGTTGAGCGCGTTGGCGAGCTGGGCGCCGGTCATCCCCGTGGTCTTACGGGCGACGTCGGTCAGGTCGAGGTCGGGGGCGAGCGGCTTGCCCTTGGCATGAGCGCGCAGGATCGCCTCGCGCCCGTTGCGGTCGGGCGGGGAGACCAGCACCTGGCGGTCGAAGCGGCCCGGACGCAGCAGCGCCCTGTCGAGCTTGTCGACGTGGTTGGAGGCGGCGATGACGATCACCGTGCCGGGATCGCGCTCGAAGCCGTCGAGCTCCACCAGCAGCTGATTGAGCGCCTGCTCGCGCTCACTAGAGCCACCATCGCCGCCTCCACCACTGCGCGCTCCACCGACGGCATCGAGCTCGTCGATGAAGATCACGGCGCGCCCTGACTTGCGCGCCTCTTTGAACAGCCGCCTGATGCGGGCGGCACCCCTCCCAACGAACATCTCCACGAAGCTCGAGCCCGAGGCGGCGAAGAAGTCGACGCCGGCCTGAGCGGCCACGGCCCGCGCCAGCATCGTCTTGCCGGTCCCCGGCGGGCCGAAGAGCAGCACCCCGCGGGGCGGTTGGGCGCCGAGGGCGGAGAAACGCTTCGGATCGCGCAGCCACTCGGCGACGTCCATCAGCTCGTCCTTGGCCGCGTCGACCCCCTGCACTTCCTCCCAGAGGACCGGCGCGGTCTTGCTCGCCTTGACCGTCTCCGGCTTGGTCGTGCCCATCGTCGTCCGCATCAGGCGGAAGAAGACGAAGAGCAGCATCGCCATGAAGACGACCCCGAAGACGGGGTACCAGTCGAAGGCGAATTCCTGGATTTCGGCTGCCATCAGTAGAACTAACGAGGCAGTGTGGGTGCAAAGCTCGCGCACTCCAATCGCATATGCGTCCAGCTCACGCCTGGAGGACTAAAGGTCGAGGATGCGGAATTGAAGGTTGAGGATGCCGCCGACGCCGCGGGACGCGGATCGGCGCTAGAGGTCGCGCGGGGCGACGACGCCGCTCTGCAGTGCCTTCTCGACCAGGGCGAGGCGCTTGCGGTTCTGCGGCAGATCCTCGAGCTCGAGCTTCTCGAAGAGCGCGCGCATGTGGGTCTTGACCGCGTCGACGCTGAGGTGGAGCTCGTCGGCGATCGCCTGGTTGGTCGGCGGCGTGGCGAAGGCCGAGCCGTCCTTGAAGGGGCGGCAGAGGGCGATGAGGACGCGCCGCTGGCCGGGGGAGATCGCCGCCGCGGTGGGCACCTCGCTCGCCACGACGGTGGCTTCCGGTGCCGCCTCGCCGGGGCGGCGATAGAGCACCGCGGTCTGGCCGAAGCGCAGCGTGTCGCCGTCGCGCAGGCGGCGGCGACCGTGCACACGCTCGGTGTTGACGAAGGAGCCGTTGCGCGAGAGGCCGTCGTCGAGCAGCGTGCACTCGCCGCCGACGACCTCGATCTGGGCGTGCAGGGCGGAGACCTCCTCGTCCCAGTCGAGGCGCAGTCCGGCTGCCTCGCCGCGGCCGATCCAGAGCTCGTTCACGCCCGCCTCGATCGCCAGGATGCGCTGCTCTCCAGCCCCGTCGCGGAAGACGAGGAACGGTCGACCCCCGCGTTCGACCTCGATCTGCGCCTTCAGCTCGGCGGCGCTGGTCTGGCGTGGCTCGGCGCTCACGGCGCTGATCCTAGGCCTGGAGGCGCGGTGGGGGTGTGCCGCGCGATGCATTTGCCA
>DASZSJ010000116.1:0-5134 GCA_035548675.1 Solirubrobacterales bacterium
AACTCTCGCTTCACTGAATTTGACCGTTAGGGCAGCACCGCGATCGCGCGCCCGGGGGCGCCGCTGGCGACGGCGATCTTCAGCGGCAGGAAGACAAAGGAAGCGCCGCGGGCGGGCAGGCGCTCGAGGTTGGTCAGTCCCTCGATGAAGGCCATCTCGCGGCTGAGGCCCGCGCGGTGGACCTCGTTGCCCTCCTCGGCCGAGCCGACGCTGGGCGCGTCGATGCCGATCGTGTTGACGCCGCGCTCGTGCAGGAAGACCGCAACGGCCGCTTCCGGCGCCGGCCAGGCGGGCCGGGACTGCAGCACGACCGGCTCGTGCAGGAAGGCCCGCCCGGCCTCGCCGCGCACGTAGTGCCGGGACCAGCCGGTCAGCAGCAGGACCACCTCGCCGGCCTCGAAACGGCCATGCTCCTCCTCCCATTCTTCGAGGTGGGCGACCGCGATCGCCGGGCTGGCGCCCGGCCCGGCCTGGCCGTCGAGGTGGCGCAGGTCGACGACGGCCGCCGGACCGATCAGCTTCGAGAGGTCGAGCTTCTCGGCGCTGGTCGCGCCCAGCGGCCCCGCTTCGGGGAGCGGGGAGCCCGGTGGCGGGACGTAGTGCGAGGGCGCATCGACGTGGGTGCCGGCGTGCTCATCGAGGATGAAGAAGTGGGTGACGTAGGGGCCGAGCGAGCAGGTGCAGGCGCCGGTCGGCAACTCGTCCTCCTCGAACCAGCTCCAGTTCTTGTGGGCGAACGGCATGTGCTCCGGCCAGGTGGTTGGCAGGTGCTCGGAGAGCGTCACCGAGAGGTCGACGATCTTGTCCGCGTCGGCTCCGATCAAGGCGCTTCAAGTACTACCACGGTTCCGGTCATTCGAACCAGGGGCGGTGTCCCGCCCAGCGTCGTGCTGCGCAGGGGGCGCCGCCCCGTCCGGCGTCAGGCTGCGGCCAGCAGGCGTTCGGCCAGGCGGTTCATGCCGAGCTCGTGCGCGGCCTTCGCCGCGGCGAGCCAATCGGTCTCGCGGTCGGGCGGCGGCTCGACGCCGGCGTCGCGCAGCGTCGCGATGTCCTTGAAGGCGCGCAGGTCGTCAGCTGCCTCGATCAGAGCGCCGCGCAGGGCGGGGCGCCGCTCGCGGATCGCGTTCTCGAGGATCGCCTCGAGCGAGCCGTGGCGGCGCAGCAGCTCGGCCGCCGTCTTCGGCCCGACGCCCCTGGCCCCCGGCAGGCCGTCGGCGGGGTCGCCGCGCAGGGCGATGAAGTCGGGCACTAGCGCCGGCGCGACCCCGTAGCGCTCGCGCACCTCCGCCGGGCCCACCGCTTCGGCGCCTTTGGTCCCGGTCTTGACGTAGAGGACGGTGACCCGGTCGTCCGCGCACTGGTACATGTCGCGGTCGCCGGTCAGGAGCAGCGCCCGCCCGCCCGCCGCGGCCTCGCGCTTGGCGAAGGTGCCGAGCAGGTCATCGGCCTCGAGCTCCTCGCTCGTCGCCACCGTCCAGCCGAAGGCGGCGAAGAAGTCGTGGGAGAGCGTGAACTGGTGGGGCAGGTCATCGGGCATCGCCGCCTCGCGCTCGGCGTGGTAGCTCGGATAGAGCTCGGTCCGGTAGGAGGCCGCGTCGGGCCCGAAGCAGAGCGCCACCGCGCGCGGCTCGTGCAGCTCGACCTCCTTGAGGATCAGGTTCGCCGTGCCCAGCAGTGCGTTGACCGGCCGCCCGTCCGGCCCCACGATCGAGTCCGGCAACGCATAGAAGGCCCGAAAGAGCATCGAAGGCGCATCGACAGCAAGCAACGGCCCAGCCACACCCGCCACCCTAACGGGGGCCGAACGGGGGCCGACGGGGGGCCGACGGGCCTCAAGCGTGACATAGCGACACGTTTTCGGCCCGTCGGCGGTGGGAAGTGGGATACGGTCCCGGACCTATGGCGAACCTGGCCGAGCCCCGTATCGCGCCCGGCGGTCGGCAGCAGCTCGGCCTGCTCAACGCTGGGATCGCGCGGATCGCCGGGCTGGCGACGCGCGGCGAGCCGCCGCGGATCTTCACCACGCTGGGCCGCCACCGCGGCCTCTTCCGCCGCTGGCTCTGGTTCGCCGGCGCCCTGATGCCGGGCGGCAAGCTGCCGCGGCGCGAGACCGAGCTGGTGATCCTGCGCGTTGCCCACAACACCGGCAGCGAATACGAGTGGAGCCAGCACGAGCGGATCGGCGCCCGGGTGGGGCTCAGCGAGGAAGAGATCTCGCGCGTGCGCAGCGGCCCAGACGCGCCCGGCTGGCCCGAGCGTGAGGCGCTGCTGCTGCGCGCGGCGGACGCGATGCACGCCGAGCGGCAGATCGGCGACGAGCTCTGGACCGAGCTCGCCGGCCACTACGACGAGGTGCGCCTGATCGAGATCTGCATGCTGATCGGCCACTACGAGATGCTGGCGATGACCCTCAACACGCTCGCGGTCCAGCCCGAGCTTCCCGCGCGGCTATGAGCTTCCGGTGCGCTTTATCCCCCTATACGGTGCAGAAGGCGCACCGGAACGGTGGTGGATCGTGGCCGTGAATGATCTACGGGGCAAGCGCTGCTTGATCACCGGAGCGGCGAGCGGGATCGGGCGGGCGACGGCGCTGGCCGCGGGCACCCGTGGCGCCGAGCTCTTCCTCACCGATCGCGACGGCGAGGGCCTCGAGCGCGTTGCCGCCGAGGTCCGCGCCGCCGGCGGCACCGTCACCCACTTCGCCGCGGCCGACGTTGCCGACCACGAGGCGGTCGTCGCCCTCGCCGCCGAAGTGCACGCGCTCGTGCCCAGCGTGGACGTCGTGATGAACATCGCCGGCATCTCCACCTGGGGCAAAATCGAGCAGCTCGAGCACGAGCACTGGCGGCGCACGATCGAGATCGACCTGATGGGCCCGATCAGCGTGCTCGAGTGCTTCGTGCCGCCGATGATCGAGGCCCGTCGCGGCGGCCACATCGTCAACGTCTCCTCGGTCGCCGGCCTCTTCGGCCTGCCCTGGCACGCCCCCTACAGCGCCGCCAAGTTTGGCCTGCGCGGCGTCTCGGAGGTGTTGCGCTACGACCTGCGCAAGAACCGGATCGGAGTCAGCCTGGTCTGCCCCGGCGCGGTGAAGACGCCCCTGGTCGGCACCGTCGACATCGTCGGGATCGACCGCGAGAGCCCGAAAGTCCGCAGGCTGATCGAGCTCTTCGAGCGCCGCGCCGTCAGCCCCGAGAGCGTCGCCGAGAAGATCGTCGAGGCGACCGAGAAGAACCGCTACATGGTCTTCACCTCCCCCGACGGCCGCCTCCTGCACTGGCTGCAGCGCCACTTCGAACCGGCCTACCGGCTCGTGATGCGCGTGATGAATCACCAGCTCGAGCGCGCCGCCGCCTCCTCCTCCCGCTGACTTCGCCTTTGTGACCCCATATGCCGCCGGAAGCGCGAAGTCAGCCGGTGGGGTCGGTCCTCTAGGTTTCGTCGCCGTGCCTGAGGCGGCCCTGCACATCGAGGACCTAGTGAAGCGCTACCCGACGGGGGTGGAGGCCCTGCGCGGGGTCTCGCTGGAGATCGCCGAGGGGGAGCTCTTCGGCCTGCTCGGCCCCAACGGCGCCGGCAAGTCGACCCTGATCCACTGCACGACCGGGCTCGCCCAGCCCAGCTCCGGCGCGATCCGCGTCTTCGGCCACGACGCGATCGACGACTACGGCGCGGCGCGGCAGGCGGTCGGCCTGGCCCCGCAGGAGCCCAACATCGACTGGTTCCTCACCGTCGCCGAGACGCTCGACTACCACGCCGGCTACTTCGGCATGCCCAAGCGCGAGCGCAGCGAGCGCACCGAGGAGCTGCTCGAGACCTTCTCGCTGACCGAGAAGCGCGACGAACGCACGCGCACGCTCTCCGGCGGGATGAAGCGGCGGCTGATCCTGGCGCGGGCGATGATGCACCGGCCGCGCCTGCTGATCCTCGACGAGCCGACCGCCGGCGTCGACGTCGAGCTGCGACTCGAGCTCTGGCACTACGTGCAGCGGATCAACCAGGAGGGAACCTCGATCCTGCTCACCACCCACTACCTGGAGGAGGCCGAACAGCTCTGCGACCGGATCGCCTTCATCAACGAAGGGCGGATCGTGGGGGAGGGGACGAGCGCCGAGCTCTCCGAGCGCTACGGGGTCTCCAGCCTCGAGGACGCCTACCTCGCCCTGGTCGGACGCAAAGAGCTCTCGCGCTCGCACATCGAGGTGGCGGCCTCGTGAGGCGCGGGGTCACGCGGTGAGCGCCGCGCAGATCCGCCTGGCGACGCTCTGGCGCCGCGAGGTCAACCGCTTCATGAAGATCAAGAAGCAGACGCTGGGGGCGCCGCTGCTCGAAACCTTCCTCTACATCATGGTCTTCGGCGCCGCCCTCGGCTCGCGGATCAAGCACCTGCACGGGATCGACTACATCCTCTTCGTCATCCCCGGCCTGATCATGATGGCCTTCTCGACCAACGCCTTCGCCAACAACTCCTCCTCGATCCTGCAGCAGAAGTTCCAGGGGGCGATCCAGGACCAGCTCTCCTCGCCCGCCTCTCCCCGGGAGCTGCTGCTCGCCTTCTCGCTCGGCGGCTTCATGCGCGGGCTGATCGTCGCGACCCTCACCTTCCTGGTCTCGGTGGTCCTCGTCGGCCTGCCGGTCGAGCACGTGCTGGTGCTGGTCCCCTCGCTCTTCCTCGTCGGCTTCTTCTTCGCCCAGCTCGGCGTCCTCACCGGGGTCCGCGCCGAGCAGTTCGACGACGTCGCCTTCGTCCAGACCTTCGTCCTGCAGCCGCTGATCTTCCTCGGCGGCGTCTTCTACTCGGCCGCGTTGCTGCCCCAGCCCTTCGAGACCCTGACCCGCTTCAACCCGATCTACTACATGATCAACCTGGTCCGCTACGGCTTCGTCGGCTTCACCGAAGTCAGCGTCGCGCTCTCGCTGCTGGCGCTCACCGCCGCCACCGCGGCCCTCTTCTTCGTCAACCTGCGCCTCTTCACCCGCGGCTACAAGCTGCGCGCCTAGATGAGTGATTCCACGAATTTCGTCAGCAACGGACCCAGGAAGAGGCAGAAGCCGACCGACAGGCGATTTTGGGCGAGCCCGCGGTGTCGAGTGTTGAGTTGACCCACGTATACGGTGGCAAACCAGACACTCG
>DASZSJ010000117.1:0-6820 GCA_035548675.1 Solirubrobacterales bacterium
CCTGCGATCGATTTGCCACCGTATAGGTGGGTCGATCGATCGCAGGGCAGCGCCGGCTCCTCCGAGGTGCGGCTCAGGCGCCACAGGGCTCGCAAGCTCGTGGTTCTAAGCGCGCCCGCAGGGCGCGCTCATAGAGCGTCGCCAAGCGCACGCTTCGCGGGCGCTTGCGACATCGATTCCCCCACAGGAGGCCCGAGACCCCCGCGGGGGTAGCACAGGGTTCACCCAGCCACCCCAGTTGCTCAGGTAATCTCCTCCCATTCTTCTACAGAACCTGATCGATGCGCTGGCTCTGGGTGGGCTCTACGCGCTGATCGCGCTCGGGGTCACCGTTATCTACACCGTGATGGGGATGATGAACTTCGCCCACGGCGAGTTCATCATGCTCTCGGCGTACGGGCTCTACGCGCTCGCCGGGTTGCCCTTTGCGGCGGCTGTCGGCGGTGCGGTGCTGACCGGGGTATTGGTCGCGGTCCTCGCCGAGCGGGTTGCCTTTCGGCCGGTGCGGCGGGCCGACATGTCGGCCCAGCTCGTCACCTCGCTTGCCGTGGCGACGATCCTGCAGAGCGCCGTCACGGTCACCGTCAACGCCCGCCCGCAGTCGGTCGCGACGCCGGCCTTCTTCGGTGAATCGACCCAGCTCGGCGCCGTCTCCGTGCCCAACCTGGAGTTCGTCACCCTCGTCCTCAGCGCGATCGTCCTCGCCGCGCTCGGCTGGCTGCTCTACCGAACCCGCGCCGGCCTGGCGATGCGGGCGGCGGCGGAGAACTTCGAGATGGCGCGCTTGCTCGGGGTGCGGGCCGACCGCGTGATCGCGCTCTCCTTCGCGATCAGCGGCGCGCTCGCCGCCGCGGTCGGCGTGCTGCTGGTGATGCAGACCGGCCAGGTCTCACCGACGATGGGCCTGACGCCGGTGCTGGTCGGCTTCGTCGCGGTGACGATCGGCGGCTTCGGCCGCATGTCGGGCGCCGTGCTCGGCGGCCTCCTGCTCGGCGCGGTCTCCTCCCTGCTCGGCGCCTATCTGCCCGACGGCCTGCTGCCCTTCCGCGACGCGATCGTCTTCAGCCTGCCGATCGCGATCCTGATCTTCAGGCCGAGCGGCCTGCTCGGCGCCGTCGCCGGAGAGGCGCGCGTGTGAGCGGCGTCCGCCTGCGCTCGCCCTCCTCGCTCGCCATCTCACTGCTGGTCCCGCTCGCCCTGATCGCCTTTACCGTGGCCGTGGGTGCCAGCGGGACGCCGTCGCTACGGGGAACGGTGACGACGATCCTCTGCAACCTGATCGTCGTCCTCGGCCTCCAGGTCTTCGTCGGCAACAGCGGCGTCTACTCCTTCGGCCAGCTCGGCTTCGCCAGCGTCGGCGCCTACGTCGCCGCTCTGCTCACGCTGCCCGCCGCCTTTGCCGCTCTGCAGACTCCCGGCTTGCCCGACTTCATCGCCTCGGCCAAGCTCGAGCCGCTGCCCGCTGTCCTCCTCGCCGCGGCGGCCTGCGGGCTGCTGGCGGCGATCGTCGGCCTGCCACTGATGCGGACCTCGACCCTGGCGATCCCGATCTCCACCTTCGCCTTCCTCGTGGTCGTTTACAACGTGCTCTCCAACTGGGATGACGTGACCGGCGGCAGCGCCGGTCTGGTCAGCGTCCCCCGCACCACCGGGATCGGGGCCGCCGGCATCTGGGCCAGCCTGGCGGTCGTGGTCGCACTTGCCTTCAAATGGTCGGCGCACGGCTATCGCCTGCAGGCGACCCGCGAAGACGAGGTGGCCGCCCGCTCGCTCGGCATCGGCGTCACCTGGGAGCGCTTGATCGCCTTCGCCCTCAGCGGCGTGCTCTGCGGGGTCGGCGGGGCGCTGGCGGTGCATCAGTCGGGAGTCCTCAGCCCCGGCGCCTTCTACTTCGCCGCCACCGTCACGACCCTGACGATGCTCGTCCTCGGTGGCGTGCGCAGCGTCTTCGGCGCCGTACTGGGATCGATCGCCGTGGCGAGCGTGAACGAGCTGCTGCGCAGCGCCGAAGGCGGCGCCGACCTGCTCGGCATCGTCTCGATCGGCAACACGCCCGGGCTGGCCGCGATCGGCGTTGGCCTGATCCTGCTGGCGACGATCGTCCGCATGCCCGACGGCCTCAGCGGCGGCCGCGAGGCCGGCGAGCTCGATTGGGCTGGCTGGCTGCGACGGCGGCGCGCCGCTCCCGCTCTCGCTCTGGCGCCCGGGGCGCGCAGCGAGGGCCAGCGGCGGTGGCCGGCCGGCCGCTCCGGCGAGGGCGTCCTCGCCGCCGAGGGGATCGCGCTGGCGTTCGGCGGCCTGCGCGTGCTGAACGGGGTCGACCTGACCCTCCCGCGCGGCGAGGCGCTGGGGCTGATCGGGCCCAACGGGGCCGGCTGGAAGCCGACACCGTCCGCATGGACGGCGTCGAGCTCGGCGGCCGCTCTCCCGCCCGCCTCGCCCGGGCCGGGCTCAGCCGCACCTTCCAGGCGGGCCTGCCCTTTCCGCACCTGAGCTGCCTGGAGAGCGTCGCGATCGGCGCGATGGGCGTCGGCGTCGGCAGGCGCCGCGCGGTCGCAAGCGCCGCCGCAGTCCTCGCGACCCTCGGCATGGACGAGCTGGCCGCGCGCCCGGCCGGCTCGCTGCCGCCGGCGCGCCAGCGGCTGCTCGGCGTCGCCCGCGCGCTTGCCACGAATCCCCGCTACCTGTTGCTCGACGAGCCCGCGGCGGGCCTGAGCGAGGCCGAGGCGGCGGAGTTGGTTGCGATCCTGCGCGGGGTGCTGGCGGACTTCGGCTGCGGCATCCTCCTGATCGAGCACGAGATGAGCGTCGTCATGGACCTCTGCCCGCTGGTCCAGGTGCTCGACGACGGCGTGACGCTGCGGATCGGCTCGCCGCGGGAGGTGCAGGCCGACCCGGCGGTGATCGAGGCCTACCTCGGCAGCTCCTACCTGGCGGCGGCCAGTGCTTGAGCTGCGCGGCATCCGGGCCGCCTACGACGGCGTCGAGGTGGTGCACGGCGTCGACCTCGGCCTCGCCCCCGGCGAGGTGGTGGGGATGATCGGGCCGAACGGGGCCGGCAAGAGCACGGTGCTGCGCGCGATCTGCGGCCTGCTGCGACCGAGCGCCGGCGAGGTGCTGTTCGAGGGGCGGCGCCTCAACGGGATGGCGCCGGAGGAGATCGCCCGCCTCGGCCTCGCCCTCGTCCCCGAGGGGCGGCACGTCTTCAAGACGCTGACCGTTGCCGAGAACCTGCGCCTGGCCGAGCGGGAGGGCGATGACGGCGCGCTGCTCGAGCGGGTACTGGACCGCATGCCGATCCTGCGCGCCCGCGCCGGCGAGCACGCCGATCGGCTCTCCGGTGGCGAGCAGCAGCAGCTCGCGATCGCCCGCGCCCTGCTCGGCCGGCCGCGGCTGCTGATCCTCGACGAGCCGTCGCTCGGCCTGGCGCCGAAGACGATCGACCTGATCTACGAGCTGCTCGCGGGGCTGCGCGAAGAGGGGACGACGATGCTGCTGGTGGAGCAGAACGCGACGCGGACGATCGACTTCTGCGATCGCTGCCTCGTCCTCGGCGGCGGCAGGGTCCGCGCCCAGGGCGAGCGCGGAGAGTTGCGGGCCGACGCGGGCTTGCGGCACGCTTACCTGGGAGGGCAGCGGTGAGGAAAGACGAGCGAGACCGGGAGAGAACCATGAGCGAAGAGCACCGGAACGGAGTCCCGAGCGGCGAGGACGTGCTGCGGGCGCTGCGACGTTGCTGGCAGCCGGTCGCCAGGGTCCAGGACCTGGCGCAGGGCCCGCGCCGCGCGGTTCTGCTCGGCGAGGCGCTGGCCGTCTTCCTGACCGAGGGCGGCGCCCCGGCCGTGGTCAGCGACCGCTGCGCGCACCGCGGCGCCTCGCTCTCGATGGGCGCCGTGGTCGGCGACGGCATCCAGTGCCCCTACCACGGCTGGGAGTGGCAGGGCGATGACGGCGCCTGCAGCCGGATCCCCTCGCTGGCCGACCAGCGACAGATCCCGCCGCGCGCCCGCATCCCCGCCTATCCCGCCCGCGAGCTGTGGGGGCTGGTCTGGACGGTGCTCGAGCAGCCGCTGGGTGAGCCGCCGCTCCCGGGCTGGTTCAACCCGGAGCGCTGGCGCTGCGGGCACGGCACCCCGTTTGAGGTCCCGGTCGGGCTCGGGGTGACGATCGAGAACTTCCGCGACGTCTCCCACTTCGCCTTCGTCCACAAAGCGACGCTGGGTACGGTCGGCGAGGTCGTCGAGCCGCTCCAGGTCGAGCGCGACGGGGTGGAGGTGACGATGCGCCGCGAGATGCGGACCGCGGACGGCGACGGCAGTTGGGCCTCCCTGCGCGAAGGCTTCAACCACGTGATCGCCCCCAACTTCACCTCGATCCGGATGCGCATGGTCAAGGGCGAGCGCTGCCTCCTGCACGCGGCGCGGGCGATCGGCGCGACCGAGTCGGCGCACTACTGGATGGAGGGGCTGAGCGAGGACTACGACGAGCTGACGATGGAGGAGGCGATCGCCTCCGAGGAGCGTCTCTACGCCGAGGATCGCGAGGTGATGGCCGCGGTCGAGCCGCGCGAGCTACCGCTCGCGCTCGACGCCGACTTCAACACGCTCGCCGATCGCTTCACCCTCGCCTACCGCGAGGCTTTCGCCGAGTTCGTGCGGAGAGCGTTGGTGGCGGGGGCGGGTCGGCTCAGCTCGACCGCGAGTTGAGCGCAGTCGGCGCGGTAGATGAGGCGGGCGAACTCGAGCGGGCGCTCCTGCATCGACCCGTTGGCGAAGCCGAACTGGACGAAGCGCCCCATCAGCGCCGGCTCGCCGGCGCTGGCACCGACCTGAGAGGAGCCCCACTCGCCGAAGAAGGTGTGCTCGATCGAGACCGTCGCGCGCGTCAGCCCCACCCCCTGCATCGGCTCGCTTGGCTTCCGGCCCGCCGCGAGCGCCTGCGCGGCCGGCAGCAGCCAGGGCAGGAGGGTCACCGAGCAGTAGGAGTCGAGCAGGAGGACGGAGGGCTGGTCGCCGTCCACGACCGCGGTCACGTGGGCGATCTGCGTCTGCTGTCCCTCGATTTGGAGGAAGTGCGCGACGGTGTGGTCGGGGTCGCGCTTGCGGGCGCTGAGCACGTTGATCGGCCGCCCGCCGATGCCCTCCAGCAGTAACTGCACGAGGCCGGCAACACGAACTTCCACCCGGGGCGGGGCGACGAAGGCACCTGAGCCTTTCACCCGGAAGATCGCGCCGTCGCCGACGAGGAGATCGAGCGCCGGGCGGATCACCGCCCGCGAGACTTTGAACTGTTCTTCCAGCTCGCGCTCGGAAGCGAAGCGCGCTCCCGGTTCCCAGGTCCCTACCTCCAACATCGCCTTCAGGGCCGCGGCGAGCTGAAAATAGAGGGGTACGTCGCTGTTGCGGTCGAGCCCGCGACTACCGGCAAGGGGGACGTCGGAGGACTGCTTCGGCCGGCCCATAACCGGTTTGGCGGCCGTGGTCATTCAACCCGGGGGTGGAGGTTGAAGAAAATGGTTACTAACCACCGTATTCGGGGATGAAATGTGGCGTGACTTTGGTGACCATCTTGGGTTTGCCGTTGGCAAACACATAGATCGGCCAGCTGGCACTTGGGTAATGGTCATCTTTGGTGTAGGTGACCTTGCCGAGCACGGTCCGATGTGGCTTGCCCTCCAGCGCGTCGGCGAGGGCATTACCGTCGAGGGTGCCCGTTTCCCTGATCGCGGCGACGATCAGCTGGCCGGCGGCGTAGGCCGAAAGGAGGACGCTGGAGACGTCGGTTTCGACCCCTTTCGCCTCCAGGCGCTCGAACAGGTTCGCCGCAACGCGGTTCGGTGGGTCATAGGAGGAACCGTTGAGGGCGACGTAGATGTCTTCGGTGTTGGGAATGCCCTTGAGCCAGTAGACGCCGTCGAAGGCACCGGCCGCCATGATCGGCAGGTCGATGCCGGCGGCGCGGATCTGCTTCACCGCCGCGGCGCCGCCCGGCGGGTAGGAGCACATCATCACCACGTCGGCGTCGGAGTGCTTCAACTGGGCGACCTGGCTGGCGATCGACTCGTCTTCGTTCTTGAAATCGGCGGAGCCGGCGATGTCGCCGCCGCCGAGCCGCTCCCACGCCTGTTCGAAGGCCGAGCAGTCAGCCTTGCCGTAGATGATCGCGGTGTCGCGGAAGAGGAAAGGGTGCTCGAACCCCTTCGCGTGCAGGAAAGTCGCATCGGCGCTGGCCTCGCCGAGCAGGCTTGGATACGGACTGAAGGAGAGCCTGCCGGTGGTCGGCGGGCCGAAGCCGGGCTCGTTGGCGGCGAGGGTGAAGTTGAGCGCGTCGTTTTCCTCGGCGACCGGCGCCGCCGCCGCGGCGGTGAAGGCCTCACCGCTGAAGAGCAACACGTCGGCTCCGCCTTCGATCGCCTTCTGCGCGGCGATCGGGGCCTGCTGGGGGTCGGAGCGGTTGTCGACCTGGACGAGCTTCAGCTTGCTGCCGTCGATCCCGCCCCTGGCGTTGGTTTCCCTGACCAGCTGTTCGACGGCAGCGATGCTGGCGTCGTAGGGTGCGAGGTAGCCGCTCTTGGCGATCGCGGCGCCGATCGTGATCGTCTTCGGCAGGCCCGCGGAAGCGGTGTCGGCATTGGAGTCACCGCCGCAACCAACGATCAGGGACGCTACGAGCGCAAGCGCAAGAACGGTGATTGCCGAGTTTTTTAGCGCCTTCATCGAGTCCGCAGGCCAACGTGGCACTTCGAGTTGTTACTAGAACCACTCGAAGTGCTGAAAATCAGACGATTAAGAGGAAATACTATTTCAACAAGAGCCGGGGG
>DASZSJ010000118.1:0-16408 GCA_035548675.1 Solirubrobacterales bacterium
AAGCGAGCCGTCGCCCGCGCTCTCGCCGCCGCTGCCGTCGTCGTCGCCGCCCGACTCGGCCTCGGCCGCCTCGCCGTGCTCGACGATGTCGCCGTCCTGGAAGAGCACCCCTTCGGCGATCGCCCGCCAGCGCGGGGTCCGCCGCAGCAGCGACTCGAGGTTCATCGCGAAATGCTTGAACTCCTCACCCTGGGCGTCCTCCATGATCGCCCGCGCCTCCGCGTCGCGCTCGACGGCGAGCCGCTGCTGATACCAGCCGATCGCCTGCGACTCCTCTTCGAGCGAAGCGCAGAGGCGGGCAAACGTGCGCGTCTCCGCCGGTAGCTCCTCCGGCGGCTCGTGATACTGGTCGAAACCCACGGCGACACTCCCTTCGGATCGATCGGCTCAACGCGAGGCGGCCTGGCGCGCGTCGCGCACATCTTCTACCTGATTGAGCGCACCGCGACGCGGTGCCCTTGGCACCGGCGCGGTTAGCAGTAGATCCACGACGCTCCCTACGTGCGGATCCACATACATAGAGACGTCTCTCCTCCCTCAAGTAACCCCAGAAGAGACGACGGCAGGCTAACTGATTGAGCGATTTGACGCAAGACCCAATTTTTGGGTCGAATTCCTCGTCCGCCGGGGCCTCGTCCCGCCGGGACGGCGCGGGCCAGCGTTCAGCGCAGCGCCGGTTCGCCGGAGCGCAGCGCGGCGAGGACGCGCTCGGCGACGGCGTCGCCGGTGAGGCCGACCTCCTCGCGCAGCAGCGCCGGCTTGCCGTGGGTCACGTAGCGATCGGGCAGCCCGACGCGCAGGACCCGGGCGCGCTCCCCCCCGCGCTCGGCGAAGGCGTCCTCGAGGTGCTCGAGCACCGCCGCGCCGAAGCCGCCCGGCAGCACGTTCTCCTCGATCGTCACCACCAGCTCGTGCTCGAGCGCCAGTTGCTCCAGCAGCTGGCCGTCGAGCGGCTTGGCGAAGCGGGCGTCGGCGACGGTCGGGGCGAGCCCGTGCCCGGCGAGCACCGCCGCCGCGTCGAGCGCGACCGCGGCACCGTAGCCGTAGCCCAGCAGCGCCACCCGCTCACCACCGGTGAGCAGCTCGCCGCTGCCGATCGGGACCTCCTCGACCTCGGCCGGCAGCTCGACCCCCTCGGCCGCGCCGCGCGGGTAGCGCAGCGCCGCCGGGCCGTCGTGGGCGATCGCCGTGCGCAGCATCCGCACCAGCATCGCCTCGTCGCGCGGCGCCATTAGCACCACGTTGGGGACCGGGCGGAAGTAGGAGACGTCGAAGGCGCCGTGGTGGGTCGGCCCGTCGTCGCCGACCAGGCCAGCGCGGTCCATCGCGAAGGTGACGTCGAGCTCCTGCAGGCAGACGTCGTGAACGATCTGGTCGAAGGCGCGCTGCAGGAAGGTCGAGTAGATCGCGCAGACCGGCTTCGCTCCCTGCAGCGCCAGCCCCGAGGCGAGCAGCACCGCGTTCTGCTCGGCGATGCCGACGTCGTAGTACTGCTCGGGCACCTCGTCGGCGAGCTTCTGCAGGCCGGTCCCCCCCGCCATCGCCGCCGTGATCCCGATCACGCGCGGGTCGCGCCGGGCCTCGGCAACCATCGCCTCGGCGAAAACCTGCGTGTACTGGGGCGGTGCCCCCGCCACCGGCGGCTTCTCCAGCCGCTCCGGCGCAATCGCCTCGGGCGAGTCGGACTCCTGCACCCCAACCGTGGGCCGACGGGCCGAAAACGTGTCGATATGTCGCGCTTCAGGCCCGTCGGCGGGCTTTTGCTCGCTGGCGGGGGCGCCGTTGACTATGGAGTGGGGCTTGGCGGCGTGCCACTTCTCCATCCCCTCGAGGCCACCCTCCTCGGCCGGCGAGAAGCCCTTGCCCTTGACCGTGTGGATGTGGACGACGACGGGGCGATCGGCGTCGAAGGCCTCGCGCAGGGCCTCGCGCAGGGCGTGCACGTCATGGCCGTCGATCACACCCATGTAGGCGAGGTCGAGCTCCTCGAAGAAGAGGCCGGGCGCCCAGTAGGCCTTGATCGCCGCCTTGACCTCCGGCCCCAGCCGCTCGATCCGCTTGCCGAGCCCGAGCGGCAGCTTGGTCAGCCGGTCCTCGACCCCCTCGCGCGCGTGGTAGAGGCGCGGGTTGAGGCGGACCCGGTTGAAGTAACGCGAGAGCGCGCCGACGTTGGGTGAGATCGACATGCCGTTGTCGTTGAGCACGATCACCAGCGGCGTCTGCAGCCCGCCCGCGGCGTGAAGCGCCTCGTAAGCGACGCCGCCGGTGAGGGCGCCGTCGCCGATCACGGCGGCGACGCGGCCGTCCTCGCCGATCCCCTTGCGCATCGCCTCCTTCAGCCCGACCGCGTAGCCGATCGAGGTCGAGGCGTGGCCGGCGCCCATGATGTCGTGCTCGGACTCGAAGACCGAGCAGAACGGCGCCAGCCCCTCGTACTGGCGGATCGTCGGCAGCGCCTCGCGCCGCCCGGTGAGGATCTTGTGCGGGTAGGCCTGGTGGCCGACGTCCCAGAGCACCTTGTCGCGAGGCGAGTCGAGCAGGCTGTGCAGCGCCACCGCCAGCTCGCAGGTGCCCAGGTTGGCGCCGAAGTGGCCGCCGATCTCGCCGATCGTGTCGATGATGTAGGTGCGCATCTCCTGCGCCACCTGCTGCAGCTGCTCGTCATCGAGCTCGTGCAGGTCGGCCGGGCCGTCGATGCGGTCGAGCAAGCGCTCCCCGCCGCGATCGGTCTTCTCGTGTCCGTTCTCGCTCATTCGTCCCTGGTGAAGATGTAGTCGGCCACTCGCATCAGGTCTCCGGTGTCGCCGCTGGCTTCGCCGAGCGCCGCGGTCGCCTTGGCGTGCGACTCGGCCGCAAGCTCGCGCGCCCGCTCCAGGCCGAAGAGGCTGACGTAGGTGAGTTTTCCAAGTCGCTCGTCGCTTCCATGTGGCTTGCCGAGCCGCTCGGCGCTACCGGTCACGTCGAGGATGTCGTCGACGATCTGGAAGAGCACGCCAAGCTCGTCGGCAAATCGGCGAAAGGGCATTGTCTCAGGTTCCGCCAGCCCTTCCAGGGTGAGGACGACGCCAACGCTGGCGGCGATCAGGCGGCCGGTCTTGAGCTCGTGCAGGGAGCGCAGCCCCTCGGCGTCGCGCTCCGCCACCGCGACGTCGACGTACTGGCCGCCGACCATGCCGTCGACGCCGGTGGCGGCGCTCAGCTCGCGCAGCGCCGCCAGCGCCCGGGCCGGCTCGCCCGGCTGCTCGCAGGCGAGCCGCATCGCCTCGGCGAAGAGCCCGTCGCCGGCGAGGATCGCGACGTCCTCGCCGAACTTGACGTGCGAGGTCGGCTGGCCGCGGCGCAGCTCGTCGTCGTCCATCGCCGGCAGGTCGTCGTGGATCAGCGAGTAGGTGTGGATCAGCTCGATCGCACAGGCGATCGGCAGGAAACGCCGCGGCTCGGCACCGAGGGCGCGGGCCGTGGCGAGGGCGAGCACGGGCCGCACCCGCTTGCCGCCGGCCAGCAGCGAGTAGCGCATCGCCTCGACCAGGCCAGCGGTCGGCTCCGGCCCCGGAAAGGCGAGCCCCCCGAGCTCGGCGTCGACCAGCTCGCGCAGCTCCTCCGGGTAGGTCAATCCTCCGACTCGCGCAAGCTTCGATTGGTCTCCCCGACCGCCTCGGCGGCGAGCTCGGCGGCCTCCTCCGCCAGCGCCGCGGCGCGCGCGTCGTCGAGCGCCTCGGCCCCCAGCTCAGCGGCGATCGCCTGCAACCGCTCAGCGATGTCGCGCAGGCGGCTCATCGAGACGATCCCCCGCCGCTCACGTCGGCGTCCCCTCGCGCTCGCGGGCGATCGCGCCGAGCACGCCGTTGACGAAGCCCGGGGCGTCGGCGCCGCAGTACTCCTTGGCGATCTCGATCGCCTCGTCGATCGCCACCTCGGTCGGCACGTCGTCGGAGTGCTCGATCTCGTACAGCGCCACCCGCATCAGGTTGCGCTCCAGCGGCGCGATCCGCTCCAGCTCCCAGCCCTTCGCGTGGGCGGCGATCTGCGCGTCGAGCTCCTCGCGGTGCGCCTCGACGCCGGCGGCCAGCTCACGCGTGAACGGCCGCGACTCGGCGACGAGCTCGGCGAGCGGACGGCCGGTGACGTCACGCTGGTAGCAGGCGAAGACAGCGTCGCGGCGCTGGTCGGATCGGCGCATGGGGCCATTCTGCCGCTTCGGGCGGTCGGGCGCGGCCGACGGGGCGGCACGAAGAGCAGCGGCCACCGACGAGGGAAGCGGACGCCGGGCCCTCGCGGCGTCCGCCTCCCTCCCGGACCTGGCTAGGAAACGCTGATCGACTCTTCCCTGTGCGTTTCGAACGCTTCGGCCGGGAAGAACCCGTTCCATTCGACCGACGAGCCGAGTGCCCTCAGTTCGGTACCGGTCGCTTTGAAGCTCGAGGAGCTAAACGTCGCGCTTTCGGTCGCGTTGCTGACGATGCCGCCGGCCGATCCGGTGACGTGCGCCCAGACGCCCCACAGCGGGCAAAACCAGCCGCCATAGAGGATCCAGACGTCGACCCCTTTGACCTTCATGTAATTGCTGCCGCCGATGGTGGTCAGTTCGGCGGGCCAGGGGAACGATTCGGCTTCGATCGCTTCGACCGTGCAGATGCTGTTCGTATAGCAATTGAACAGCGGCAGATCGGTGACGTTCCCCTTGCCCGTCCCCGAGCTATTCCAAATTTCCACTTCGTAGAGGAAGTTGTCGCAGGTGGTCGTGAACCCCCACGCGGTGAGGCCGCTTTTTTCGGCCCCGCCGAGGATCGTCTCCGTGCCTTTCAGTTCTTCCCCGTTGAACCTCCAAGCCGGGGCGGCAACCGCCGGGCCGGCGAGGACGGCGCTCAGAATGAGCGCCATAACGGCGACGAGCAGCGCACGCGCCGCCCTGCTGTGCTCTTGCATGACTGGATCTCCCTGTTTGCTCGATGGAGGAGTGCCTCCAAAGTACCGTGGAGGCACCTGACATGTACCACAGCTGAGCGCGACTTTCCAGCCACGTTGGGGGGGCGGCGGCGGATGAACCGGAGCGCGGTGCGCGTTGAACCGGAGCGCGGCGCGGGCTCAGGCCCGCGAGACGTACTCGCCGCTGCGGGTGTCGACCCGGATCGTCTCGCCCTCCTCGATGAAGAGCGGCACCTGGACGACGACGCCGGACTCGAGCGTGGCCGGCTTGCTGCCGCCGCCCGAGGCGGTGTCGCCCTTGACGCCCGGCTCGGTCTGGGTGACCTTCATGTCGATCGCGCTGGCGACCTGGACGTCGCTGGGCCGCTCGTCGACGAATAGGACATCGACCTCGGCATTGGGCAGGACCCACTGCATCGCCTCGCCGGCGATCTCACGCGGGATCTCGATCTGCTCGTAATCGCGCGTGTCCATGAAGACCGCGGCGTCGCCGGAGTCGTAGAGGTACTGCATCTTGCGCGACTCGGTCCGCACCGGCCGGAACTTCTCGCCGGCCCGGAAGGTCTTGTCCTGCACCGAGCCGTCATCGATCTTGCGCAGCTTGGTGCGCACGAACGCCCCGCCCTTGCCCGGCTTGACGTGCTGGAACTCGATGATGCGGAAGATCTTCCCGTCGATCTCGATGTGGGACCCGTTGCGGAATTCGTTGGTGCTGATCACGGCGGCGAATCCTAGAGAAGCGAGCTGGCGCGGCGGCTTCTCGGCAGCTCAACAAGAGCGCGCTGAGTGATCGGCTAACGTGCTCGCAGGGAATGAAGGGGGTCCTCACAATCGTTGCTCTCGTCGCCGTCCTGGCGCTCGGGGCAGTCACGGCGGCGAGCGCCGAAGAGCCGACGCGGCAACAGTACGTCGAACAGGTCGAGCCGATCTGCAAAGCGAACACGGAAGCCAACCAGCGGATCCTCGAGAACGCGAAGGAGAGGGCCAAGAGCCGCAACCCGGCCAAGATGCGCCAGGCGGGCGCGCAATTCATCCACGCCTCCGTCGTCTTCGGCAAAAGCGTGCAGAAAATCGCCGCGGTGCCCCGTCCCGCGGCCGACGACGTCCGCCTGGTCAAGTGGTTCAAGCAGCTCGGCGTCGTCAGGGAAAAGCTGCGCAAGCTCGGCGTCGCGCTGAAGGCGGGTGAGGAAATCAAGGCCGCGCACGAACAGATCCGGGTCGAACGGGCCAGCAACGCCGCCAACAACTTCGGCTTTGCCTTCAAATTCCACTACTGCCGGCTCACCGCCTCGCGGTTCACCTGAGCGCCCCGCACAGTGGCGTTCCGGTGCGCTTTACCCACCCATATCGGAGCAAAGGCGCACCGGAAGGGGTGGGCTACTTGGCTTCGGCCCCGGTGCTCGTCGTCAGAGCGCTGGCGGAGCCGCCGGCCAGCACCCGGCGCACCAGCCCCGGGGCAACGATCCGCGCCACCGCTGCCAGGGCGTAGCCGCGCGGCACGTAACGCTCGGCCTTGCCACCGGGGCCAGCCTCGAAGATCGCCTCGGCGACCTTCTCCGGCCTGGAGACGACCCAGCGGGTAATCGCCCTCTCGCGCAGCTCGGTCGCCGGGAAGCCCTCGGTGGCGATGAAGCCGGGCAGGACCAGGCCGACGTGGACGCCGTGGGAGCGCTCCTCGAGGTAGAGCGAGTCGGTCCAGCCGACCAGGGCGAACTTGCTGGCGGAGTAGGAGCCGGTGCGACCGCGGGCGACGCGGCCGGCGGTGCTGGCGACGTTGACGATCGCGCTCGGGGCCGAGGCACGCAGAGCCGGCAGCAGCGCCTCGGTCAGACGCACGACCGCGTCGAAGTTGAGCTCCATGTGGCGCTGCACGTTGGCGTGGCCGCCCTCGGCGAAGTTGGCGCGCCAGGAGGCGCCGGCGTTGTTGACCAGGAGGGTCAGCCGCCCGCCGCGCTCCTCGACGTGGGCCCGGACGCGCTCCGGGGCATCCTCCGCGGTGAGGTCGACGGCGACGTGGCTCGCCTCGCAGGGCAGCGCCTCGGCCAGGGCCCGCAGGCGCTCCTCGCGGCGGGCGACGAGAATCAGCTCGGTGCCGGGCTCGCGCGCGAGCCGACGCGCAGTCGCCTCGCCGATCCCGCTGGAGGCGCCGGTCACCAGGGCGACTATTGGCCTGGAAGTCACGCTCGTAACCGTATTCGTTCCGGCAAAAAGCGGACGCTTGTTCGAATCGACATACTGCCGCTCCTGCGATGAGCGAAACCCCCCGAGTACTCGACAGACTCCTGCGAGCCCCCGGGCCCTCCGGCTACGAGGCGCAGGCCGCCGCGGCCTGGCGTGAGGAGGCTTCCTTTGCGGAGCTCTCGGCCGACGGCATCGGCTCCTCGGTGGCGCGGATCGGCGAGGCGGCGCCGCTGCTCGCCGTCGTCGGCCACATCGACGAGATCGGGCTCGTAATCCGCCACATCGACGAAAAGGGCATCCTCTGGTTCGCCCCGATCGGCGGTTGGGACCCGCAGATCCTCGTCGGGCAGCGGGTCGAGATCCAGGGGCCGGACGGACCGGTGCTGGGCGTGGTCGGGCGCAAACCGCTGCACCTGCTCGACGCCGACCAGCGCAAGAAGGTCGTCGAGATGAAGTCGCTGCACATCGACATCGGCGCCGCCGATCGCGAGGAGGCGGAGGCGAGGGTGAGGGTCGGCGACCCCGTCGTCATCGCCACCGAGCCCCTGGGCCTGATCGGCGGGCGCACCGTCTCGCGCTCGATGGACAATCGGCTTGGCGCCTACGTGGCGCTGGAGGCGCTGCGCCGCTGCCACGAGCAGGGCGGGCTGCAGGGGAGCTTCGCCGCGATCGCCGCGGTCCAGGAGGAGATCGGGCTCTTCGGCGCTCGCACCTCGGCCTTCAAGGTCGAGCCCGACCTGGCGATCGTCGTCGACGTCACCCACGCCACCGACGCGCCCGGCATCGACGAGAAGGAACTGGGCAGCCACGCACTCGGCTCGGGCCCGGTGATCTACCGCGGCGCGACCCTCTCCCCCAAGCTCTTCGAACTGCTCGTCGAGACGGCGAAGGAGGCCGGGATCGAGCACACCGTGGGCGCCACCGGCAGCTCGACCAGCACCGACGCCGACGGGATCCAGTTCTCCCGCTCGGGGATCCCCACCGGCCTCGTCTCGATCCCCCTCCGCTACATGCACTCGCCGGTCGAGATGGTCGACCTCGCCGACGTCGAGGCGACCGTGCAGCTGATCGCCGCCTTCGCCCGGCGGCTCAGCGTGGACGTCGACCTCGGCCGCTGAGCCCCCGGGCGAATCGGCGAGCGTGCCGCGGGAGCAGTTGGCTCGCGCCGCCAATGACGCGAGCCACGCGCTAGGGGCCTCAGGCTATAAGCCCACTAAATGCAGTGCCCAGGTGCTGCCGTCCCAATCGGTCGCAGTGCCCGCGATGGGTCCCGGCAAAACATCGCCATCGTGAAATTCCGCTGGACTTTCACCGAAGGAAAGTTCTTGTTTTACCAAGGTAGCGGTCTTTGACGTGCTGTCTGCTAACGGATTCGAAAACTCGAAGGACATTGAGCCCCTCACCCTTCCATCGATTTCGACCAACGGGCATTCTTCCCCGCTGTACACGATGTTCCCGAGTTCGAAACCCGCCGTGCTGAAGAAGACTTTTTCTCCAGCCATCGTAAAGTCTCCGAAGTCCGACAGTTGAATGTCTCCCGATAGAAATCCGACGGAGGAGACATTGCAAACTTCTCCGAAGTTTAAGTCGCTGCAAGAGTGGAAATCTGCAAACGTAAAACCTTCCAGGGTGGTGCTGCCACCGTTGAGTTCCGCGTATATCCACGCGTTATTGGCAAAGTCGCAGTGGATGGCAATTCCCAATTCCGGGACTAAAAGCTCTGCGGTGGGCAGCTCGACGTTGACATTCACAGTTGTGGTCAAGAATTTATTCCGTAATGGCGACCATTTAGCCTGTGCAGGCGAAGCGCTCGCGGCCAGAACGCTACCGAGCGCAAGCAAGGACAGGCAGAGGATCTTCAAATGAGTTCGGCGCATCTTCACAGCCTCCCTAATGGTTCCGGTTATCCCCGCCTCAGTGGTCGCACGGTGCTGTGCTCGACATGAGAATCGCGGCGACTTGGGAGAGATCAAGTGCCTTCCCGGTCCCGTTTTCTATTGAGCGGCCTCAGTTAGCCACGAAGACCCGGTCGCGGCCACCGGCCTTGGCCGAGTAGAGCGCGGCGTCGGCGCGGGCCACGAGGTCGTCGGTGTTGACCGCGCTTGGCTTGGTCACCGCCGCGCCGATGCTGATCGTCACGCCGACGCCGGCGGGACGGCGCTCGCGCACCGCCCGGCGCAGCCGCTCGGCGATTCCCACGGCGTCCTCCTCGCTGGCGCCCGGCAGGACGACGAGGATCTCCTCGCCGCCGATGCGGTAGATCGAGTCCCCCGCCCGCAGCGCCGCCCGCATCGTGTAGGCAACGTCCTGGAGTACGGCGTCGCCGGCGGCGTGGCCGAGCCGGTCGTTGACCCGCTTGAAGTGATCGAGATCGCAGAGCAGTAGGGCGTGCGACTGCCCCTTGGCTCCGTCGCAGGGCACGCCGTCGAGCTCGGTCAGGCGCTGCTCGAGCGCGTTGCGGTTGAGTAGGCCGGTCAGGGGGTCGAGGGTCGAGCGCCGCCGGTAGGCCCGGTCGGACTCGACCAGGGCGCCGGAGAGGGTGACCGTGCTGAGCACGAGCGCGACCGCGGCAACCAGGGTCTGGCTGTGCTCCGAAGCGCTGGCGGGGTCGACGGCGACCGTGCTGAGCAGGAAGACCGCGACGAGGTAGGCCGTCCCGACCACAATCCCCCAGGGGTCGAAGCGGGCTCCGAGCGTGACGGCGGGCAGCGCGAACCACATCAGCACCGGGCTGGTCGGGCCGCCGGTGGCGATCACCGCGCCGCCGAGCAGCAGCGGCAGGGCACCCCAGGCCGCGGCGACCCAGAGCCAGGGGCGCTCGCTCGACCGCATGAAGCGATCGGCGACGGCAAAGCCGGCAAAGCCAGCCGCGAGTGGCAGCAGCCAGAGCCAGCCCACCTCGGGCCCGGCCGAGGCAAGCGCCAGGGCGAGGATCGCGAAGCAGGCCGCACGGTAGCGTCGCACCCGCTGCTCCATGTCGAGCAGGCGCTCGCGCCGCGCGTCGCGCAGGCTGTCTTTCGTGGTCGTCACGCCCGCCACATCGGCCGACCGCGCAAACGCGCTTAACCCTGCAGCCACCCAACCGAACTGCATCAAATTCTCACCCTGCCAGGGTGAGAATTTGATGCAGTTCAAATCAGTCGACGAGTTGGAGGTCCTTGGGGAGGCCGGAGAGGTTGCGGTGGCCGTCGGCGGTGACGACGACGAGGTCCTCGATGCGAACGCCGAGCTGGCCGGGGAGGTAGATGCCGGGCTCGATCGTCACCACTTCGCCCGCCGCCAGCACGTCCTCGGAGCGCTGTGAGACGCGCGGCTCCTCGTGCACCTCGAGCCCGACGCCGTGGCCGAGCCCGTGGCCGAAGCGCTCGCCGTGGCCGGCGGCGGCGATCAGCTCGCGGGCGACGCCGTCGACGTCCTCGCCCCTGGCACCGTCCTTGACCGCGGCCAGCGCTGCTTCCTGCGCCTCGAGCACGGTCGCGTAGACGGCGCGGGCCTCCTCCCCGGGCTCGCCGGTGGCGAAGGTGCGAGTGCCGTCGGAGCAGTAGCCGTCGAGCTTGGCGCCCATGTCGAAGACGACCAGCTCGCCGCGGCCGATCTCACGCTCGCCCGGCTCGGCGTGCGGCAGTGCCCCGTTGGGACCGGCGGCGACGATCGTCGGGAAGGAGGGCTCGGCGCCGAGCTCGCGCATGCGCGCCTCGGCGGCGCGGGCGACGTCGAGCTCGGTCCGCCCGACGAGGCCGCGATCGAGCGCAAAGCGCCAGACCTCGTCGGCGAGCTCGGCGGCGGCGGCGATCGCGGACAGCTCGACCTCGTCCTTGACCCGGCGCAGCGTCTCGACCGTCCCCCCCGCGCCCTCAAGCTCAACCGCCTCCGGCAGTTTCTCCTCCAGGCGCTTCAGCGTGCGCACCGCCATGTGGTGGTCTTCGAAGCCCGCCTTGCCGGACAGGCACGCGGCGATCCCACCCAGCCAGTCGTCGGTGACCGTGACCACCTCCCAACCCTCGACCTCGGCCTCGGCGCGCTCGGTGTAGCGGAAGTCGGTGAGGAAGACGCGCTGCTCGGCGCCACAGACGCAGGCGCCGTTGGTGCCGCCGAAGCCAGTCAGGTAGCCGACGTTGACCAGGTCGGTGACGAGGAAGCAGTCGAGCTCGCGCTCGGCCACCAACCCCGCGAGCCGATCACCGCGCGAGCTCACGACCGCCCATTCCGGTGCGCTTTATCCCCGAATAGGGGTGAAAAGGCGCACCGGAAGATCATGACGAGCCTGCGCCGAGCTCGCGAGCCAGCAGCTCCAGCGCCTCGCGGTAGCCGTCGGGGCCCTTGCCAAAGACCTTGGCCAGGACCAGTCCCTCGAAGACCGAGAACTTGCGCCACTCGTCCCGCCCCTCGACGTTGGAGAGGTGCACCTCTACCGCGGGCACGCCGGCGACGTCGAGCGCGTCGGCGATCGCGCGGCTGTAGTGGCTCCAGGCGCCGGCGTTGACGATCGCCGCGTCGGCCAGCTCGGGCACCCGGTGCAGGTATTCGCAGAACTCGCCCTCGGAGTTGGTCTGGAAGAAGATCGCCTCCAGCCCCAGCGCGCGGGCCCAGCCCTGCACTTTCGCCTCCAGTTCATAGAGCGAGAGCCCCCCGTACATCTCCGGGTCACGCCGCTCGAGCACGTCGAAGTTGACGCCGTGCAGGACGGCGACGCGGTTGTGCGACGTGGTCACCGGTAGAGCTCCTCCACGGCCGCCCGCACCTTAGCCGCATCGACCAACTGCCCCGTGCGCGGCTCGCCGGGCTCGGCGAGGAGGACGAAGCCGACCCCCTCGGCGGTGCGCTTCTTGTCGCGCTGCAGGGCGTCGAGCACGGGGTCGGACTCGATCGCGGGATCGAGCCCGACCGGCAGCCCGTGGCGGGCGAGGATCGTCCCGACCTCCTCGCGCAGCTCGGGGGCGTCAGAAAGCCGCAGCGCCGCCAACAGGCCAAGGCCGACCGCCTCGCCGTGGCGATAGCGCTCGTAGCCGCTCGCCGCCTCGATCGCGTGGCCGACCGTGTGGCCGAGGTTGAGCACGGCCCGCAGCCCCGCGTCGCGCTCGTCGGCGGCGACGACCTCGCACTTGTAGCGGGCGCAGGCGAAGACGAGATCCGCCAGCGTGGCGGGGTCGAGCTCCTCCAGCGCCCGCACCCGCTCCCAGAGCCCGCCCCCGGCGAGCAGGCCGGTCTTCAATAGCTCGACGAAGCCAGCCCCGAGCTCCTCGCGCGGCAGGGTGGCGAGCGTGCCCGTGTCGGCGAGCACGGCGGCGGGCAGCTGGTAGGCGCCGGCGTAGTTCTTGCCCTCGGGCAGGTCGACGCCGGTCTTGCCGCCGTAGGCGGAGTCGACCTGGGCGACGAGGGTGGTCGGCACCTGGACCACCGGCACGCCGCGCTGGTAGAGGTGCGCGCAGAAGCCGGCGAGGTCGCCGACGACGCCGCCGCCGAGGGCGACGACGTGGTCGCCGCGGGTCATGCCCAGGCGCGCCATCTCGCGCAGCACGCGCTCGGCCTCGGCCATCGTCTTCGCCGACTCGCCGGGCGGGACCTCGATCGTCGCCGCCAGCGGCGCCAGGCGCTCGGCGTAGAGCGGGCCGACGGTGCTGTCGGTGATGCAGCAGCGCTCGCCCGGCAGGGGCCAGGGCCCCGCACCGAGCACTCCGGGCCCGACGAAGACCGGGTACTCGCCCGATTCGCTCTCCGCCCAGAGCATCCTGGTGCCGCCCGGCATCTCGGTCAGGGCGAGGAGCGAGGGCATCGCGCGGGTGATCAGGCTGCGCTCGCCCGCCGGCACGATCGCGTCGGCAAGCGACTCGTAGAACGGAAGGCGCTCGTCGAGCAGGCGGGCGACCTCCTCGGCGTTCCCGGCCAGCGGCCGGTCGCTGCGGGCGATCCGGCGCCAGGCCTCGCGCGCGTCGACCTGCAGCCAGACGACGATGTGGCGGGAGAGCGCCGACCGCACGCGCGCGGAGAGCACGCTGCCGCCGCCGAGCGCGATCGCGCCGCCGTCGGCGGACTCGAGCACCGCGCCGACGACTTCCTCCTCCAGCGCCCGGAACGCCTCCTCGCCGAACTCGGCGAAGAACTCGGGGATCGTCATCCCCGCCTTCTCCTCCAGCAGGGCGTCGGTCTCGACCGCCTCCAGGCCGGCGTCGCGCGCCGCCGCCAGCGCCGTGCTCTTGCCGGCGCCCATGAAGCCGATGAAGACCATCGCGGGCCGCCTCCTCCGCTCCCGCGCGGGCGCGCCCATCACGACCGGCGATCTCGCGGCCGCGCTCCCGCGTCCGGGGGCGGCCCGGTCTCGATCAATCCCGCCAATCGATCCTCTGCCTGTAGGCCGCGACGGCGGCGTGCACGTCGTCGATGTGGTCGCCACCGAACTTCTCGCGGTAGGCGCGGGCGAGGACGAGGCAGACCATCGCCTCGGCGACGACCGCCGCGGCGGGCACCACGGTCGAGTCGGTGCGCTCGCGCAGCGCCTGCGCCGGCTGCTTGCTCTCGGTATCGACCGAGCGCAGTGGCTTGGTCAGGGTGGAGATCGGCTTGATCGCGGCGCGCACCGAGAGCGGCAACCCGTTGGTCATGCCGCCCTCGAGGCCGCCGGCGTGGTTGGTCTCGCGGAAGTAGCCGCGCTGCTCCGACCAGAAGATCTCGTCGTGGGCCTCGGAGCCGGGGCGCCCGGCGACGTCCCAGGCCTCGCCGATCGCGACCCCCTTGACCGACTGGATCGAGGCGACGGCGCCGGCCAGCCGGCCGTCGAGCCGGTCCTCCCAGGAGACGTGCGAGCCAAGCCCCGGCACGAGGCCGAAGGCGCGCACCTCGAAGCTGCCGCCGAGGCTCTCGTTGGCCTTGCGCAGGCGGTTGATCTCCTCGACCATCGCCGCGCTCGCCTCGGCGTCGAGGCAGCGCACCGGGTCCTCATCGACGGCGGCGAAGTCGTCGGGGCCAAGGTCGGGACGCTCGGGCGCCCTGACCGAGGCGATCTGGGTGACGTGGCTGTGGACGCTGACGCCGAGGGAGGTGAGGAAGCCGCGCGCGATCGAGCCGGCGGCGACGCGGGCGGCGGTCTCGCGCGCGCTGGCGCGCTCGAGCACGTTGCGGATGTCGGAGTGGCCGTACTTCTGGGCACCGACCAGGTCGGCGTGACCCGGGCGCGGCAGGTGGACCTCGTCGACCTCCGCGTCGACCGGCCAGGGGTTCATCCGCTCCTCCCAGTTGGCGTAGTCGCGGTTGGCAACGAGGATCGCGATCGGGCTGCCGAGCGTGCGACCGTGGCGCAGGCCGGAGCGGACCTCCACCGTGTCGGTCTCGATCTTCATCCGCCCGCCGCGGCCGTGGCCGAGCTGGCGCCGCGCCATGTCGCGGTCGAGCGCCTCGCGGTCGAGCTCGAGCCCGGCCGGCATCCCCTCGACGACGGCGACCAGCCCCGGCCCATGCGACTCCCCCGCCGTTGTGAACCTGAACCCGCTCATCCTGCCCGCAAGGCTATCGGCGGACCGAGCAGCAGGACCGCCAGCTGACTTCGCGTTTGTGACCCCGTATGCCCCTGAAAAGGCGAAGTCAGCGGTTGGGGGGGTGGCGGTTAGCTGCGGGCGGCGGCGCGCATGGTCTCGAGGGGGGGCGGGCGGCCGGTCCAGATTTCGAGCGAGAGGGCGCCCTGCTGGACGAGGATCTCGATGCCCTCGACGGTCTCCGCGCCGGCCGCGCCGGCGGCGCGCAGCAGCGCGGTCGGCTCGCTGCCGCCGTAGACCATGTCGACGACCGTCTGCCCGGCCGCGAACGCGTGCGGCACCAGGGGGAGCTCCGCGAACGGGTCCTCGCCGGCCAGCCCGACCGCGGTGGTGTTGACGATCAGCTCGTAGGCGCGCTGGTCGGGAGCGTCGACGGGCTCCCCGCCCAGTTCCTCGCAGAGGTGCCGGGAGCGCAGCGCGGTGCGGTTCCAGACCGCGACCGCGGCGCCCTCGCGCAGCAGCGCCCAGACCACGGCGCGGGCCGCGCCGCCGGCGCCGAGCACGAGGGCGCGGCGCCCGCGCGGCGATCCCGGCAGCGCCCGCAGCAGGCCCTCCGCATCGGTGTTCTCGGCACGGATGACGACCCCACCGGACCCGCCGGCGGCGAGCTCCTCCCCATCCGTGAAGACGAGCGTGTTGGCGGCGCCGATCTCACGTGCGGTCTCCGAGAGCTCGTCGGCCAGCGCCAGCGCCGCGCTCTTGTGCGGCACGGTGACGTTGGCGCCGACGAACCCCTCGCCCGGCATCGCCCGCACGCGCTCCTCGAAGGCGTCGGGCGCGACCTCGATCGCCTCGTAGCTCCACTCCTCGCCCAGGCCCAGCTCGGCCAGCGCCGCCCCCTGCATCGCCGGCGAGCGCGAGTGGCCGACCGGATAGCCGAGGACGGCGAGCCGTTTCACCCCTACCCCCCGCAGCTGTCCGGCGAATTGCCGCCGGCTTCTTCGCGAGCTGAGTTGTAGCGGGCAACGTCCGCTTCGAATTCGGCTTCGGTCTTGGAGAAGGCGAGCTTGTTGCAGGCGCCCGGTTCGGCCACGTAGAAGAGGTAGTCGACCTTGGCCGGATGGGCGGCCGCTTCGATCGAGGCGAGGCCGGGGCTGTTGATCGGCCCCGGCGGCAGGCCGACGTTGGTGCGCGTGTTGTAGGGCGAGTCGATCGCCAGTTCGGATTCGGTCAGCGGCTTCGTGTAGTTGCCGGTGGCGAAACGGGTCGTCGCGTCGATGCCGAGCGGCATGCCCTCGTGCAAGCGGTTGTAGACGACCGCCGCGACCAGCTTGCGCTGGCTCGCCAGGCCCGCCTCGTCCTCGACCATCGAGGCGATCGTCAGCACGTCGTAGGCGGTCAGGTTCTTGGAGCGGGCGTAGCCCATGTCGACGCCCTTGATCCGCCGCTTGAAGTCTTCCAGCTGCAGCTGGACCAGATCGGCGGCGCTGGCGTGCTTTTCCAGCTCGAAGGTATCCGGGAAGAGGAATCCCTCGAGGTCCTTCGCACCGGCGCCGCCGTACTTGGCCGGATTAAGGAACCTGGAGCGCACACTCGCCTTCTCGTAGCTGCCGCGCAGGCCTTCTTCGCGGGCCAGCGCGGCGGTCTGGGCGCGGCTCTGCCCCTCGGGAACGGTCACCGTGATCGTCCTCAGGACGACCGGCGGCGGCGGGTCCTCGCGGTGGAAGTGGCGATAGGCGAGCGCCGCGATCGCGGCGACGCCGAGGAAGACGATCGCGAGGCCGGCGGCGACGCCGAGCCGTCGGCGGTTAGAGCGTGGGCGCCCCGGAGGCCCG
>DASZSJ010000119.1:0-3446 GCA_035548675.1 Solirubrobacterales bacterium
TATTTGGGCGACCGAGGACGCCGCCCCGCGCCGTGTCCGCCGCCGCCGGGCGGGCGCGGGGGTTTCGCCAATCCCTCCCCCTAGATGATCGGTCCCGCAGAGATGCGAGCCGAGAACGCACTTGTGCTCGCTATGCGGGCATAAGTGCGTTCTCGCCGGGTGCGGCGCCAGGGCGGCGGAGCTAGGCCAGGACCTCGCTGCGGCTGGACGAGCGCTGGGAGAGCTCGGCGGAGAGGAGCGTGCGCTGCCGGACGGTGAGCGTCCCCAGCTGCTTGTTCTCGTTCAGCGACAGCGGCATCAGGAACTTGCGCGCCCGCGTCCGGCCCCAGCGGCGCTGGCTGGTCAGCAGCTCGGCGAGCGTCATGCTCTCGGTCTCCCAGGGGCAGTTGCGGACGACGTCCGACGCGTCGGTGTCGCCCCGCGCAATCGCGCGCTTCAGCTCCGCTCGGGCGAGCCGGACCCGGTTGGCTCGTTCCAGAGCCCGCATGTGCTGCGGAGCCTCCACCTCTGATGCGATCGTCGTTGCGGGTGCCGTTGCGGCAGCGTCCACTGGACTCCTCCCTTCAAGGAATCGGTTAACTGGGTTTCTCGCCGCGTTCCCGGATGGCTCCGCGGCCTTCGCCGGAGGACCTTCTCGTCACTTCTCCGAGCGCCCCGCCCGGGAGTGCAGCGAGGGGGCCAAGCTACGTCTCCGGGGTGGTGGCCGTCAACCCGCCGTGGACAAAATGAAGGGTCGGCCGGTCGCTAAGAGCAACAATTTCGACACATCCCTCGCCTTGTCCCGATTCGGACAAGCCTGAAACTACCCACGACGGGGGATGTCAAAGTCTCGTTACCTCCGCTCAGGAGCGCGGAAGGTCCGGGAAGTCGGCAATCGTCCGCGCGATCGTCCCCAGCGCCGCGTCGAGGTGCTCGCGCTCGTGGGTCGCCATCAGGCTGGTGCGCAGCAGCGCGCCGCCGGGCGGGACCGCCGGGTGGATCGCGACGTTGGTGTAGACGCCGGCGTCGAACAGCGCCTTCCAGAGCAGCACCGCCTGCCAGTCGTCGCCGACCATCACCGGCACGACCGGCGTCGTCGCCACGGTGCCGTCGGGCAGTGTCCCCGGCTCGATCACCTGGAGGCCGAGGTGGCGCAGGCCCTCGCGCAGGTACTCGGCGTTGGCGAGCAGGCGCTCGAACAGCTGCGGGCCCTCGCTGCGGATCACGCGCAGCGCCGCCAGGGCGGCGCCGACCGCGGCGGGGACGGCGGAGGCGCTGAAGATGAACGAGCGCGAGGAGATCCGCAGGTACTCGATCACGTCGGCGGGGCCGGCGATGAAGCCGCCGCAGGAGGCGAGGCTCTTGGAGAAGGTGCCCATCCGCAGGTCGACCCGGTCCTCCAGCCCGAACAGCTCGCTGGCGCCGGCGCCGCGGGCGCCGAGGACACCGGCGCCGTGGGCCTCGTCGACCATCAGGCGGGCGCCGTGGGCCTGGCAGAGCTCGACGATTCGCGGCAGGTCGCAGACGTCGCCCTCCATCGAGAAGACGCCGTCGACGACGACGAGGACGCCGCCGCCGTCCTCGGCCGCGCGCTGCAGCATCTTCTCCAGCTTGTCCATGCGGTTGTGGCGGAAGGGGCGCAGCTTGGCGCCGGCGAGGCGGCAGCCGTCGAGGATCGAGGCGTGGTCGCCGGAGTCGCAGACGACGGTGTCGCCGGGCCCGAGGATGGTGCCGATGCAGCCGACGTTCGACTGGTAGCCGGTCGTGTAGACGATCGCCTCCTCGGTCCCCATCCAGTCGGCCAGCTCGGCCTCGAGCTCGAGGTGCAGCGGCGTGGTGCCGTTGAGCAGGCGCGAGCCGGTGACGCCGGTGCCGTAGGTCTCCAGCGCGTCGCGGGCGCCCTGCTTGACCCGCTCGTCGCCGGTCAGCCCGAGGTAATTGTTGGAGCCGAGCATGATCGTCTCCCGACCCTCCATCTCGACCACCGGGCCGGCCTGCGAGGTGAGCAGGCGGAAGTAGGGGAGCAGGTCGTGCTCTTTGGCGGCTTCGAGCTGCTCGCGCCGATCGTGGTTGCGGGCCTTGTCGAAGACGTCGACGGGGGCCTTCGCCGTCTCGCTCATCTCCCGGGAAGTGTAGGTTGCCGCCCCATGGGAAGCGTGACGATCCGGCCGGTGAGGTCGCGGCGGGAGCGCAAGCGGTTCGTCAAGGTGCCCTTCGCGGTGCACCGCGAGCACCCGTTCTGGGTGGCGCCGCTGGTCTTCGAGCGGATGGCGTTCCTCGACCCGGGCAAGAACCCGTGGTTCGAGCACGGCGAGGCCGAGCTGCTGATCGCCGAGCGCGACGGCGAGCCGGTGGGGCGGATCAGCGCCCACCTCGACCGCCGCTGGGACGAGTTCCAGGGCGGCAGCGACGCGATGTTCGGGTTCTTCGAGACGGTCGATGATCGTGAGGTCGCCGTGGCGCTGCTCGAGGCCGCCTGCGAGTGGGCGGCGGGCCACGGCCGCAACCGCGTCCTCGGGCCGATGGACTTCACCACCAACGACGAGATCGGGATCCTGATCGAGGGCTTCGAGCGGCGGCCGATGATCCTCGAGCCCTGGCACCCGCCCTACTACCGCGGCCTGATCGAGGCCGAGGGCTTCGAGAAGGCGATGGACGTGCTGATCTGGGAACTGAACTTCGGCGAGCTGAAAGGCGGCGAGCAGTTCGACCCCGCGATCCACGCCGCGGCGAAGAAGGCGCTGGAGGACGAAGGCATCGTCATCCGCAAGATGAACAAGCGCGACATGGCGGGCGAGGTGGCGCGCTTCATGGACGTCTACAACGAGGCCTGGGGCGACAACTGGGGCTTCGTCCCGATCACCGACGCCGAGGTCGAGTTCCAGGCCAAGAACCTGAAGCAGGTGCTGGACGAGAACTGGGCCTACATGGCGGTGAAGGGCGAGGAGGTCGTCGGGGCGGCGCTGACCCTGCCCGACATCAACCAGGTGATGGCGCAGCTGAACGGGCGGCTGCTGCCCTTCGGCTGGGTCACGTTCCTGCGCGAGAAGCGCAAGATCGACCGTCTGCGGGTCTTCGCCCTCGGCGTCAAGCACGACTACCGCCACACCGGCGTCGCCGCCGGGCTCTACCTGCGCCACCTCGAGGAGGCGGCGAAACCGGGCGCGATCAAGGGCGGCGACATGGGCTGGATCCTGGAGACGAACAAGCCGATGAACCGGGCGATGGAAGGCATGGGCGGCAAGGTCGTCAAGCGGTACCGGCTGTTCGAGCGGGCGCTGTAGGCGCGGCGCCGGGCCGGAAACGCGCAAGCTCCGGGGTTTCCGGCGCGGCCCGCGGGAGGCGACCTGGGGCGTTGCTAGGGTCGAACCGGTGAGCGACCTCGACGTAGACGCCGAGATCCTGGCCGAAGAAGACGCCGAGCCCCGCGATGCCACCGGGCCGGTGCGAGCGCTGCCGCTTGCCTA
>DASZSJ010000120.1:0-3916 GCA_035548675.1 Solirubrobacterales bacterium
CTTCGCCCAGGACCCGGTGACCGCCCCGGTCAACCCCTACACCGGCCCCGAGGGCTACTTCGAAGGCCGCTACCCCGGCGAGCTGCTGGCCTCGTTCCCGTGGCGGCGGCTGCAGGTCTTGAAGATGGATCTGCATGCCGATGGGAGCGGGCGCAAGGTCAACCGCTCGAGCCGACGCTGAGCCGCCACTCCCGCAGGTAGGAGAGGGCGCCGCCGAGCACGAGCCCGATCACCAGGCCGATGAAGGTGTAGACGAAGAAGGTCGAGCGGCGGTCGCTGCTGGCGTCGTTGGCGGGGGAGATGACCTGGATCAGGTCGGTCGCGACCTGGCTCTGGACGCTCGAGGTGTAGGCCTTGCCGAGGGCGTCGGCGCGCAGCGTCGCCGCGGCCAGCTCGGCCCGCTGGCGCTGGAGCTGGTCTTCGACCGGCGGGATCGGGCGGTCTTCGACTTCGGTTTCGGCCGCTTCCAGCCCCTTCTCGGCGCTCTTTTCCTTCGCCACCGCCTTGCGGTACCTGGCGTAGAGGCGCTTGCTGTCGGGGTTGTCGCGGTTGAGCTCGGTCTGGTAGCGGATCAGCGCCTTGCCGCTGAGGTTGGCGAGCGCGATCGCCTCCTTGCTGTCGGGCGCGGTCGCTTCGATCTTGAAGACCGGGCTTTCGGCGACCGGGGTGGCGACGACGTGGCTCTGCACGTCCTTGACCGGGATCCCGGTCTGCTTCGAGACTTCTTCGGCGACCGCCTTGGCGGTGACCGTGCGGCTGTAGCCGGTGGCCAGCGCCTGGGTGGCGACGGCGAAGCCCGAGAGCGCGCCGGGCGAGGTGATGTCGATGCGGCCGACCGCGAGGCGGCTGGTCGCCGTGTACTGCTCGGTCCGGACCAGCGCCAGGGTGGCGCCGACGCCGCCACAGAGGACGACGCAGATCAGCACGATCCACCAGTTCCAGACCATTGCCCGGACGAGGCTGATCGCGGGCGGCGCCTCGGCGACGGTGCGCGGGTCCTGGCGCGGGGGGTCCTGGACGGAGGTCATCGCGACGTGTACCTTTCCGCCCGCTGATGAGCAAGGCGATCGAGATCGGCAGGGGCTACCTCGGCCGCGGCAGGCGCTCCGGCGAACACGCGCTGCGCCGCGCCAGCGCCGCCGACCGGCCGCTGCCCGACTTCCTCGTGATCGGCGCCCAGAAGGCCGGCACCACCTCGCTGCTCTCCTACCTCTGCCAGCACCCGGCGGTGCGGCCGCCGGTCCGCAAGGAGGTCCACTTCCTCGACCACGAGTTCGAGCGCGGGCCGAGCTGGTACCGGGCCCACTTCGCCCGCCGCCGCCCCGGCACCGTCACCGGCGAGGCGACCCCGTACTACCTCTTCCACCCGCTGGCGGCGCGCCGCGCCGCCGCCGTCGTCCCCGGCGCCCGCCTGGTCGTGCTGCTGCGCGACCCGATCGACCGCGCCTTCTCCCAGCACAACCACGAGCGGGTGCTGGGCTTCGAGACCCTGCCCTTCGAGGCGGCGCTCGCCGCCGAAGCCGAGCGCCTGGCCGGGGAGGAGGAGCGGATCCTGGCCGAGCCGCGCTACCGCTCCTTCTGCCACCAGCACCACTCCTACCTCGCCCGCGGCCGCTACGTCGGCCAGCTGCAGCGCTGGCTGGAGTGCTTCGACCGCGACCGCGTCCTCGTCCTCGCCGCCGAGGACCTCTTCGCCGACCCGCGCGGCGTCGTCCTCCAGACCCAGGAGTTCCTCGGCCTCGAGCCGCTGCCGCCGAGCGACACCAGCCCCCGCAACGCCCGCAGCTACGCGCCGATCGAGCCCGCCCTGCGCGAGCGTCTGACCGCCGGCTTCGCCGCCGAAAACCGCCGCCTCTACGAGCTGGTCGGGCGCGAGTTCGCCTGGGGCTGAGCGTGGCCGCGCGGCGACCGTCTGCCCCCGTGTCTCCGGGGAGCGGGAGCGCTGCTTTGCGGATGCGGGACCGGAGTTCGACATGGCGCGGTGCCAGAGGAGGACGGGCGAGGGGCCACGATCTCCGCTCCGGGGGCGCCGGATGTGAACAGGCTGAGAACAAGATGTGCACAGCGCACCGAGCTTCACGTCGCTGCAACAACGGCGTTGCACCAAATTCACCCTGAGTTCCCCTGAGATTCACAGGAACCCGCACGCTGAGTTTCAGGATCGCAGCCGACTCCCGTGACGAAAGAGAACGGGCATTCCACCAAGGAGGATCAATGTCGGCTGTACTCAGCAATAAACGTGTGAGCCTGCGCACGTTTGTCGCGTTGGTCGCCGGGGGCGTGCTGCTCGCCCTTGCCATCAGCGCGTTCAACTCGAGCAGCGCTTCCGCCGCTCCGACCTGTTCGGGCTCGAACATCGTCGGCCGCGGCGCCTCGCTGCAGAAAATCGCGCAGCAGGAAGTCTGGAACCCGGCCTTCAACGCCGACTGCACCGGCAAAGGCACGGAACCGAAAGTGAGCTACGAATCGACGGGCTCCGGTGGCTGCATCAGCGCCTGGAACTTCGACGGCGTGGCTGGCAGCATCAACAAAGCGGTCGCCTTCTGCAGCACCGACGACGCCCCGACCGCGGCGCAGATCAACAACGCGGAGAGCGTCTCCGGCGGCGCCAAAGTCGCCGTGGTCCCGGTCGCCCAGACCTCGATCGCGGTGATCGCCAACCCGCCGGCGAACTGCAACATCGAATTCCTCACCAACTCCAACCTCTCCGGCATCATGGAAGGCCGGATCCGGAGCTGGTCGAAAGTCGAAACGACCGAAGAGGAAGTCGCGGGTGCCTGCAACTCGCCGATCACCCGCGTCGTCCGCAAAGACGGCTCCGGCACCACCTACCAGTTCAAGAACTACCTGTTCAAACTGAACGGCGCTCAGCTGCGCTGCTCCGAAGGTCTGGTCGAAGCGGGCAAAAAAGCGACCTGGCAGCAGCTCGAGCCGATCGGCGCCGGCGGTAAACCGAACATCTCCTGGCCGGAAACCTGCCCGGAACAGGAAATGAGCCCCGTGGTGACCGCGACCGGCACCGGCGGCGGCGAACTGGTGAAAAAAGTCAACACCACCAGCGGCAGCATCGGCTACGCCTCGCTGCCGGACTCGATCGCCAACAAAGCCGGCAACACCCGGATCCTGGCGCTGCAGAACAACGGTCAGAAGGGCGCTTCCGAAGCCACCTTCGGTGAACCGGGCCTCAGCAACGTCGCCAACTGCAGCAAAGCGGTCTACCAGGTGCCGAAACTGAACGGCAGCCTGGACTTCGACTGGTCGCAGGTGTTCTCGGCGAAGCCCGCGGTCGGTGGCGAAGCGTACCCGCTGTGCACGCTGACCTACACGGTCGTCTGGAACAGCTACGGCTCCGTCGGCTACACCGAAGGGGTCGCCACCTCGGTCCGCGACTACGTCTACGAGTACGTGGTCCAGTCCGCCGGTCAGACGGCCATCAACAGCAACAACTACTCGGCCCTGCCGGGCTCGGGCAACCCGCTGTTCGACGTCCTCGGCGCCGCCCAGAAGGCAGCGAAAAACATCGCCTTCTAGCCAGCAGCCGAGTCACAGGGCGTCCGCTCCGCGGTCGCACCGCTGAAAGGGCCGGGCGCAAGCCCGGCCCTTTCACACATTTGTAGCGCTGCGGTCCTTCGATCTTCACATCTGAGCGGTTCCGCCGGGCGAGGATTCGCGCCGAGCTGATGATGAAAGTCGAGCGGAAAGGTCGCGCAATGGAGAGTCGGTTGGGGAGCATGTCCTTCGTCCGTCGCATCGGGCTGGCGGTGATCGCGTTGCTGGCGTTGCTGGCGCTCGCCGCCCAACCCGCCGCCGCCAAAGGCGGTGGCCAGATCGGCTCGGGCTGGGGCACCCCCGGCTCGGCCAACGGCCAGTTCTTCAACCCGGCGATGCTCGGCGTCGACCCCGTCGACGGCAGCGT
>DASZSJ010000121.1:0-13851 GCA_035548675.1 Solirubrobacterales bacterium
GATTCCTGCGCCGCTACAGTGACCACGGTGACGCCTACCGCGTCCGCTTCCTGATCGCCGAGGAGGGCCCTCATCGCTCGGCCGCCTGGCGAGGGCACGCAGCCGGCGTCGCCTCGCCCGTCGCCTCGCTTCTCGCCTCGCCCGGCGCCTCGCTTCTCGCAATCACTTCTCCCCGAGGGCGGCGCATCCGGCACCACGGCGCCGATCGCGGCGGCCGGGTTTTGCCGACTTCACTCCCGTACATCGGGGTCTGGACGTGACCCGGCGTCCTGATCGCTCTGATCCCCGGCCGATGCTGGCGATCTTCGCCGCCATCCTCGCCCTGGCTGCATGGCGGGCGCTATCCGGCATCCAGCTCGAGAGGCTCCTCGAACTCGCCGAGTCCGCGGCGCCCCTCGCGCTCGGCACCATCGCTATCGCCTCCGCGCTGGCTGCACAGCGCCTCATCGCCACCCGCCGCGCTCTGCGCTCGCGGCGTGCGGTCGCCGTCGTGCCGGCCGATGAGTTCGACGCCGAGCCCGCCGTCGTCCTCAGCTTCGCTGCTCAGATCGCCGGCAGCGAACGCAGCGTCACCGCCTGGTGGCGACGGCGCGCGAGTGCCGTGCGGGTGAGCCTCGCCTGCGACCGAGAGCGGCGGCTGGTCTACCTGATGGAAGTGCCGGCCCGAGCGACAGAGGTGCTGCGCGGGGCGCTGGGTGCCTTCGAGGGCGTTGAGCTGCGATCCGCGGAGGAGGCGCAGGGCGAGCCGCCGCCCGCCGCCAGCGAGGCGACGACGGTCCGAACCGAGCTGATCCTGGCCCACCCGAGCATCGAGCCGCTGGCCCGGCCCTCCGGCGATCCCGACCCGCTGCAGCCCTTCGCCGCGGCGATGGCCGGCCTTGATCCCGCCCGCGGCGAGGAGGCGAGCGTATGTGTCGATCTGCTGGCGGCGAGGGGCCACCGCGCTGGCCGGCTTCGCCGTCGCCTCCGGCGCGAGGCCCGCCGCCGCTACCGGGAGCGACCGCGCTGGGGGGATCTGCTTGATGGTGAGCGCCGCCGTGATCGCGCCCGGCCCGACGAGCTGGTCGACCGCCGCCTGACCGGCCAGGCCCTCGACGCGAAGCTGCGCGACGCCGGCTCGCTGTTCGAGGCCCAGGTGCTGATCTCGACCCGCGCCCCCGAGCGGGGCCGGGCGAAGCTGGCGATGCAGCGACTCCTGGCGGCGTTCGAGCCGCTCGCCGATCGCAACTGGTTCCGGGTCTCGGGCCTGGCGCTGCCGGGGGTCGCGTTCCTCGGGTCCGACCTGCCTCTGCGCCGCCGGGCCTTCGACCGCCGCGCCGCCACCGGCTACTTCCGGCCGGCGCGGAGGATGATCCTCACCGCCCGCGAGCTGGCCGGGTTCCTCAAGCCGCCGACCGCCAACTGCCGCGCCGAGAACGTCTTGCGCTGCGGGGCGCTCCTGGCGCCCGCACCGCCGCTTGAGACCTTCGAGGCCCGCCGCGACGACCTGATCCCCCTCGGCAAGATCGCCGGGGAGGAGGGCGAGCGCCTGGTCGGGGTCCGGGTCGCCGACACCTTCTTCTCCTACACCGCCGGTCGCTCGCGCTACGGCAAGACCGAGAACGCGATCGTGCAGTTCGTCCATCTCGCCCGCTCGGGCCAAGGCTGCCTCTTCCTCGATCCCCACGGCGACGCCCTGGACCGGATCGCCCCCTACCTGGCCGCGTCCGAGCTCGCCCGCCGGATCGTGCGGATCGACCTGCGGCCCGGCCGCTCGGTCGATGAGCTGCCCGGCTGGAACCTGTTTGACCTCGGCGGGGGCATCGACGCCGAGGCGCGGGTCGAGGCGATCGTGGACGCCTTCGCCTCGGCGCTGGAATGGGGCGAGCGCTCGACCCGCGCGATCAACCTCACGACCCAGGCGGCCGCGGCCCTGGCGGCGATCGGGCCGGTCCTCTCGCCCGCGGGGCTGGCGCCGACGATCTTCCAGATCCCGACGCTGCTGAGCGACGAGAAGTGGCGCTCGGCGGTGCTGCCCTTCCTGCCGCAAGCCTCGCGGCGCTTTTGGCGCGACCGCTTCCCGCTGCTCGCCGCCGAGGCGATCACGCCGGTCACCAACATGATCGACCGGCTGCGGGCCTCGACGCCGATCACCGCCCTGCTCGGCCAGCGCCAGACCACCTACCGGGTCCGCGAGGCGATGGACGAGCGGCTGATCGTTCTCGCCTGTCCCGGCTCGGGCGGCACCCGCGACCGGCTCCTCGCCAACCTGATCGTCTTTGACCTCTTCCACGGCGCCCGCAGCCGCGCCGAGCTCGCGCCGGACCAGCGCAAGCTGTTCTGGCCCTTCTTCGATGAGGTGCAGAGCTATGACGGGGCGGCGTCAGGGAACCTCGCTGCGCTGCTTGAGCAGAGCGCGAAGTTCGGGCTGCGCGCCGCCTTCCTGAACCAGAACCCCGAGCGCCTGAGCCCGGCGACGCTGAACGCGCTGCTGACCAACCGCTCGCACCTTCTCGCCAGCGCCCTCAACTCACACGCCGCCGCGCTGCTGACGAAAGAGTGGGCGGGGCAGCCGAGCCCGGCGGCGCTGACGAAACTCGACCGCTTCCGCTTCGTCGCCCAGGTCACCGATCGCGGCCGCGCGAGTGCGCCCTTCGCCCTGCGGGGCATCCGGCTAGAGGACGTCTTCGACGTCGACGCCGGGCGCCCCAGCGCGAGCGCGCCGCGGGCGGGCGCCCCCGCCGCCGAGACGCTCGCCCACCTTGAGACCCTCGACGCCCGCATCTTCGACCGGCTGCGCGAGGCCGGCGTCGAGGGCGGTGCTGGCGGGGGCCGCGAGCCCGTAGCGGGTCAGGTCCGCGCCAAGCGAGGGGGAGCATGAGCCCCGGAAGCCTCGGCACCGAGGCCGAGATCCTCGGCTCGCTCTGTCAGCACCGCGCCCTTTCGACGCCGCAGGTACGGGCGATCCACCTGCCCGAGCGCAGCGCCCGGACCGCCCAGCAAGCGATGGCGGGCCTCGCCCGCCGGGGCCTGGTCGCCTTCGCCACCGTCCCCGGCGTCCCCGGTGCCCCGCGGCGCCTTTGGTACGTGACCGAGGCCGGCGCCGAGGCCGCCCGCGACGCAGGGGTTCTCGATGGCCCCCCGCGCCTGCTCAGCGCCGAGCAGGTGACCGGCCCGCTGCGGGCGCACACCGTCGCCGTCAACGACGTCGGGATAAGCTTCCTCGAAGCCGCCCGGCAGCGTGGCGATGAGTTCGGCCCCTCCTCCTGGCGACACGAGGTCGGCCACCCGCTGAACGCCCGCCGCGGTCGCGAACGCCGCGCCCTCTACGCCGACGCGCTGATCACCTATGTGCGCCTCACCGCCGAGGAGCTGGTGGTCGAGCAGCGGTTCCTCGAGCTGGACCGCGCCACGCTCTCGATCGACCGTCTCGTCGCCGAGCTCTCGGGCTACGCGCGTCTATATAAGGCGAGCGGCGCCGACGGCGAGCCCTATTGGCGTGAGCGCTACCCCTGGTTCCCGCCGGTCCTCTGCGTCTTGACCGGCGCCAGCCGTGCGGCCCTGGAGCGCCGTCGGAATGCCGCCGTCGCGATGCTTGCCCGCGACCTTGAACTGGGCCGCACCCCGGAGGTCTCGGTTCGCATCTGCCTCGCCTCGGATCTGCGCGACGCCGGCCCCTTCGCGCCGATCTTCACCGACGTCCGCGAGCCGGGGGCGCCGACCGACTGGCTGGTGGGGGAGGCGGGCTGAAGGTGGCGGCAACGCATGAGGCGACCCTGCTGCAGGGCGACTGCCTGGAGGTGCTCGGGGGCCTTGAGGCAGCCAGCGTCGACGCGATCGTCACCGACCCGCCCTACGGGATCGGGATCAAACACCTGCGCTGGGACGCGCAGGCGATCCAAGAGGCGGCGGCCCGACCCGGCGGCAAGCGCATGAGCCGGCGCAAGGCGTTTGAGGTCTGGTGCTCGATGTGGGGCGCGGAGTCCGCGCGGGTACTGAAGCCCGGCGGGCAACTGCTGGCCTTCGGCTCGCCGCGGACCGCGCACCGGCTCGCCGTCGGTCTGGAGGAAGGCGGGCTTGAGGTCCGCGACACCTTCTGCTGGCTGTACGGGACGGGGCTACCGGCCTCCCACAAGCTGGCGGGCGGGAAGGGGACGACGCTCAAGCCCGCCTACGAGCCAATCCTGCTCTGCCGGCGGGCGCTCGACGGGACGACGGCGGCGACGATCGAGCGCCACGGAACCGGGGCGCTTGAGATCGACGCCTGCCGGATCGACGGCCGCCACCCGGCGAACGTGCTGCTGAGCCATGAGGGGGACTGCAGCTCGCAGAGCTGCGCCCCCGGCTGCGCGGTGGCGCAGCTCGACGCCGGCGAGAGCCACGGCGCCTCGACCGCGGCGTCGCGACCGAGCCGTTTCTTCTACTGCGCGAAAGTCAGCCGCCGCGAGCGCGACGCCGGCTGCGGCCACCTGCCGGCGGTCTTCTTCGACCTCTTTCCCAACGCGCCGAACAAGCCGGCGCGCACCGCGCCGAGCCCGAACCCCCACCCGACCGTCAAGCCGATCGAGCTGATGCGCTGGCTGGTCAGGCTGGTGACGCCGCCGGGCGGCCTGGTGCTCGATCCCTTCTGCGGCTCGGGCTCGACCGGCGCCGCCGCGGTGCTTGAGGGGCGGCGCTTCATCGGGGTCGAGCTCAGCCCCGAATACGTGCAAATTGCCGCCGCCCGGATCGGCCATTGGGCGCCCGGCGAGGGGATGGTGGACTGCAGCCCTTTAGGCGGCCGGCGGTGAGCGCGGCGCCGCCGGGGGCCGGCGCGGAGATGCGCCTGGCGCCCGAGTCGATCGAGGAAATCGCCTGCCGGATCGCCGAACTGCTGCGGGACTCGGCCGAGCCGCCGGGGCCAAAGCGGCTGATCTCCGCGGCCGAGGTCGCCGAGCTCTGGGGGGTCGAGCGCGACTGGGTCTACGAGAACGCTGATCAGCTCGGCGCCCGCCGCCTGGGTGCCGGCAAGCGCCCGCGGCTGCGCTTCGATCCGGCTGAAGTGGAGGAGCGGATCGCCGCCCTGGCGGGGCCTGCTGGGGCGGTTTCCGGCCGATCCGGGGCGATGCCCGGCGATGCCCGAAATGACTCGATATCGCGCCCGAGCGGAGCTATCGTCGGTGAAAGAAAACAAATGGCCGGGCGGCGATCGAGACGCCCCCGGCCCGGCGCCGAAGGGTGATCTTCGGCACGGTGAAAAGCCTAGCCCCGATCGGGCCAAAGCCGAAGGCGGCCGGGCAATTCGCCGGCCGCCCCTTCGCCGCCACGACAGGAGGTGGTCGGTGATGGCAACCAGGGCAAAGGGGCGGGTCGAAGAGAGGCTATGGAAGTCAGGGCGCGGGTACGCGCTGCGCTTCCTCGCCTACGGCGAACGCCAGTACGTGACGCTCGGGCTGGAGAGCGAGGGCTGGACCCGCGAGCGAGCGCAGGAGGAACTGGAAAACATCCTCGCCGACGTCCGCCGCGGCATCTGGGTTCCGCCCGAGCGCAGCAAAGGCAAGGGCTCAGCGGCGGACGGGGAGGAGGGCCGGCCCGAGCAGGCGCCCCTGTTCGGACCCTTCGCGCTGGCCCGGCTGGAGGCGAAGAAGGGCACGGTGACCGACAGCACCTACGAGTACCTGCAGTGGGGCCTCGGTCACCTGCTGCCCTACTTCGCCACCTGGCGGATCTCCGACATCGACATCGAAGCGGTGGACGAGTACCGGACCTACAAAGTCAGGGAGGGCGAGACCCGGCGAGCGGCGATCGAGCGGGGAAAGCCGGTCCGCGACGACCGGGGTCAGGTGCTGCGGCCGCTCTCGGCGGTCTCGATCAACAAGACCCTGGAGACCCTGCAGTGGGTGCTGTCCTTCGCCGTCGAGTACGGGCACCTGCCCGACAACCCGGCCGAAGGCCGGCGGCGGCGGTTGAAGGTGGATCAGCGCCGGCCGGTGCATCTGGACGCCGCGGCCCAGATCGAAGCGCTCCTCGACGCCGCCCTGCAGCTTGACCGGGAACCGCGCTGGCGGGCAGCGGACCGCCGGGCGATCATCTCGACGCTGGTGCTGGCCGGCCCCCGCGCGCACGAGCTCTGCTACATGCTCTGGCGCGACGTCGACCTGGCAAACGGCCGCATCTACATCGGCCGGTCAAAGACGCCGGCCGGCCTGCGCGAGATCAACATGCCGCTTATCCTGCGCGACGACCTGGCAGCGCACAAGGCGGGCGCCTACCGCTGCGGTCCCGACGACCTCGTCTTCCCGACCATGACCGGCGGGCGTCGCGACAAGGACAACCTGCGAAACCGCATCCTCAACCAGGCGGTCGAGCGCGCCGACGAACTGCTCGAGGCCCGCGGCGAGGTGCCGCTGCCAAGAGGCGTCACGACCCACAAGCTGCGCCACACGTTCGCCTCGACGCTGATCGCCTGCGGCGAGGACCCAGCCTCGGTTATGGCCCAGCTCGGGCACACCGACCCGAAGTTCACCCTGCGCGTCTACACCCACATGATGCGCCGCAGCGCCGATGATCGCCAGCGTCTGAAAGCGCTGGTGCGGGGCGAGCGCGAGGACGCCGAGGAGCTGCACCGCAGCCCGGCCCAGGTGGCGGCATGATCGCCGCCGGACAGCGGATCAGCGACCGCGGCGAGTGCTTCGACGCCGAGCTCGTGCGCGAGTTCATCGTCGCCGCGCTCGGCCACGACGCCGCGCAGGACGCGGTTGACGAGGTGATCTTCGACCACGTCGTCGCCGGCCTGGGAAACCCGGCCGCGGTCGCCGCTTCGTTGCGCCCGATCGTGGACGAGATCCTCGACGTCGCCACCCGCGAGGACTGGCAGGTGATCGCCGACGGGCTGATCGCCGATGCGCGGGAGCTGGAGCGCGCTACGGCGTCAGGGAGTCGCCGCAGGCTCGGCGATCTGCTCCGGCAGATATTTCTCGTGCGTCCGACGCAGGTACGCCAGCGCCTGCTCGGCGTCTGGCTGATAGTTGAGAAGGTCGCGAACAAACTTCAATCGATGACCGGCATCATCGAGCACGTCAGCCCAGGTAAGCACCCAGATCCGTAGGCCATCGGCATCAGTGATCTGGCCGTATGGCGTATTCGTCGCGCGGCGCTCGCGGTCAGTGATTCCGGTCACCTCGCCCGAAACGATGATGAAGTCCCACGAAACGTCGTTCGTGTTGAACCGGGGATCGGCCGCAACGGCGTCGGCGTACTTCTTGATCTGCTGAGCCTGCTCGTCCCCAACCCTGACTTTCGGGGCCTTCAGCTCAATCACGAGATGCTCGCGGCGGTTCCGTTGCTGCGATAGCGATCGGGCAAGCATCAGATCGACAATCGCTCGCGAGCCTTCAGCGTCAAGAACCTCATCGGAGACGTCTTCAGCCAGATCATTCCGACCCAGCAGGGCAAGGTGCTTCTTGAGAACGGTGGTAAGGCTGTTGTCATCGGCTGCCAGGGCGTACTCCTCGCCGAAAACCCAGGTCTGGCCGACCAATATCCGGTGAAGCTGTGAACGCTCTTTGACGTGCTTGGATGCATCGCCTAACACCAGTTCCTCCAAGCCTTTGAGGAACTCGAGCCGGTCGGCAATCTCCTTCGAGGTGGCGATCAGCGCGGTCAGAGGCGTGCGATCCAGCAGGGCGCTCAGCTCTTCGAGGCGATCTTGCTTGAGATCAAGAACCTCGCCAAGCACCTTATGCAGCGAACCCGGATCGTTCTCCAGAGCCTCGCGCAGCAGCCTCAGGGATAGCCGCCGCCCTGATTTTTCGGAAGCATTGACGGCGCTGGAAGCGGACAGCGCCACTACGTCGAACACGTCGCGGGCCGCTTGCTCGACCTTGTTCTCGGGCTCGCCTGCAAATGGGTAAACGTTCTCTGCTTTCCATTCCGCGATCTGCTCTCGGGTTTTCTCCTTCGCGCGGTCCTTGAAATAGTCCCGCAGCTTTTCTCGGGCTCCGTCGATGACCGCCTTCGAGTCGCCACTCCCGAGATCCGCTGCGGCGAGGGCGTTGTCGGCCTGGAAGCCAGTCCAGTTCACGTAGGCCGTGAACTCGAAACCTGGGGCCTGAATGCCGGGATGCACCTCGCCGAGCGGCGTGCCCCGCTCATCGCATAGATACAACGCCCGGTCGACCCGGCGATTCCACTCGATCACCACAAGCAGGGCTGGGTCGCTTCCCGTCGGAGTTGGAACTTCCAGCTCCCCGCGGTTCGTCTGCAGCTTGTCCGGCTCGATCTCGTTGCGGTCAAAGCTCAGGTGCGCGTTGTTCGTCTGCAGATACAGCCCAAAAACGCCCGTCAGCTTCTCAACCGGCTTGTCTCCGTTGAGGCCCGACGGCTCTTTGAGGAAACCGTCAATCAGGACGCGAGTGCCAGTCGGCTCCTCCGTTGGCTGGGGATCGGAAACCTCAACGTGGGAGAGTTTGGCAACCGTCAGTTCCACGTCGAGGGCGAGGCGTTGGGATGGATCATCGGGGTCTGCAGCGACGGTGTGCCAGCGGAGGCGCCCGCCCAAGCCAGCCGCTAGGAACCGACCACGTCCGTCGCGGCCGTGAAGTGCGCGGCCTCCTTTTGAGCGTTTGGCAGTCCGCTTCCATGATCCGCCCAGCCGGCCGAATCCGTCGACAACTTCCTGCTGAGTCATGCCGTGGCCGTTGTCTACGACCCGAACCTCGTCAATCCCGTCCAGCGCGTTGCGACCGAACTCGACCTTTACGTCGTCGGCGTCGGCATCGAGCGCATTCCAAATGACCTCGATCAGTCCGGTGATCGGTTCGGTAGCACCCAGTCGCTCAAGGTGCTGCTGGTCAAGTTTGACGTCGAAGTCCACGGCGGCTGAGTCTCGCACCAACCTCGGCGACTTGTCCAACCGCCCCTCAGTCGCCCCTCGGCGCTTCGCGGTCGAACTCCACGACGTAGTCGCCCTCGACTTCGGACTCCAACACCGGGGGCGCCCAGGTCACCCCGGCTAGAAGATCATCGAGGGTGACCGACAGCGCCCCGGCGAGGCGCACGTAGGAGTCGAGGCCCGCGATCACCTGGCCCCGCTCGATTTCGCCGATCCGCCCGGTGGAGAGCAGGGCTCGCTGGGTCAAAGCCTCCTGGGAATACCCCGCCCGCCGTCGCAACAGGAACACGTTGTCGGCGATCCGCGCTCGACCCTCGTAGCTCAGTTCTTCCGATTGGCGCCGCACGCTCAGCCCCGCCTTTTCCGAGAGGCGCCGATGCGGCCCGCCGCCCGCAGCGCCGCAATCTCTGCGGCCAGCTCGGGGTCAGGTGGCACCTCAAATGACCCCTTGGTGACGTTGATCTCAGGTGGCTTCCAGGCGATGCCCTCGACAAGATCGTTCGGCGTCACCCCGAGCGCGCCCGCGATCCGGAGCACCGTGCCGATGCGGGGGATGATCAGGCCGCGCTCCAGATCCGACAACGAGGTCTTGTGGACTTCTGCGCGAAACCACAACTGTTCCTGGCTGATGCCCAACCGCTTGCGGCACCGCACTAGGTTTGATCCGAACCGCTCGCGCAGTTCATCTGACGCCGGCCTGGCCGCTCGCCGCTCGCCGCTCATGCCCGTTCTCCGCTGGACGCTGCGCGGGCCATCGTGTGCCAGGTGTCTTCGACGGAGAAGCCTCCCTCCACGTAGTGGCCCGGCAACCAGTGAAGGCCCGCGAGCAGCACGGAGACGGGGGTGTCCAGGCCCGCGGCGAGTTTCAGGATCGTGTCGAGCCGCGGTAGGCGCTCTCCCCGCTCGAGGTGTCCGATTTCGGATCGATGCACTCTCACCAGCTCGCCCAGACCGACCTGTGAGAGGCCCGCCCGGCGCCGGCTGCGTTGAAGGTTGGCGCCGAACTGTTCGGCGAGCTGGCCGCGCATCTCAATCGCTCTCTCGCTCTAGGTCGATCCGCCAGCTCATGCCGGTGAACAGCTCACAGGGCTCGATTTCGATCGCGCCGGCCAGCTTGACGATCGTGTCGAGCCGCGGAATCCGGTAGCCGCGCTCAAGCAGACTGATCTCGGTGACGTGGAGGCCCGAGCGTTCGGCAACGTCAGCTTGCGAGAGATCCGATCGCCCGCGCCGTAGCACTAGGTTGTCGCCGAAGCGACTACGCAGCGCTGCCAGCTCGGGCGTGTTGGTGGACCGCATCGGGCTAGCCCTCGGAGGGGCCGAGCCCCTCGATCGCGGGTGGCGCGGGTCCGGGGTTGACGAGAGCGGCAACGAGGACGTTGCGGCGGCTGCTTCGTCCCCCTTCGATCACCCATCGCTCGCTGAGCTGCCCGGCTGCGAAGACGGCCGAGCCGCCCTGTAGGTCCGCGACCTCTTGGCGCTCTGCGAGCTCGGCGGCGACTTCGATTTCACAGCTCGCCCAGGCCCGCAGCACCTGGGGCCGATCGGGCTCAGCGACCGGGAACTCGATCCGCAGGAAGACGACGGGGTTGCCGGTCGGGCTGCGGCCGGGCCACGGATCGCAGGCCAGGGTGCCGCTCAGGATCGAGTAGTTGACGCCCGGCGGGCATGGCTCGGGGAGGCGCAGCCGTCGGCCGGGCCTCCCCGAACTATGCCGGCAGCCGCTCATTTCTCGGAGACGACGAAGCGACCGGTTTTGTAGCCCCGCGCCTGCCACTCGATCCCGCTGAACAGCACGGCGGGCTCGACCCTGGGCCCCCCGGCCAGCTTCGCGATCGTGTCGAATCGGGGAAGCCGGGTGCCACGCTCCAACTGGCCGATCTCGGTCCGGTGGAGGTCGGTGAGGAATCCCAACTCTTCCTGGGACAGGCCGCTACGGCGGCGCTGGATCAGCATGTTCTCAGCGAACTTCATACTCAGAGTGAGATCGGTGTCAGCCACGAGCGCCCTCCCGTTTCGGGAGGGCGTAGGCCCGCGGTTTGCGTTTCGCCTGCCGTGCCTTCTTCTGTTTCGTCAGCCGGGCGAGGCAGTTGGCGACTGCCCCGGAGGAGCGGCCGATGCCCTTGGCGATGGCGCTGGCGGTCAGCGGCAGATCGCCCTCGTTCTTCTCCATGTAGGTGAGGACGAGGCCGTCCAGCGCGCCGGGGCGAAGCCGCCCGGTTGACGCCTTGGACTTCTTCGCCGCTGCCTTCTTCGGTTTGGCTTTCGCTTTCGTGGTCATGGTTGGTCTCCTTTCGCGAGTGCCTTTTTGTCGTGCCACGCCCCTACGGCGCGGCGGCCCGGCGGGCCGGGGTCGGGGTCGGAGTCGAGGCGGGCGTCGTCGGGCTCGGGCCACTCATCGCGGGAGTAGGTCGCCGAGCCGACGAGCCAGAAGGCGGCGCCGAGGCGCTGGCCCAGCTCGAACCAGTCAGCCGACGGCGGGGAGGTGGGGGCGAGCCGCGCGTCCTCGGCGGCTTCGACCGCGGCGTCGAGCAGCGCGCGGAACTCATCCATCTGTGCCGCTGCGGCGTACCGGGACTGGCGCCATTCGCGGTGCTGGGGCGACTCGGGCAGCTCGCCCACTTTGCCCTGATCGCGTTGGCTCTTGAGGAAGGTCTTGCCGGTCTCGGTCAGCGTCCAGTAGTCGCGCCCGTGGCGCTCACTTCGCGCGACGCATTTGTTTTGCGGCGCGGCCAGGTGTTCGAGGTCGCGACGGACGCGGCGGCTGTTGTAGCGGGAGTAGCGGAAGCCGAGGTGTTCGATCACCTTCGGAATCCAGACGGCGTCGGTGCCGTGGCGCATCGCCCGCTCGACGGCGGCCAGGATCAACACGTCCGGCACCGGCTCGTATTGCCTGAGATCGTCGCCCTCGGTATCCATCGCGCCTCCTGTTTCTGGGGGCACCGAAGCCGGCGGCGACGCACCCTAAGAGGGCTCTCGCGAGTACCGTTTCGCTTGCATCGAAGTCTCTGGCTTCGGTGCCAGGCCCCAGGGCGTTAGCGCGCCGCTGGGGCCACTTATGTACGGGGCGACGACCGTAGCTCCATTGGGCCGTGGGCGCGAGCGGAAATCTGCGCGAATCGGCCCGTATCCACGGGAATCGGCGCGATTTGAGCCACTAGTGGCTCAAATGGAGGGCGATCGGGTTTGATCCCTTCGGATCAGCGGCGAGGCGAATCTGCCGACGTGCAGGGAGTTCGGAAAGTGGAGCTAGGCGGATTCGAACCGCCGACCTCCTGGGTGCGATCCAGGCGCTCTGCCAGCTGAGCTATAGCCCCGAGTGGCGATTTTGCAGCGGAAAAGCGCTGGCTTGGTCGCCGAAGCGTCTTCAAGCTTACAGCCGATCGTGGTGGGGCTTGGGGGTTGGGCCGGGTGAGGCCGTCGGGGCCGGCGCAGCTCGCTTCCTATCCTCAGATGGTGACTGAGGATCGCCATCTACGAGGAGAAAGCTCGATGAAGAGACGGAAGCTGGGGACGCAGGGCCTGGAGGTATCGGCGCAGGGCTTGGGCTGCATGGGCATGAGCTACGCCTATGGCGCCGGCGACGAGGAGGCGGGGATCGCGACGATTCGGCGGGCGCTGGAGCTCGGCGTCACCTTCCTCGACACGGCCGAGATCTACGGGCCGTTCGTCAACGAGGAACTGGTTGGGCGGGCGATTGGCGGGCGTCGCGAGGAGGTCGAGATCGCGACCAAGTTCGGCTTCTCCTTCGACCCCGACGATCCCTTCAAGGGGCGCGGCGTCGACGGCAGCCCGGAGAGCGCGCGGCGGGTGCTGGAGGGCTCGCTGCGGCGCCTCGGGGTCGACCACGTCGACCTCTTCTACCAGCACCGGGTCGACCCGGAGGTGCCGATCGAGGAGACGGTCGGCGCGATGGGCGAGCTGGTCGCCGCCGGCAAGGCGCGCTTCATCGGCCTCTCGGAGGCCTCGGCGGAGACGATCCGTCGCGCCCACGCGACCCACCCGCTGAGCGCGGTGCAGAGCGAGTACTCGCTGTGGACGCGCGACCCCGAGGACGAGGTGCTGCCGACGCTGCGCGAGCTGGGGATCGGCTTCGTGCCCTACTCGCCGCTCGGCCGCGGCTTCCTCACCGGCCAGATCCGCTCGCTCGACGACCTGCCGGAGGACGACTGGCGCCGCACCAACCCGCGCTTCCAGGAGGAGGCGCTGCGGGAGAACCTGGCCCTCGCCGACCGCGTCTTCGAGCTGGCCGAGGAGATCGGCGCGACGCCGGCCCAGCTGGCCCTCGCCTGGGTGATGGCCAAGGGCGAGGACGTCGTCCCGATCCCGGGGACGAAACGGCCGGAGCGGGTCGAGGAGAACGCCGGCGCCGCCGACCTCGCCCTCAGCGAGGAGCAGATCGCGGCGCTGGACGTGGCGATCAGCCCCGACGCGGTGCGCGGATCGCGCTACGACGAGGCCGGCATGTCGATGCTCAACCATTAGGCGCCCGCCCGGACCCGCCCGCGCCCCGCGGGCGGCTGAGCCGCGTGGGAAGTTGCTCCCATTCCCTCGCAAGAGTGCGAATAACCGCATAGTCTTTGGCAGCCTGTCCCGGGATTGGCGAGCATGAGCATCCTCGACGACGCAATTCGCGAACATCTGGAGCTGAAGCGGGCGCACGGCGCTGACGAGTCCGAGCTGAAGCGGCTCGAGGACGAGGCGTTCGGACCCCCGGGGCGACCCGAGGAGGCCGACCCCTTCGCCGAGGCGCCGACCCAGTTCCTCGGCGACGCGGCCACCGGCCTGGCCGAACCGCCCGAGGCCGAGGGCGGCCGCCGCGTCCCCAACATCACTGATCTGCAGGAGCCGCCGTCGTTCCCGATCGAGGCCGCGACCGGCGAGGCCGCGGCGCCCGAGGCCGCCGAGGACGCGGCCGCCGAGGCGCCGCCCGAGGCCGAGGAGAAGCCCGAGGCGCCCGAGGCCGAGGGGAGCGCGGAGGTCGCCGAGGCCGAGGGGAG
>DASZSJ010000122.1:0-6759 GCA_035548675.1 Solirubrobacterales bacterium
CACCGGCGAGGCAGACGATCGCGAGACGGGCGAGGGAGACGGTGCCCGGCAGCGGGCAGTTGGTCGGTCCGGCCTGGGTGGCCGGCGCCCGCGTGAAGTCGACGACACACTCTCCGCCCCGCACCTCGACGCTGATCTCGAACGGGATCGGGTCGTCGTCGACCCCGTTGGAATCCATCGTCCCGGTCGACGTGTAGCGGCCGTCGGGGATCCGCTCGAGGAAGGCGCGCATCAGCGCCTCGCCGTGGTCGAACATCCGCTCGACCGCGCTCGAGAAGGCCTCGAGGCCGTACTTCTCGACCAGCCGCAGGAACCCGCGGGCGCCGGTATGGCAGCAGGCCACCTGGGCCGCGAGGTCGCCGACCAGCGCCACCGGCATCCGCGAGTTGGCGACGATCGTCCGGTAGAGGGCCTCGTTGCGAGTGCCGGCGTCGAACAGCTTCACGCCGGGGACGATCAGGCCCTCCTGGAGGTTGTCGACGGCGTCGGTGAGGTAGGGGTCCTTGGCACCGATGTCCATCTGGTGGGCCTTGACCGCCGCGTAGCCGACGAGCTCCCGGTCGTCGAAGACCGGCATCACGACCGCCATGTCCTGAGGGTGAGAGCCGGTGTGATAGCCGAAGGTGGTGAGCAGGACGTCGCCCGGCGCCAGCGCCTCCTCGCCGCCCACCGCGGCGACGCACTCCTCGATGCAGCTGTTGAGCGTGCCCATGAACAGCGGCAGCGCCTCGGCCTGGGCGAGCAGCCGGACGCGACGGTCGTAGATCGCCGCGGCGAAATCGACCATCTCGTAGATGATCGGCGAGAAGGCGGCGCGGCGCAGCGAGATCTTCATCTGTGCCGCGACCGAATCGAGCGCGTGGCGGACGACCTCGGTCAGGATCGGGTCGGCGTCGCGGCCCTCGCCGCCGCCGCCCGCGGCGGCGCGGGAGACGACGACCTCACCCGGGACCACGTCAAGCGTCGCCATCGGTCCCACTCGCGTCGCGGAGCACCATCGCCCCTCCTTCCTCGACGCGGATCTCGAAGCCCGCGTCGACGTAGGTCGTGGTCGTCGGCTCGAGCACGATCGCCGGGCCCTCTGTGCGCGAGCCGGGCGCCAGCGAGGCGCGCTCGAGCACCCGAAACGGCAGCCGCTCGCCGGCGACGAAGGAGTGCGCCTGGACCGTGGACGGCGGCGACGGCGAGGCATCGGGCGCGGGCGCGGCCGGCGCGACCTCCGGCAGCGGGGTGCGCAAGGTGCCGCGCGCGGCGACGATCTCCAGCGGCGTTTGGAGCGTGTGGCCGTAGACGCGGCCGTAGCTCTCGGCGAAGTCGCGCGCGACCTCCTCGACCGCGCTCTCGATGCCCACGGCCCCGAGCCGCACCGGTACGTTCAGCGTGTACTCCTGCCCCTGATAGCGAAGGTCCAGCGCCGCTTCGCGTACGGCCTCGCGCCCGTCGTCTCGGCCGGGCTCGTCGAGCTCCGCGAAGATCGCGGCCAGCGCCTCGCCGGCGCCCTCGAGGCCGTCCTCGTCGAGCGCGGCGACGACGGTGCGGGCACGGGAGCGGCTGATGTCCTGGGCGAGCAGCCCCCAGGCCGAGAAGTTGCCCGCGTGGACGGGGACTACGACCTCGCCGATCTCGAGCTCGAGCGCCAGCAGGATGGCGAACAGGGGCCCGGCGCCGCCGTAGGCGATCAGCGCCGCGTCGCGCGGGTCGCGACCCTGCTCGAGCGTGATCTCGCGGATCGCGTTCGCCATATTGGCGGTCGCGATCCGCATGATCCCCTGCGCCGTCTCGTCAGCGCCGAGCCCGAGCCGCGCGGCGAGCGGCGCGATCGCCCGGCCCGCCGCCTCGACGTCGAGGGCGAGGCCGTCGGCCAGCTCCCCGCGCGCCAGCATGCCAAGCAGGGCGGCAGCGTCGGTGACGGTCGGCGTCATGCCGCCGCGGCCGTAGCAGGCCGGACCCGGATCGGCGCCCGCGCTCTGGGGACCGACCCGCAGCAGCTCGCCCTCGTCGATGTAGGCGAGCGATCCTCCGCCGGCCCCGATCGAGCGCACGTCAACCCACCGCGTCTGCAGCGGCATGTCGTCGATCGCACCCTCGTATTTGAACTCGGGGCGGCCGTCGAGGATCAGGCAGGTGTCGAAGCTGGTGCCGCCAACGTCGGCGCAAACTCCCATCTCGATGCCGAGCGCGCGGCAGAGGCTGCCGGCGCCGACGGCGCCGCCAACCGGGCCCGACATGATCGTCTCGAACGGCCTCGCGGTCGCCTCGCCGAAGCTGACGGCACCGCCGCCGCAGCTGGTCATCAGGCACTCGCCCCGGAAGCCGCGTTCGGCCAGCCCCGAGCTCAGGCGGGAGAGATAGCCGCCGACGCGGGGCTTGACATAGGCGTCGATCGCGGTCGTCGACGTCCGCTCGTACTCGCGCATCTCACCCGAGACGCTGCTCGAGAGCGAGACCTCGCCTTCGAAGCCGGACTCGCGCAGGATCGCCTCTGCCATCAGCTCGTGGTCGGGGCTGACGTAGGAGTTGATGAAGGCGATTGCGATCGCGCCGACCTCGGCCTCGATCAGTGCCGCGGCGACGGCCTCGACTTCATCGCGCGAGAGCTCGACGTCGACGGTGCCGTCGGCGAGCACCCGCTCCCGCACCTCGAACCGCAGTTCGCGTGGGACGAGCGGCTCCGCCGGGCTCCAGAGCACGGAGTCGTGCACGACCCGATCGCCCCGCCGCAGCTCGAGCACGTCGCGGAAGCCGGCGGTGGTGATCATCCCGACCGTGGCGCCGCGCCGCTCGAGCAGCGCATTGAGGGCGACGGTTGCCCCGTGGACGAAGAGGGAGACATCGGCCAACCGCTGGTCCGGCAGCGCCCGCGCTACGACCGCCAGCACCCCCTGCTCGGGCACGGCGGGGGTACTGGAGCCCTTGGCGACCGTCACCTCGCCGGTGCTCTGGTCGTATGCGATCAGGTCCGAGAACGTGCCGCCGATGTCGATCGCGAGCTGGGCGACAGCCGGTTGGTCAAGGCTTTGGGACAATTAACTCACCATATAAGTGCAATAAGGGTCAAGTGAGATCACCGTATATTCGCAGCAATGGGTTGTCAACCTAAAGATTCAGGATAGTTATGGTCATCATTCAACGCATGCGTTACTAATCACGCTAGGACCAAGCCAAGCTTGGTCCATAATCATCCCAATCCCCGCTTGAAATCGCCAGTCGGCCGCTCAGAACCGAGCGACACAACCGGCGAGCCCCTCGCCAGGGCCAAGCCCATGGTCAGCACACAGAAAAGGCCCCTTTTCGAGGCTGTCGCGCAAAGGGCGCGGCAGCCCGGCGGTCAGCTGATCGGAGTCGAGCGGTCGGCTTCCAGAAGTGCCCAAGCGGCGACGGAAGGCCGGCGGCCTCCCCTCAGGCGGGCGCCGGATGGGCCAACCCCGCCCGCCAGAGCTTCAGGAGGTTGTGGGTGGCGGCGAGGAGCTTCCACTCAGCCCGGCAGGCGGCTAAGCCGCGGCGCTGGAAGCGGGTGGCGCCGCGGATGAACTTCGTGTTGGCGAAAACCGGCTCGACGATCTGGGCTCTTCGCCGGTAGAGCGCCTTGCCCTCGGGCGTGGCGAGGATCTTCTCTATTCGCTGGGCCTCGGGTCCCTGCTTGGTGGCGAGCTTGCGTGGCTTCGTTCTGCGGGCGTTGCGGGTCGGAACGATCACCTCGGTGCCCTGCTCGCGGATCGCGGTGATCTGCAGTGCGCTCCAGTAGCCGCCGTCGGCCAGGAGGGTGCCGATCGGCTCCTCGACGCCGGCAGCCCGGAGCTCCTCGCCGGCCTTGTCGACCATTGAGGTGAGCTCGGTCGAGTCGACCGGGGATTGGGTCAGGTCGGCGGCGAGGATCACCTGGCCCGAGGCGGCCACCACCTGAGCGTTATAGCCCTGGATCAGGCTGGTGCCGGTGCGCATCAGAGGCCGGGAGTCGGGATCGGTGGTGTTGATCTTTGCCTTCTGCAGGGCGTCTTCGGAGGGTGGGGCCGGCTTGCGTCCGGTCAGCTTGCGCCCGTGCTCTGCCTCCCAGGCCGCACGGCGCTCCAGGTGCTCCTCGTGGGAGCGCATTTCGGCGGCGTGGCCTGCCTCGAGCTCTTCGCGGCAGCGACGCAGGCGCTCGCGGCGAGAGCGGCGATCCGAAAGCTCCGCCGGCAGCTCATCGCCCCGCGCCTCGCCCAGCCCAGCGTCCTCGCGCTCGTCGGTCGCAGCTGCCTCCTCCAGCATCCGCTCGACCTCGGCGCGGATCTGCGGGTAGGCCCGGGTCGCCGCCGCAGAGGCGTTGGCGGAGATCAGGCTGCCGTCGAGGGCGACCACCCCGACCGAGACCAGGCCCGCCTTCGCGCAGAGCGCCAGGACCTGCGTGAAGGTGTCGGCGAGGGCCTGCTCGTGACGGGCGCGGAAGCGGGCGATCGTCGCGTGGTCTGGGATCTGGTTGGCGGCGAGGACCCTGAAGGCGACGTCCTCCCGGCAGCGGCGCTCGATGCCGCGCGAGGAGCGCTCGCCGACCGCGTAGGCGTAGAGCAAGAGCGCCACCATCATCTGCGGCTCGAAGGCCGCCCGCCCCCAGCCGTCCTCTCGATAGGCGGCGTAGAAGGCGGCGAGGTCCATCTCCCGCACGGCGTCGGCGACGAACCAGGCGAGGTGATCGTCGGGCAGCCACTCGCGCATGCTCGGCGGCAAGAGCAGCTCCTGGTCGCGGTCGCACTCGATGAAGTTCCGGGGCATCGCCCACCTCCGCGCTCGGGGTCAGGTCAATGCTCAAGGGCGCCCCGGACGTGAATGCGACTCACGTCCGGGGGTTTGTGCGACAGCCTCTTTCCGGGGCCTTTTCCTGTAGCGGGGGCGGGATTCTTACGGACCGTGAGCTCAGAGCAGCGGGTCGAGCTCGGCGAGGTAGCGAGCCAGCAGCGGATCGGTGATTTGCCAATCGCCCCGGCCCTCGCTGCGGGCGATCCCGATCCCCCGCAGCTCTTCGAGCGCGCGCCGCACCGAGTTGCGGGGCAGGTCGCGGTACGGGGGCTCGTTGCGGGCTATACGACGGGCCACCTCCAGGCCGTAGCGGTGGACGCCGCGCAACCGCTCGACGCTCTGCTCGTGGTTGACGCGCTCGCCTTCCAGGGCGGCGCGGTAGCCCTGCTCGACCGCCGCCAGGTCGATCGTGCGGGTCTCCAGCAGCACCGAGGTCATGTGGGTCTTCTGAGCGATAAGCATCGTCCCGCGGGGGTGCCCGGCCCCGAGCTCGACCAGCCGGCGCAGGGCGAGCTCGTCGACCTCGCAGCCGTCCAGGGCGAAGCGGGCGGCGAGGCCCCCGGCCCAGTCCTCCGCCGCGATCGGCCGCAGCCCGTGAAAGCTGCCGAATTGGCTGAGGGCGCGCTGGCGCGGCGTGAAGAGGTCGCGCATCAGGTGCTCGATCGAGCCGGCGAAGAGCACGCTCAGCCGGGGGCTGCGCTGGAAGATTGCCCGCATCCGTTTGGTCAGCGCGTCGGGGTCACCGTAGGGTGCGCGGACGCCGGCGATCTCCTGGAACTCGTCGAAGAAGAGCACGACGCGCTTGCCGTCGGCCTCGGCGATGCGACCAGGGAGGGCGAGGGCGTAGTCGAGATAGCGCTCGGGGTCGCGACGGGCGAGGTGCGGCGTGAAGGCGATCTCCATCTCCTCCCCCAGCTCGGTCTTCGATTTGACCACCGCCGAGACGCCGGCGGCGTCGGCGACCAGGCGCCCAGCCTCGCGGGCCTGGTGGACGATCCTCCGCAGCGCCGAGCGGTTGGCGATCGTCTGGGCTACCAGCGCTTCGGCCAGCTCGGCGGCCGAAGCGATCCGGAAGAGGTCGACCTCGACGACGTAGAGGCCGTCGCCTTCGAGGCGCCGCAGTGCCGCGTCGCAGACGCTCGTCTTGCCGGTTCGCCGGGGGCCGGAGATCACCAGGTGCCCGCCGCCGGCGAGCGTCGCGGCGATCTCCCGCACGTCCTCCCCGCGGCCAATCAGGAGCTCTGCGGGGAGCGGCCGGTCGGTCGGGAAGAGGATGGCGCTTGGCTCGCGGGGCACACGCCAGACCTTATCAGGATGCGTCCTAATTGACGCATGATGCGTCCGGCTTAGATTGTCGCCGAGTTGGCCCGCAGCAACCGCGAATTGGATCACGCTCAGATCGAGATGCACGAGGGCAATCCCAACGCGAAGCTGTCGATTCTCGTCAACATCGAGGGCGACGACGCCAAGTGCCTGGAGCGCATCGCCAACGAGCGCGGGTAGCCAGCCGGCGAGATCCTCACCGGCTTCTGCAGCGCCTACTGGAGATCACGACCAAGCGTGGCTTCTCCACGGCGCTCGCCACCCAGCTTGGTCGCTCCGCGCAGCTCGACGATGCCCTCACCGCCCAGCTTCTCCGGGACTGGTCCAGGCGCTTCGGGTCGACGACGACTTCAGCTGTTGTCTGTCAGACAGACAAACGAAAGCCCCGCAAATGAGGCTGCCGCGCCCTTTGCGCGACAGCCTCAAATGCGGGGCTTTCGTGAAATAGCGGGGGCGGGTTTTGAACGCATTGGTACGACCAAGTGCCGCTACCGCGAGAGGCATGATTCCCGCTCCCTGAGCCGATCATTCGGTCGGCGCGGGCTTGCTGTCAGCTCTTTGGATTAGGGTCGCCAACTCGCGGCTTGCTAGGAAATGCGCGCCTCGATCGCCCGCACCGCCTCAGTGGCTTCCCGCCCAATCTCCGGGTCATCGGCGAAGCGG
>DASZSJ010000123.1:0-2998 GCA_035548675.1 Solirubrobacterales bacterium
CTCAAACGTGACATATAGACACGTTTGAGGCCCGTCGGCGGTAGTTTGCGGGCGTGGACACGCTCACGTATGAGACGAGCGATCGGGTTGCTCGCGTCACGCTGAATCGGCCCGAGCGCGGCAACGGGATCACGCCGCGCATGCCGGCCGAGATCGCGGCCTGCGTGGAGCGGGCGAACCTCGACCCGGCGGTGCACGTGATCGCGCTGTCGGGGAACGGGTCGGGATTCTGCGGCGGCTACGACCTCGTCGCCTCAGCCGAGGGAGATATGAGCGAGCTCGGTGGGGTCGAGGCGCCGGTGGGCTCGCCGGTCGACCCCGCGACGATCGGCGCCAACCACATGCCCAATTCGAACTGGGACCCGGTGACGGACTTCCAGTTCATGTGGCGCAACGTGAGGGGTTTCATGAGCCTCTTTCATTCCGAGAAGCCGGTGCTCTGCAAGGTGCACGGCTTCTGCGTCGCCGGCGGCACCGACATGGCGCTCTGCTCCGACCTGCTCGTGATCGCCGACGACGCCAAGATCGGCTACCCGCCGGCGCGTGTCTGGGGCTCGCCGACGACGGCGCTGTGGGCGGCGCGGGTCGGGCCGATGCGGGCCAAGCGCCTGCTCCTCACCGGCGACTCGCTGACCGGGGCGCAGGCCGAGGAGTGGGGGCTGGCGACCGAGGCGGCGCCGGCCGCCGAGCTCGACCAGCGCTTCGAGGCGCTGCTCGAGCGGGTGGCGCGGCTGCCGATCAACCAGCTGGTGATGATGAAGCTGCTGGTCAACCAGGGCCTCTACGCGCAGGGCCTGCACCAGACCCAGCTGCTCGGCACCTTCTTCGACGGCATTTCCCGCCACACCGAGGAGGGCCACGGCTTCGTCCGCCGCGCCGCCGAAGCCGGCTTCAAAGAGGCGGTCAAAGACCGCGACGAGCCTTTCGGCGACTTCGGCATGGAGGGGTTCGGCGTATGAGCCGGCGGCCCTCGATCGCGATCGTCGGCGGCGGCTTCGGCGGCGTCGGCGCCGCGGCGATGCTGAAGCGCGAGGGCTATGAGGACGTCACCGTCTTCGAGAAGGGCGAGCGGGTCGGCGGCGTCTGGCGGGCCAACACCTACCCGGGCGCCGCCTGCGACATCCCCTCGCACCTCTACGAGTTCTCCTTCGCCCCCAACAGCTGGTCGCGGCGCTTCTCGCCCGGGCCGGAGATCCGCGCCTACATCGAGGGTGTCGCCCGCCGCTTCGGCGTGCTCGATCGGATCCGCACCGCCACCGAGGTGAAGGGCGCCCGCTGGGACGAGGAGCGGCGCAGGTGGGCGCTCGAGACGAGCGCCGGCCCGCACGAGGCCGATGTCCTCGTCACCGCCTGCGGCCAGCTCTCGGTGCCCAAAGTCCCGGCGCTGCCAGGCCTGGACGACTTCGCGGGCCCCGCCTTCCATACCGCCGAGTGGCGCCACGACGTCGACCTCGCCGGCAAGCGCGTAGCCCTGATCGGCACCGGCTGCAGCGCGATCCAGGTCGGGCCGGCGATCCAGTCCGAAGTGGCGCAGCTCGACGTCTACCAGCGCTCGCCGGGCTGGACGTTGGCGAAGGGGGACCACGAGTACTCGCGCCTGGCCCGCGCCGCCTTCCGCCGCCTCCCGCTCCTCCACCGCCTCGACCGCGCCTCTGTCTACGCCTTCCAGGACCTCGCCGCCGCCGCCTTCACGCACCAGCGCTGGCTGCTGCCGCTTTTCCGCCTGCTGGGCATGCGCCAGATCAAGTCGGCGATCGCCGACCCGGAGCTGCGCCGCAAGGTAACGCCGACGTATGAGTTCGGCTGCAAGCGGGTGATGCTGACCGACGACTGGTACCCGACGCTGACCCGCGACAACGTCGAGCTGATCGACCACGGCGTCGACTCGATCACCGCGACCGGCATCCGCGACGCGACCGGCGTCGAGCGCCCCGCCGACGCGATCGTGCTCGCCACCGGCTTCGCCAGCCACGACTTCGTCGCGCCGATGGAGATCACCGGCGGCGACGGCCGCACCCTGGCCGAGGCCTGGTCGGAGGTTGCGCGCGCCTACCTCGGCCTCACCGTGCCGGGCTTCCCCAACATGTTCCTGCTCTACGGGCCGAACACGAACGGCGGCAGCGGCTCGGTGGTCAACACGCTCGAGTGCGGCACCGATCACCTGCTGGCGGCGCTGGGGGAGATGGAGCGGGCCGGCGCGAGCCGGATTGAGGTCTCCCGCGCCGCCGCCGAGGACTTCGACCGCGAGCTGCGCCTCGCGCTCGCCGGCACGGTCTGGCAGGCGGGCTGCCACAACTGGTACGTCGACGAGAACGGCAACGATCCCAACAACTGGCCCTGGACCTGGAGCGCCTATCGCCGCCGGACCCGCGAGCTGGTGCCGGGCGCCTACGCTTTCGCCTCATGAGCAGCAGCAACGCACCGCACCACCCCGGCTCCCTGGTCACCCCGGAGTCCGTGCGCGGTTTCCTGCCCGGCAGCTTTCCCGGCGACCTCGGGATCGAGCCGCTCGAGATCGAGGACGACTTCGCCAGCGGGCGGATCGTCGTCGACAAGCGCCACCTGCACCCCGGCGGCTTCGTCCACGGCGGCGTCTGGACGGCGCTCGGCGACACCGTCGCCGCCTGGGCGACCTTCCGCAGCATCCCGCCGCGGCACAACTTCACCACGATCGAGCTCAAGCTCAACGTCTTCGCCGCCGGCCTGCTCGGCGACGAGATCGTCGCCACCGGCACGCCCCTGCACGCCGGCAAGAGCACGGTCGTGATCGAGGTGAAGATGGAGCGCCTGCGCGAGGGCTCCGAGCCGCGCCTGGCGGCCAACCTGATCGTCTCGCAGTTCGTCCTGGCGCCGCGCGACTAGATGATTGATTCCACGAATTTCGTCAGCAACGGACCCAGGAAGAGGCAGAAGCCGACCGACAGGCGATTTTGGGCGAGCCCGCGGTGTCGAGTGTTGAGTTGACCCACGTATACGGTGGCAAACCAGACACTCGGCA
>DASZSJ010000124.1:0-19367 GCA_035548675.1 Solirubrobacterales bacterium
ACGCTTTCGGCCCGTCGGCGGGGAGTTGCAGGGCTTGCTCGACCGGGACGCACTCGGCGCCGACCGCCTCCGCCACGGCCGGGTGGGTGACGGCGCCACCGGCGACGTTGACCCCCGGTCGCAGGCCGGGAACGCGCTCGATCGCCCCCGCGACCCCGCGGTCGGCGAGGGCGATCGCGTAGGGAAGGGTCGCGTTGGTGAGCGCGTGGGTGGAGGTGATCGGGACCGCGCCGGGCATGTTGGCGACGCAGTAGTGGGTGATCCCGTCGACCTCGAAGGTGGGGTCGTGGTGGGTGGTCGGGTGCGAGGTCTCGAAGCAACCGCCCTGGTCGATCGCGACGTCGACCAGGACCGCGCCGGGCTTCATCAGCGCCAGCTGCTCGCGGCGCACGACGTAGGGAGCGCGGGCGCCGTGGACCAGCACGGCGCCGATCACCAGGTCGGCGCGCGGCAGCATCTCCTCGACCGCGAGCGTGGTCGAGTAGACGGTCGAGCAGCTGCCGGAGAAGCCGACCTCGAGCTCGCGCAAGCGGTCGATCGACTTGTCGTAGACGAAGACGTCGGCACCCATTCCGATCGCGACGAAGGCGGCGTTCATGCCGACCACGCCGCCACCGATCACCATCACGTTGGCGGCGGCGACGCCGGGCACGCCGCCGAGCAGGATCCCCCGCCCGCCAAGCGGCTTCTCGAGCATGAAAGCGCCCGCCTGGGTGGCGATCTTGCCGGCGATCTCGCTCATCGGCGCCAGCAGCGGCAGGCGCCCGCGCGCGTCCTCGACCGTCTCGTAGGCGACGCAGGTGGCACCCGAGCCGCAGAGGCCCCGGGTCAACTCGGGGTCCGGCGCCAGGTGCAGGTAGGTGAAGAGCAACTGCCCGGCGCGCAGCATCTCGACCTCGACCGGCTGGGGCTCCTTCACCTTGACCACCATCTCCGCTTCGCCGAAGACGGTGGCTGCGTCGGGGGCGATGCGCGCGCCCTGCGCCTCGAAGTCCCCGTCGCCAATCGCGCTGCCCTCGCCGGCACCCGCCTCGATCAGCACCTCGTGGCCGTGCTCGACCATCTCGCGCACCCCGGCCGGCGTGATCGCGACGCGGTACTCGTCGGGCTTGATCTCGGCCGGAACGCCGACCCTCACGAGCGGCCGTCCCTCACGGCGAGGACCCTCACGCGACCAGCTCCCGCGCCCGCAGCGCCAGCCAGAACTCGATCCGGTCGTGGGCCCGCGAGAGGTCGCGGCCGGTCAGCTCTTCGACTTTGCGCATCCGGTAGCGCAGCGTGTGGCGGTGGCAGTAGACCTGGCGCGCCGCTTTCTCCCACTGGCCGTTCTGCTCGATGAAGGCCTCGAGCGAACGCAGCAGCTCGCCGCCGTACTCCTCGTCGCCGTCCTCGATCGGGCCGAGGACGCTGTCGCAATAGAGCTTCAGCGCGTCGTCGTCCTGGATCGAGAGCAACAGGGTGAAGGCGCCGAGGTCGCGCCAGGAGGCGACCTCGGGGGCGTTGCCGTTCTCGATCGCGGTCGCCTCGAGCGCGCAGCGGGCCTCGTGGAAGGAGTGGCGCAGGCTCTCCGGCGGCGCCGGTCGGCTGGCGGCCGCGCGGACCGCCCCCCGCTCTTGGATCAGCGCTTTGCGCGCGTCGGCGGCGAGGTCGACGGGATCGCGATCCGCCGCGTCGACGACGGCGCAGAGCAGCTCGCGCCGGCCGCTCGCGTGCGGGGCGACGACCGCGGGGCAGGCATCGGCGGCAAGGGCGCGCTCCAGCGTGCCCTCCGCCGCGGCGGGGTCGTCGAGGGCGAAGACGAGGACCGCGGCTTCGTCGCCGATGCCGAAGGGCTCGAGGCGGCGGCGCAGCTCGGTCGGGTCGAGACGCCCGCCCAGCGCCCCGGCCAGCACGTCGCCGGCCAGGCGCCGCTCGGTCTCGCGGGCGACGCGGCGGCGCATCAGCTCCAGCGCAACCACCGCGACGGCCTGCTGCAGGATCAGCCGCTCGAAATCCCCCAGCCCACCCGAGTCGCGCACGATCACGACCCAGGCCTGTGGCGGGCCGCCACCCGGCGAGATCACCGGGTGGGCTAGAGCCCGACCCGCCACAGACGGGTGCGCGGGGACGAACGGGTGCCCGTCCGCCGTGTGGCGCAGCGCTTCCTCGCGGATCGCGTTGACCGCTTCGGCCGAGAGCTGACGGCGGAAGCCGCGCCCGGCCAGGCGCTCGCCGCGGGCGCCGAGGATGGCGACGGTGCCACCGACCGCGGAAGCGATCGTCGCCACGATCTCCTCCAGGCCGCGCTCTTCGAGCACCAGCCGCTCGAGCCGCCGCTGGACGGCGATGCCGCGCTGCAAGACCTCGTACTGCTCGTTGACCAGCCGCGCGAAGGCCTTCTCGGTAATCGCGATGAAGGGCACCGAGTAGGGCACCTCGAAGAGCGGGAAGTCCCGCTTTTCCGCCTCGTTGACCAGCGCTTTCGGCAGTTTCTCGTGGCTGAAGCCGGTACCGAAGCCGAGCCCCGCCAGGTTGTGGTCGGCGAGCAGCTTGACGAAGGCGCGCTGCTTGGCGGCGCTGCCCAGGGGGATCCCGGTGGTCAGCATCAGCTCGCCGCCGGAGAGCCACGGCGTCGGGTCCTCCAACTCGGAAATGTGCACCCAGCGAACCGGCGCTTCGGCCGCGTTTGCGCCCGCCGCCAGCTCGAGGTCGAGCTCGTCGAGCAGGCTTTGAACGGTGAGCACCCGGCCCCCTACCGCTTGACCCGCTCCCAGGCCTCGGCGAGAACGCCGCGCAGCACGTCGTGGATCTCTTCGAACTGCTCCGTGTCGGAGATCAGTGGCGGCGCCAGCTGGACCACGGGGTCACCGCGGTCGTCGGCGCGGCAGATCAGCCCGCGCTTGTAGAGCTCGCCCGAAAGGAAGCCGCGCAGCAGCTCCTCGGCCTCATCGTCGTCGAAGGTCTCCTTCGTCTCCTTGTCCTTGACCAGCTCGATCGCCTGGAAGAAGCCGGCGCCGCGCACGTCGCCGACGATCGGCAGGTCGTGGAGGGTTTCGAGGATCTGGCGGAACTCGCCCTCCTTGGCGAGGACGTGACCGCAGAGGTCCTCGCGCTCGTAGGCGTCGAGGTTGGCCATCGCGACCGCGGAGGCGAGCGGGTGGCCGGCGAAGGTGAAGCCGTGGGCGAAGGAGGCGTCGCCCTCCATGAACGGGGCGGCCACCGCGTCGGAGGCGATCACCGCGCCCATCGGCGCGTAGGCCGAGGTGAGTGCCTTGGCGACGGTGATCAGGTCGGGGACGTAGCCGAAGCGTTCGCAGCCGAAGTAGTGACCGAGACGGCCCCAGGCGCAGATCACCTCGTCGGAGATCATCAGCACGTCGTAGCGGTCGCAGATCTCGCGCACCCGCTCGAAGTAGCCATCGGGGGGGACGAAGCAGCCGCCGGCGTTCTGCACCGGCTCGAGGATCACCGCCGCAACCGTCTCCGGCCCCTCGAACTGGATCCGCTCCTCGATCGCAGTCGCCGCCCAGAGCGGGTGGCGGTCCTCCGGCCAGCGGTAGAGGTTCGTGTTGGGGACGTGGCAGCCGCCCGGCGTCAGCGGCTCGAACTGCGAACGCAGCTCGGTGATGCCGGTGGCCGAGAGCGCGCCGAGCGAGGTGCCGTGGTAGGCGATCTCGCGCGCGATCACCTTGTGCTTCTGGCCTTTGCCCAGCGCCCGGTGGTAGTTGCGGGCGAGCTTGATCGCCGACTCGACCGCCTCCGAGCCGCCCGAGGTGAAGAAGACGCGGTTGAGATCGCCGGGGGCGAGCGAGGCGATACGGGCGGCGAGCTCGATCGCGCGCGGGTGGGCGTAGCTCCAGAGCGTGTAGAAGTCGAGCTCTTCCATCTGATGGGCGGCGGCCTCGGCCAGCTCGGTGCGACCGTGGCCGGCGTTGACGCAGAAGAGCCCGGAGAGACCGTCGAGGTAGCGGTTGCCGTGGTCGTCGTAGACGTAGCAACCGTCACCGCGGACGATGATCGGGATCTCGTGGTCGGGGCCGTAGGAGCCCATCCGCGAGAAATGCATCCAGAGATGGCGACGCGCCATCTCCTGCAGACCCTGGCTCGCTGCCGAATCCGGCGCCGAGTCCGGTCGCGACACAACGGCCATGTCAGTCTCCTCTCATGCTACGACGATATGGATAAAGCTAGAACTGGTATAGCGCACACGCAATGTTCGCTAAGGAGAGTCTGGACCAATTACTTATACAAAGAGTACAAGTGCCGGACGGACATTTGGGACATCCGCAACTTGTGCGAATTGGCTGCCAGTCTTACTTTTGATTAGCAGTCGCGGTGTAAAGCCGCGGCTCGAATGCACGAAGGAGGATGGGGTATGGAGGTTGATGTCCCAAGCGTCGAGCTTCGCGGCGTGACCAAGCGCTTCGATCCGCTCGTCGCCGTCGACGACCTCAGCCTCGACCTCGCCTCGGGAGAGTTCTTCACCCTGCTCGGGCCGAGCGGCTGCGGCAAGACGACGACGCTGCGGATGATTGCCGGCTTCGAGCGGCCAGACGAGGGTGAGATCCGCATCGAGGGCACCGACGTGGCCGAGCTGCCGCCCCACCAGCGCCCCACCAATACCGTCTTCCAGAGCTACGCCCTCTTCCCCCACCTCAGCGTCGAGGACAACGTCGCCTTCGGCCTCAAGCGCAAGCGCGTGCCCAAGGCCGAGATCGCGAGCCGCGTTGCCGCCGAGCTGGAGCGGGTGGGGCTCAGCGCCGAGGCGAAGCGGCGCCCGGCGCAGCTCTCCGGCGGCATGCAACAGCGGGTGGCGCTGGCGCGGGCGCTGGTCAACCTGCCCAGGGTGCTGCTGCTCGACGAGCCGCTCGGCGCCCTCGACCTGAAGCTGCGCAAGGGCCTGCAGGTCGAGCTGAAGAGAATCCAGCGGGAGGTGGGAATCACCTTCGTCTACGTCACCCACGACCAGGAGGAGGCGCTGACGATGAGCGACCGGATCGCGGTGATGAACCGCGGCAGGGTCGAGCAGGTGGGAATCCCCGAGGACGTCTACGAGCGCCCCGCGACCACCTTCGTCGCCAGCTTCATCGGCGTCTCCAACCTGATGCCGGCGACGGTCGAGGGCAGCGGAGAGGTGCGCCTGGACCACGGCCCGGCCGTGCGGACGGCGACCGGCGGCTTCAACCGCGGCGAGCGTTGCCACGCGGTCGTGCGACCGGAGAAGCTGCGCATCGACCCGATTGGCGCCGGCGAGGGCGCGGCGAGCAACGGGCAGCCCAGGGTCGAGGGCATGGTGGAGAGCTCGCTCTACCTGGGGACCTCGACCCAGATCGCGGTCGATCTCGGCAACGAGGTGCGAATGACGGTCCTCGTCCCCAACGCGAACGAGGAGGAACGGCAGCGGCTGCCCGGTGGCGGCGCCCGGGTGGCGCTGAGCTGGGAGCCGGAGCACATGTCACTGGTGCGCGAGTCGCCGAGCCCCGTCACGGGTTTGGATATGGATGAGGCGCCGGAACTTGAAACGACGAGGAGAGGGTGAGGCAGATGAGCAGCCGGAACTCGAGCAAGAGGGGGATCACCGCGATCGCGGTGCTGGTGGCGGGACTTGCCTTGGCGCTCGGCCTGACGGCCTGCGGCAGCGGGGGAGGCGGCGCGGGCGGGACGGTGAAGCTCGAAGGCAAGCCCTCCGGCAGCCTGACGATCTCGAACTGGCCGCTCTACATCGACCCCGGCCCAAACGGGACCGTGGCCAACTTCGAAAAGGCGACGGGGATAAGCGTCAATTACATCGAAGACGTGAACTCGAACGACGAGTTCTTCGGCAAGGTGCAGCCGCTGCTCGAACAGGGCGAATCCGGGGGACGCAGCCTCTTCGTCGTCACCGACTGGATGGCGAAGAAGATGCGTGACCTCGGCTACCTGCAGGACCTCGACAAGAAGGGCATTCCCAACGTCGAGAAGAACCTGGTGCCCTCGCTCCGCCACCCGAGCTTCGACCCCAACCGCGACTTCAGCGTGCCCTGGCAGAGCGGCCTGGGCGGCCTGATCGTGCGCACCGACCTGGCGCCGGAAGTGCACTCGGTCTGCGACCTCTTCGACCCCAAATACAAGGGCAAGGTCGACTTCCTCAACGAATACATCGAAACGGTGCCCCTGGTGATGGCCTGCATGGGGATCGAACCGGACACCGCGTCGGAAGCGGACTGGATGAAAGCGATCGACAAGATCAAGGGTGCGGTCGAATCGGGTCAGATCCGCCGCTTCACCGGCAACGACTACGCCCGCGACCTGACCAGCGGCGACGCGGTGGCGGTGATCGGCTGGTCCGGCGATGCGGTCCAGCTCCAGGCCGACAACCCGAACATCGAATTCCGCATGCCGACGGAGGGCTGCAGCCTCTGGTCGGACAACATGGTGATCCCGGTCGGCGCGCCGAATCCGACCGCCGCCGAGGCCTGGATGAACTACGTCTACGAGCCGAAGGTACAGGCGAACATCGCCGAATACGTCAACTACGTGACGCCGGTGGAAGGGGTGAAGCCAATCCTGGAAAAGCGGGAACCGGAGCTGGCGAAAAACCCGCTGATCTTCCCCAGCGCCCAGTTCACGAAGGACTGCTTCACGCAGCCGAAGCTCACCATCGAGGAAACCGAAAACATCACCCGGGCCTTCGACGCGGTGCTGAACGGCTGAGATGACCCGCCGCCAGATCGTCCCCTACCTCCTGCTCGGGCCCGGGACGATCTGGCTGCTCCTCTTCTTCGTCGTGCCCCTCTTCTACATGGGGTACCTCTCGCTCGAGTCCGGCGTGGTCGGCAGCCTCAGCTTCAGCTGGAACTGGAGCAACTACACCGACGCGCTCTCGCTCTACGACACCCAGTTCGTGCGCTCGTTCCTCTACGCGGGCGCCGCCACGATCCTCTGCCTGCTGATCTCCTACCCGCTCGCTTACACGATCGCCTTCCGCGCCGGCAAGTGGCGCAACGCGATGCTCTTCGCCGTGGTGGCGCCGTTCTTCACCACCTACCTGATCCGCACGCTTGCCTGGGAGACGATCCTCTCCGACCAGAGCCCGGTGGTCGACGCGCTGCGCTTCATCGGCCTGGTGCCCGACAACGGCCACGTGCTGGCAACCGGCGGCGCCGTGATCGCCGGCCTCACCTACAACTTCCTGCCCTTCATGGTGCTGCCGATCTACGCCAGCCTGGAGCAGATCGACGAGCGGCTGATCGAGGCGGCAAAGGACCTCTACGCCTCCGCCACGCAGGCCTTCTGGCGGGTCACCCTGCCGCTCTCGGCGCCGGGAGTCGTCGCCGGCACGCTGCTCACCTTCATCCCCGCCTCGGGCGACTACGTCAACGCCCAGTTCCTCGGCAGCGCCGGCAACCAGATGATCGGCAACGTGATCCAATCGCTGTACAAGACGCAGCTCGACTATCCGGCCGCGGCGGCGCTCTCCTTCGTGCTGATGGCGCTGATCATGGTCGCCGTGATCGCCTACATCCGCTTCGCCGGCTCCGAGGCGCTGATGGGGGAGGAGACGAGGCCGTGAGCGGCGCCTGGCGCTGGCTGCGCGAGCACGCGGTGAACATCGTCGCCGCGCTCGTCATCGTCTACATGCTGATCCCGATCGCGGTCATCTTCGTCTTCTCCTTCAACGACCCGGCCGGCAAGTACAACTTCACCTGGGTCGGCTTCACGCTGCAGCACTGGGGCAACGCCTTCAGCCTGCCCGAACTCAACTCGGCGCTGCTCACCAGCCTCGAGCTGGCGCTGCTGGCGACGCTGGTCTCGACCGCGATCGGGACCGTGATGGCGGTGGCGCTCGTCCGCCACCAGTTCCACGGGCGGCGCGCGGCGAACCTCCTGATCGTGGTGCCGATGGCGACGCCGGAGATCGTGATGGGGGCGTCGCTGCTCTCCTTCTTCCTCATCCTCGGCGCCCCGCAGCTCGGCTTCCAGACCCTGCTGATCGCCCACGTGATGTTCTGCATCAGCTTCGTCGTGGTCGTCGTGCGCTCGCGCCTGATCGGCTTCGACCGCAACCTCGAGGAGGCGGCACGGGACCTCGGCGCCAGCCCGCTGCAGACCTTCAGGCTGGTGACGCTGCCGCTGATCATGCCGGGGATCCTCGGCGCCGGCCTGCTCGCCTTCGCCCTCTCGATCGACGACTTCGTCATCTCCAACTTCAACTCCGGGACGACCGTGACCTTCCCGCTCTACATCTACGGCGCCGCCCAGCGCGGCATCCCGGTCGAGGTCAACGTGATCGCAATGATCATCTTCGGGGTGACGGTGCTGGCGATGGGCCTCACCGTCCTGCAGCAGCGCCGCGCCGAAAAGATGGCCTCCGTCCGCCCCGAGCAGGAGTCCGCGCCGCCGGTGGGACTTGGCGCAGCTGGGGCCGCGTGATGGGACGGGAAGGGCTTTCCACTCTCCCTGAGGTCAGCGCAGTGATGCTGCGCAACTACGTCGGGGGAGCGTGGCGGGAGGCAGACGCGAAGGAGGAGCTCGAGGATGTGAACCCTGCCACCGGGGAGGTGGTGGCGCGGGTGCCGCTCTCGGGGGTCGAGGAGGTTCGCGCCGCGGTCGAGGCGGCGCGGGCGGCCCAATCGGAGTGGCGCGAGGTGCCGCCGCAACAGCGGGCGCGGGCGGTGCTGGCCCTGCGCGAGGGATTGCTGCAACGCCGCGATGAGCTGTCGGCGCTGGTCAGCGCCGACATGGGCAAGACCCTGGCCGACGCCGACGGCGAGGTCGGCCGTGGGATCGAGTCGGTCGAGTCCGCCGCCGCGATCCCCCACCTGCTCAAGGGCGAGACGCTCGAGGGCGTCGCCGCCGGCATCGACGTCGAGCTGCTGCGCCAGCCGGTCGGCGTGGTGGCCGCGATCACCCCCTTCAACTTCCCGGCGATGATCCCGCTCTGGTTCCTGCCCTACGCGATCGCCTGCGGCAACTCGTTCCTGCTCAAGCCCTCCGAGCAGGACCCGCGCCCGGCGGCGCTGATCGTGGAGATCGTCGACGCGACCCCGGAGATCCCGCCCGGCGTGGTCAATCTCGTCCACGGTGGCCGCGGGGCGGTGAGCGCGATCCTCGCGGACCCGGGCATCGACGCGGTCTCCTTCGTCGGCCGCGCCGAGACCGCCCGCATCGTCGCCGAGGGCGCCGTGCGGACCGGCAAGAGGGTGCAGGCGCTGGGCGGGGCGAAGAACTCGCTGATCGTGATGCCCGACGCCGACCTCGACCAGGCGATGCCGGCGATCGTCGGCTCGGCCTTCGGCGCCGCCGGCCAGCGCTGCCTGGCGGGCTCGGCTTGCGTCGTCGTCGGCGACGCGGGGCGGCGGGGGGAAGTCCGGGAGGCGTTGGTGGCGGCGGCGTCCAAGCTCGAAGTCGGGCCCGGCGATGAGCCGACCACCGATGTCTGCCCGATGGTCTCGAGAGCCGCACGCGACAAGGTCGCCGCGGCGATCGAGCGCGCGGCCGAGGACGGGGGCGAGCTGCTGCTCGACGGGCGCGGGGACCCGGGACCGGCGGGGACTCTCCTCGGCCCGACCATCGCCGCGGTCTCCGACCCCGAGTGTGAGCTGGCCCGCGAGGAGCTCTTCGGCCCGCTGCTGACCGTGCTCGAAGTAGATGACCTCGACGCGGCGCTCGACTTCCTCAACGGCTCGCGATACGGCAACGCCGGCGCGATCTTCACCGCCTCCGGCGAGTCCGCGCGCCGCTATCGCCACGAGGCCGAAGCGGGCATGCTCGGCGTCAACGTCGGCGTCCCCGCCCCCGTCGCCTGGTTTCCCTTCGCCGGCTGGAAGGACTCGGTCGACGGGGACCTGCATGCGAACGGAACCGACGCCGTCGACTTCTACACGCGGAAGAAGGTCCTCACCAGTCGCTGGTAGGGAGAGCGGCTGCCCGCACCTCCTCTACCGCCCGATGTGGAAGCCGATCAACTCGGGAACGCGGGCGAGCAGGGAACTGATTGGGTCGGGGCTGCGGTCGGCCAGCTCGGCTTCCTCCTTGCGCATGATGCCTGCGCGGATCGCCTCGCCGCCCCGCCAGTGGACGGGCTCGGGCTGGACTCGGGGCGGGGAGGGGTCGACGAAGGCGAGGTTGGCGTGGGCGTCGCGGCGGTCGAGGGCCAAGGAGGCGAGGCTCCGGCCGACCATGTTCGAGGGGCCGACGCCGTTGCCGGTGTAGCCGGCGGCGGCGAAGGCGCGGTTGCCGCGCAGGGGGAGAACTATCGGGAGATGGGTGGGGGAGGCGTCTATGGGGCCTCCCCAGGCGTGGGTGATCGCCTTTCCCTCCAGGCCGGGGAAGTACTCCCAAAGATGTTCGGCGGTTTGGGAGATCACCTCGGGGTCGAGCTCGGCGCGGCCGTGCGAGCGGGCGCCCAGGGCGATGTGGCCGCCGCCCCAGCCGAAGGCGATGCGACCGTCGGGGGTGGTGCGGAAGTAGTCGATCAGGGCGCGGCTGTCGGTGATGCACTCGCCCCCGGTCCAACCGATCTCCTCCAGCAGGTCGGGTACGGGCTCGGTGAGGACGATGTGCGAGGAGGCGACCGAGAGGCGGTTGTGGAAGGGACCGCCGGCGGCCTTGGCGGCGCTGCCCAGCGCGAGCACCGCGCGGCCCGCGCGCACTGAGCCGCTCGCCGTGTGCGCCTCCACCCCGCTCGGGGAACCAGCCAGCCGGGTGACCGGCGAGCGCTCGAAGACCTCGACTCCCCGGGCGCGCAACCGCTCGCGCAGGCCGAGCGCCAGCCGCGCCGGCTGCACCGTCGCCGCGCGCGGGTAGAAGGCGCCGCCGCGAAAGGCCGGGGAGGCGCAGCGCGACGCGACCTGCTCCGGCGTGAGCGGCTCGATCGCGCCCTCCACTCCAAGCTCACGGCAGGCAGCCAGCGCCGCGGCCCAGACCCCATCGTGCGCCTCCGCCGTGGAGACCTGCATGTAACCGCCCTGCCGGTACCAGGCGTCCACTCCCTCCGCCTCGCAGAACTCGCCGATCCCGACCGCCGCCGCTTCCGCCGCCCGCGCAACCCCCAGCGCCCCCTCGTCCCCCCAGCGCCCGCGCATATTGGGCAGCGAGAACCACATCAGGTTGCAGAACCCCCCGTTCCGCCCACTCGGCCCGTGCCCACACCGATCCGCCTCCAGCAACACCACCCGCACCTCGGGCTCCAGCTGCTTCAAGTGCCAAGCCGCCCACATCCCGGTGTACCCCCCACCGACGACAACCACATCGACCTCTCGGGACCCCACAAGCTCCGGAGCAAGCTCGACCCCCGGAGCCTCCTCAAGCCAGTACCCGAAGGCGTCGTGCTTCACGAGAGTCAGTGTTGCAGGAGGACCATGGGGCCCCTCCCCGGAAAGCTCATGTGACCCCGCCCCGAAGTGCCAACAGCGCCACAGCTGCGCGACGGCTTTCAGGGGAGGGGCCCATGGTCCTCCCCTACACTCACCCCCGTGCCGACCTTCGACGCCTTCGCCAACCTGCCGCTGGAGATCGAGGGGTATGAGCTGCAGCCGCTGGAGCTGCAGATCCCGGGGTTCGAACGGCTCTCGACCGTGATCCATATCTGGGGTGGCGGCGAGGACGGGCTGGGCGAGGACGTCACCTACGACCCGGTCGACCACATCGCCCTCCAGGACGCCGGGCCAACGCTCGACCTCACCGGCTTCTCGACCCTCGGCGAGTTCTGCCAGATGATGGCCGAGCAGGACACCTTCCCGGCGGAGCCGCAGCGCGACGTCTCGCGCCTCTACCGCCGCTGGGCCTTCGAGTCGGCAGCGCTCGACCTGGCCCTGCGCCAGGGGGGCAAGAGCATCGCCGGGGTCGCCGGGCGCGAGCCGCGTCCCGTCACCTTCGTCTGCTCGATGCGCCTCGGCGGCCTCGACGGCGAGCCGTCCTCGCTGGCGCCGCTGCGGCGCAAGCTCGAGCGCTACCCCGACCTGCGCTTCAAGCTCGACCCGACCAACGACTGGAGCGACGAGCTGATCGCCGAGCTGGTCGAGACCGGCGCCGTCGACTCGCTCGACCTCAAGGGCTTCTACAAGGGCACCCCGGTCGACGTCGAAACCGACCCCGAGCTCTACGCCAAGCTCTTCGAGGCCTTCCCCGACGCCTGGATCGAGGACCCCGACGTCAATGAGGAGACCAGGCCGCTGCTCGAGCCGATCCGCAACCGCCTCACCTGGGACGCGCCGATCCACTCGATCGCCGACATCGAGGCGCTGCCCTGGCAGCCGCGGATGGTCAACATCAAGCCCTCGCGCGTCGGCGGCCTGCAGGCGCTCTGCGACACCTACGACCACTGCGCCGAGCACGGCATCGGCGCCTACGGCGGCGGCCAATGGGAGCTCGGCGTCGGCCGCGGCCAGATCCAGGTCCTCGCCTCGCTCTTCCATCCCGACACCCCCAACGACACCGCGCCGCGCGGCTACAACGAAGCCGAGCCGCCCGCGGGCCTGCCCGTCAGCCCCCTGGATCCACGGCTATCGGCGACCGGCTTCCGCTGGGACGACTGAGTAGCCGCCGCCAGGCAGCACGTAGTGCTCAAGCAGTAAAGCTGCGCGTTGCCCCAACCATTGCGCCTACCCTTCTGCTCGCCGCCTGGGCGTACCTTGCCGAATGGCTAGTGAGTCAGTTCGAATCGACCCCAGCCGGTCGATTCGACAGAACCCCACGAGCACAACAGAACCCCACGGGCAAAGGGCGAGCGAGGTTGCGAGCCCTGTGGCGCCTGAGCCGCACCTCGGAGGAGCCCGCGCTGCCCTGCGATCGATCGACCCACCTATACGGTGGCAAATCGATCGCAGGGCAAAAAGCGCGGGCGACCCACTTAGAGCGGGAAGCTCTGAGCGGCGCGGCCCAAGAACACGATCGCGAAGCTGGTCGATCTCCCTTGCGGGAGTTGTCAAGCTGATCCGCTACCCATCGTCGGCCGCCCCTGGGTACTGCTCGCACACCTCGGTCCAATCGCCTCGCTGGGTACTGGGCTTGGGCCTCGCCATCGCGAGCTCTACCGCTGCCTGAAGGGCGCGCGAGACCGAGGCGGCTTTAGGTCAGCCTGACGGCGGCTTCGGCCGACCGAACTTCTCTTTTCGGCTACGTTGCGGCCAACCGCCCCCGTCCCGAGGAGAAGACATGGCCGAGAAAAGCTTCGCCGACGCGCTCAACGAGCAGATCGCCAACGAGTTCGCCGCCTCGCAGCAGTACGTCGGCGCCGCCGTCTACTACGACGCCGAGACGCTGCCGCGCCTCGCCCACTTCTTCTACCGGCAGGCGCTGGAGGAGCGTGAGCACGCGATGATCATGATCCGCTACCTGCTCGACGTCGGCGAGGAGGTCCACATTCCCGACATCAAGTCGCAGCAGACGACCTACGCCGACGGGGTCTCGCCGGTGAAGATGGCTCTGGAGCAGGAGAAACGGGTCAGCGAAGAGATCTTCTCCCTGTTCGAGCTGGCGCGCGAGATCAAGGACTACCGGGCGGAGCAGTTCCTGCAGTGGTTCGTCAAAGAGCAGGTCGAGGAGGTGGCGCTGATGAGCGACCTGCTCAACGTTGTCGAGCGCTCGGTCGACAACCTGCTGCTGGCCGAGGAATACATCGCCCGCGAGAGCCTCGGCGAGGAGAGCTCGGACCCGACCGCTCCCCCCGCCGCCGACGCGGGTATCTAACCCACGTCAAGCCTCTAGCCCAGCCAGCCCGCCCGCTGGCGCATCGACTTGATCCGGCGGAACTCGGCGATGTCCTCGCGCAGGGCCGCAGGCGCCGGCGCGGGCAGGAAGCGCGCCGGCAGGGGCGACTCGACGACCCCCGTCTCCGAGCTCGTCACCCGGTAGGCGCGGGCGCCGCGGCGCGCCGTCACCGCCGACGGCGGCCCGACGCCTTCCCAGAGCAGGCCGGCGTAGTCGTCGAGGCCGTAGCCACCCGGCATGCCGTTGCCGATCGCGTCCAGGTAGGCAGCGCGCCGGTCGGGTTCGTTGTTGTAGTGGACGCAGAGGCTGCCGCCCAACAGGCCGAGGCCGGCCTCGACTTCGGGTTTGCCCGAGGACTTGGTGACGCCGGACTCGAACCAGCACATCGCGCCGGCGCTCTGGCCGGCGAGGACGATGCCCTGGCGCCAGGCGAGGCTGAGGATCGCGCTGAGGTCGTGCGCGTCCCAGACCGCGAGCAGGTTGACCATGCTGCCGCCGCCGACGTAGATCAGGTCCTGGGCGAGCAGGTGGTCGCGCAGCGCCATCGGCCGGCGGCCGAGGCGGAAGAGCGAGAGGTCGGAGGGTTCGCAGGGGCGCTCGCCGAAGACCGCATAGAAGCGGCCGATCTGCTCGGAAGTGTCGCCGCTGGCGGTCGGCAGCAGGCAGATCCGCGGCCGCCTGCCGGCGCGCTCGGTCGCCAGCTTCAGCATCAGCTCGCTGACCGCCCGGTCGGGCGGGCGCGAGGTGAAGTCGTGGCCGCCGAGGGTGAGAATGCGTGGAACCATCGACCGGGTCAGGCCGCCGAGGCGGTCGAGAGCGACGACGAGCCGGCGCCGGGGAGGCGCGGGACCGGCGGCGCGTCGCCGAGGTAAGTGGTGGCCAGGCGCATCTCGACGACTCGTCTGCCGACCGCGTCGAGGCGGTAGCCGCGCGCCGCCGGCCGCGAGGCGACCACGCGGCTCAGCTCGTGGCCGATGAAATGCAGGCCGGCGCCGTCCTCGGCCGCGTAGCCGGGCCGCATACCTTCGCGCAGCATCTCGTGGTAGGCGAAGCGGCGGGCGGAGGTCGGCTCGTAGTGGACGCAGTTGCTGAACGGCAGCAGGCCCAGGCCCTCGATCCGCCGCGGCGCCCCGTGGAAGCCCGTCACGGCTTCCTCGAACCAGCAGAGGGAGCCGGCGGAGAGGCCGCAGAGGACGACTCCGGCCTCCCAGGCTTCGCGCAGGATCTCGTCGATCCCGTGCGCCCGCCAGACGCCGAGCAGGCTGACGACGCTGCCGCCGCCGACGTAGATCAGGTCCTGGGCGAGCAGGTGGGCACGGAGGTCGTCCGGCCCCTGCTCGCGGCGGAAGAGCGAGACGTGGCTCGCCTCGCAGCGGTCGGCCGGGAAGGCGCGGTAGAAGCGCACCACGTAGTGGTCGGCGTCGCCGCTGGCGGAGGGCATGAAGCAGACCCGGGGGCGCTCATGCCGGCAGAGCCCGAGCAGGTACTCGTCGAGCAGCGGATTCCCGGACTCCATCGAGAAGCCACCGCCACCGAGGGCGACGATCTGACGGAGGGCTGTCTCCATCCTCAGATGGTCCTGCGGCGGGGCCTCCACGCCCTTGTACAGCGGTCCGAAGTTAGCCCCGACCCCCTCTCCCGTGTGTACAGTGCCGCCCGTGGCGATGCGAAAGGTCAAGAGCGGCTCCACGGGGCGCCTCACCAACACCACGTACAGCAGCCGCTACTTCACCGAGGAGATCCCCGAGCACGCGATCCCCAGGGGGTCGATGCCCGCCCGGGCGGCCTACCAGCTGATCCACGACGAGCTCAACCTCGACGGCAACCCGGCGCTCAACCTGGCCTCCTTCGTCACCACCTGGATGGAGCCCGAGGCCCGCGACCTCGCCAGCGAGACGCTCAACCGCAACTTCGTCGATCAGGACGAGTACCCGCAGACCGAGGAGATCCACCACCGCGTGGTCAGCATGGTCGGGCGACTCTTCAACGCTCCCGCCGAGGGCGAACCGACCGGCACGGCGACGATCGGCTCCTCGGAGGCGATCATGCTCGGCCTGCTCGCCCACAAGTGGTCCTGGCGCAAGCGGCGGGGGGACGACAGCGCCAAGCCCAACGTCGTCTTCGGCGCCGACGTCCACACTTGCTGGGAGAAGTTCGCCCGCTACTTCGACGTCGAGCAGCGCGTGATCCCGCTCTCGCCCGACCGCCACATCATCGGCCCCGAAGAAGTCGAGGAGTACATCGACGAGAACACGATCGCAGTCGGCGCCATCCTCGGCACCACCTTCACCGGCCAGGTCGATGAAATCGAGGGCATCGACGAGTTGCTGCGGCAGGTCAAGCAGGAGAGGGGCTGGGACATCCCGATCCACGTCGACGGCGCCAGCGGCGGCTTCATCGCTCCCTTCTCCTACCCGGAGCTGAAGTGGGACTTCCGGCTCGAGCAGGTGCGCTCGATCAACGTCTCCAACCACAAGTTCGGGCTCGTCTACCCCGGCATGGGCACGGTCGTCTTCCGCGACTTCGAGACCGTCCCCGAGGAGCTGGTCTTCAAGATCAACTACCTGGGCGGCGAGATGGCCAACTACAGCCTCAACTTCTCGCGCGCTTCCAACGCGGTGCTGCTGCAGTACTACAACTTCCTCCGCCTCGGGCACGAGGGCTACGAGCGGATCGTCGGCAACCTGATGGAGAACGCCGGCGAGTTGGAGAAGACGCTGACCGCCTCCGGCCGCTTCGAGCTGCTCAACGACGCGCGCTACCTGCCGGTCGTCGTCGTGCGGCCGACGGAGGCGGACGGCGGGCTCGACGTCTTCGAGCTCTCCGAGCGGTTGCGCGAGCGCGGCTGGATCGTGCCCGCCTACACGCTGCCGCCCAACGCCGAGTCGGTCGCCGTCCTGCGCATGGTCGTCAAGGAGAACTTCAGCCGCGACATGGCCGAGATGCTGGGTAACGACATCGAGTGGGCGCTGGCGAAAATGGGCGGCGCGCCCTCGCCGCAGGCCAAGGCTGCGGGCGAAGCCCAACACCGCATCTGCTGAGCTCTTCTCGGTGGAGGTCCAGTAGGCCGAACCCGGCTTCAGGCCCGAGCCGGGATTCCGTCGCCGTTCCCATTGGCGCGGGGTTTTGTTAAATCGGTACCGGAACGTCCACAGTGCGCCTTCAGGGTGTACAATCGCGTTTACCTAAACACGGTTGTCTACCCTTCGAACAATCTTGACCCCTACGCCCTCAAGCCCCGGAAACGCCGCTCCAGTGCCAGATGCGGACCTCGGCGCGACGATCGCAAGGGAGCGACTCTCACCCGGGCTCGACGCTCTTCCCGAGCCACTGGTCGAGCATTCCCAGCGGGAACGGCTGCTCAACGCGATGGCGCGCAGCTGCGCCAAGAAAGGCTACGGCGCCACCACCATCGCCGACGTCTGCGAGGGGGCCGGCGTCTCGCGGGCAACGTTCTACGAGCTCTTCAAGGACAAGGAGGACTGCTTCCACGCCTCGATGGAGGTCGCCCTCGCCGACGCGATGGGTCGCATCGTCGCGGTCTACTCGCCCGACAAACCGTGGGCGACAACGGTGCGCGACGCCGCCGCCGCCTTCCTCGACCTACTCGCCAGCCGGCCGGCCTTCGCCCGCATGGCCCTGGTCGAGGCGCCGGCCTCCGGCGAGCGGGCCTTCGAGCTCTACGCCTCGGGCAAGCGCGTGCTGCAGTCGCTGCTGGACCGTGGGCGGGATGACCCGGTCGAGGAAAGGGCGATCCCCTCCAGCGCCGGGCGCGCCGCGCTCTCGGCCGCCGAGTCGCTGATCGTCGGCCAGATCCTCGCCGGCAACACGGCGCGCCTGCGCGAGCTGCTCCCCGATGTCGTCTACATCACGACCGTCCCCTATCTCGGCCAGGAGGAGGCGCTGCGGCAAGCGCGCGAGGCCGAGAAGGTCGCCGCGGCCGCGGACGGCTGACCGCGTGCCGGCGGCGGGGGGACAGAAACGGGAGCGGTGGCGCCCACCGCGCGGACGCCACCGCCTCCCCCCGGAGGTGATCGCCCGCTCGCAGCGGGAGCGGCTGCTGGAGGCGGCGATCCGCGTCGTCGCCGAGAAGGGCTACGCGGCAACCACGGTCGCCGACCTGACCCGCGAGGCCGGCATCTCCCGCACGACCTTCTACGCGATGTTCGACGACAAGGAAGGCTGCTTCCTGGCCGCCTACGACGGCATCGTCGACGCTCTGGTTCGGCGCGTCTCCGCCGCCTACGAAAGTGAGGGGGAGTGGCCGCAGCGGGCACGGGCGGGGCTCGCCGCCCTGCTCGAGGCGCTGGCCGAGGAGCCCGAGGTCGCCCGCCTCGCTCTGGTCGACGTCGGCGCCGCCGGTCCGGCGGCGCAGCGGCGCTTCCGCGCCGCGCTGCAGCGGTTGACCCCGTTCTTCGACGAGGGCCGCGACTTCGCCCCGGGGGGGCGGAACCTGCCCGCCAACACCTCGCGGATGGCGATCGGCGCGGTCGCCGGATTGATCGCCGACGAGCTGACTGAGGAACGTGCGGAGGATCTACCGGAGTTGCTTTCGGACGTCCTATTTGCCACGCTGGTCCCATATATCGGCCCAGAGGCGGCTGCCAGGGAGGTGGGCGAAAAGAGTAGATAAACGCTTACGTACACCGAGCCGCTATGATGAAGGTACTCCAGAGTTTTCAAGCTACCTGGGACGGGCTGATGGCATCCGAATCGCGGCGTGACCTCATCTTGGCGGCAATGATCCGCGTGGTCGGGCGCAAGGGATACAAGGAGACCTCGGTCGCCGACGTGATTGAGGAGGCGGGCACCTCCCGCACCACCTTCTACAAACACTTCGAGGACAAGCACGAGTGCTTCCTCGCCGCCTACGAGGCGCTGGTCGAGCAAGTCTTCGCAGAGGTGATCGCCAACTGCGACGGCACCGAAACGTGGCTGCAGCGGATGGAGAACGGCCTTGCCACGATCGTCAAACTCTTCGCCCTCGACCCGGAGCTGGCCCGCACCGCCGTGGTCGAGGTGGCGGCCGCCGGCGCCGACGCCCGCCAGCTGCACTGGGACGCGGTCGCCCGCTTCACCCAGTACCTCGAGGACGGGCGCGAGCTCTCCGACGGGCGCGAGCTGCCGGAGAACATCTCGCTGATGTCAGCCGGAGCCGTCTCCGGCCTGATCTTCGACGAGCTGCTGGCCGGACGCGCAGCCCAACTGCCGGCGATGCTGCCCGACCTGCTCTTCGCGATGCTCGTGCCCTACATAGGGCCCAGTGCTGCAGCCGAAGAGATGCGGCGGGTCGCGGCGGCGTAGAGCCTGGGTTCGATGGGCGATCCCTTGTCGTTCGAACGGGGATAAACGGCCATGGCGGGTGTGCCTCTGCGGGAATTGATGTCGCCCGCCCGCGCGGAGCGCGGGCTTGGCGACGATTTGAGAGCGCGGCTACGCCGCGCTTAGAACCACGAGTGCGGCGGCCGCTTCGCGACAGTCCCGCAGAGGCACACCCGCCATGCCCTCTCAACACCCGTTCGAACTGCGGAAGCTTCCCGCTTCGAAGCACAGATCGGGCTAGGAGAGAGAACCTCGGTAGCGGGTCAGCTTGACAACCCCCCAAAGGAGATCCTTCCCGCTCTAAATGGGTCGCCCAGGCGCTGCCCTGCGATCGATTGACCCACCTATACGGTGGCAAATCGATCGCAGGGCAG
>DASZSJ010000125.1:0-4668 GCA_035548675.1 Solirubrobacterales bacterium
GCCACGCCCGGATCAGCACGACGGAAATCTACGCCGCGTTCGCTGAGGATCAGGCAGAGGTCGCGATGGTCGAAAACGCCTTTGCCTCGTTGTCTCATTCGTTGCCTCATTCTGAGGCGAACCACCCCCAACCAACGGCAACCAAGGCGGGCTAGATCGGCTCTGGCAAGCCAACGGGCCGTGTACGCCCCCACGCTCCGCACAGTTGAGGGCCTTGTGGGTGGAAACACCCGTGATGGTTCGACTCCATTCAGCCGCATGGCAAAGCCCCCGCAAAGCGGGGGCTTTGCGTTGGCGGGGCGATTTTGCGAAGGGCATCTAGATCAATGGTGTGCCAGTGGACATCAGGGGGTGCAGTTCGAATGGCCAGCGCAGTCGGCTGCTTCATCTCGTCCAAGGGAGGGCCAGCGCAAGCTCGGGGGAGATGTAGTCGCGTCGTATAGCCGAACGTCTTTCAAAGGCCGGTTGAGCCTCACGACTCCTGCCTGCCAGTATCCGACCCCGGCGCAGACGGTATCTCCGGAACCATCTTCATCGCCGTACCGCCGTACCGCGATGAACGGGGCGCTGAACCTCTCGGTCGGTGGCGGGCGCCAAACGCGATCGCGCGTAGTCCCGTCGGCCGACTCGGGTGCGTTACGGCCATGAACACTGCACCGAAGTGGCCATCCGGCCACGGGATATAGGCCTTGACGCATCCCGGGAGGTATCGCGACCCTCCACCGCCGCCAATGCCGCGTCTACCCGGCCTCGACAGATGATCGAGACTGATTCCACCGCAGACCCACCTGAACGGACCGGGTGCCTTCTGCGTCGGCGGGCGGGCCGGCGCGCGCAAGGGCAGGTAGGTGCGCAGGCCGCCCGCCGCCTACCCCGCCTCCCCGCGATCCCATGGTTCCTTTGTCCCCATTTGGACGGCAAAGGAACCATGGGATCAGCGCCGTTGCGGGGACCCCGAACGGCGCTGCTCGGCGACGAGATCGGGGACCGGCCCGGCGCCCTGCACTCGCGCCGAACGAGGCAAGCGCTTGTCCTGCGGCATCCGCACCCAGGCCGCGCCGCGCGAGCGACCCGCTGAGGCGATCGTGCAGCTCGCGAACGCCGAACTTCGCTTTCAGGTCGATGCAGCGTCATGCGAGCGCGTTAGTGGCGACATGGTTGTGAGCGGGTTCCGGCGCCGCTCAGGCGGCGGGCTCGCCGCTGTATCCCTGGCGTTCGCGGAGCTTGCGTTCCCACCAGCTTCGAGCCTGCTGCCACCAGGTGTCCTCGAAGGAGGGGCGGAGGCGGGCTTGGAGGACGGCGGCGCAGATCGCGATCATCAGGACCAGGGCGATTGCCACTTGGAGCTCGCTGTGGTTGAAGAAGTTGGAGCTGTAGCGGCTGGCGCGGGCGAAGTCGGGGTCGGCGGCGATGCGCGCGTTCATGCCGATCGCGTTGCCGACGCCGGCGAAGCCCCACTGGGCAGCGATCAGGTGGGAGAGCCACTGGATCGGCTGCCCGAGATCCTTGGTGGTGACGATCGCGCCGGCGAAGAGGAGCTGAGGAAGGAGGATGAGGGGCAGGAAGCTGGTCGCCTGGTTCTCACTGCGGGCGAAGGCGGAGAGGGTGAGCCCGAAGCCCATCCCCACCCAGCTGACCAGGACGCAGATCTGGATCACGTGCAGCTCGGCGTTGGGCGGCGCCCCGCCGAGGGGCCGCAGGGCGAACACGATCCAGACGAAGAGCACGGTCTGGACCGCCGTCACCGCCCCGATCACCAGGCCCTTGGAGAACAGGTAGGCCTCGGTCCGCACCCCGGTCGCCAGCTCGCGGGTGAGCACGCTGCGCTCGGCGACGACCTGGCGCACGGAGGAGATCGAGCCGAACCAGAGGGCGACCGTCACCATCAGGAAGACCAGCTGCGCGCTCTGCGCCGCGTGCTCGGCTTCGCCGAATTCGTTGTACGCGAAGACGTCGGCGTGGAAGAGGAAGGCGGCGCCGAGGCCGAGGATGACGACCTGGGCGGCGAGGATCGTCGCGTTGCGCCGGTCGCGGGCGAACAGCAGCGCGTAGCGGCGCGAGAGGATCCTCACCTGGGGCCAGATCCTCCGCCTCGGCACGGCCCGGGCGGAGGCTGGCCGCGGCGGCGCGATCGGGTTGGCCTCCGGCTCCGCCGCCCTCTCCTCCCCATCGGCTTCGTCGGCCAGCCGCGCGTACACCTCGTCGACCCGCTCCACCCCGAAGGCGGCCGGCACCCCCGCCGGCGGACCGAGGTAGGCGAGCCGCCCCCCGGGCGCCATCACGGCGACGCGGTCGCAGAGCTCGAGGCTCTGGGTCGCATGGGTCACCAGCAGCACCGTCTGCCCGCGGTCGGCGAGGCGCCGGGTCAGCTCCATCAGGCGCCGCTCGAGGCCCGGGTCGAGGCCGGTGGTGGGCTCGTCGAGCAGCAGCAGCTCTGGGTCGCTGATCAGCTCGAGCGCAACCGCCGCCCGCTTGCGCTGTCCGCCCGAGAGGTCGCCGATGCGCCGGTCGGCGATGTCGCCGAGCCCGACCTGCTCGAGCACGCCGGCGATCGCGATCTCGCGCTGCTCCTTCGAGCAGTCTTCGGGCAGCCGCAGGCGGGCGGCGAAGGAGAGCGCCTCGTGGATGCTGAGCAGGTGGTGCAGGGTGTCGTCCTGGGGGACGTAGCCGACGTCGGCCTGGCGCAGGCCGACGTCGTCGCCGCGAACCAGGACGGTTCCGCTGCTGACCGGGCGGATGCCGCCGAGCGCCTTCAGCAGCGTGCTCTTGCCGGAGCCGCTGGGACCGACGATCGCCACCAGCTCGCCCGGCGCCAGGGTCAGCGAGGTCGGCTGCAGGAGCGTCAGCCCGGCGACCCGGACTTCCACCGCGTGGGCGGCGAGCGGGGCGTCCTCAGCGGCCGTCGGATGTGGGTCGTGGGCGACGGGGTCGGGGACGAGGGGCTGGTCGGGCGCCACCGGGGCGGCGGCCGGCGGCGCCTCGGCGATCACCGAACCGTGTTGTTCGGCGCCGCACGCCTCGCAGAACTTCCACCCCGGCCCGATTGCCTCCCCGCAACTGGTGCAAAACGCGGCCGCCGTCATCGCGAGCGCGTACCCTAGCGCTAATACCGCTTTCGTACACAAACGCTCCCAAGTGGTTAAGCTTGCCCGCGTGAGCGGGCGGGGGCCCAAACGAGTGTGGGGAAGCGGTGCCTTTCTCGCCGTCACGGCACTGGCATTGATCCTGCCCGCCTGCGGCGGCAGCGAGCGGACCGCCGAGGCCTACTGCAAGTCGTTCTACGAAACGGCGGCGCCGATCCGCGAATCGTACGTCGAAGCCAACGAAGAACTCGAAGCGGACCCGCTCAACGCGATCGTCACCCTGCTCGGGTCGCCCGGGGACCTCGCGGTCATCTTCGACTCGATGGTCGCGCACGCCCCCGACGAAATCCGCTCCGATACCGAAGCGGTCCGCGACGCGATGAAGAAGGAGCAGGACGCGATCGGCGAAGGCCTCTCCGACCCGCTCGGCGCCCTGGGGAACAGCCTCGCCGCCGGGATCACCTCGTCGGGCTCGTTCAGCCGGGTCGACACCTACCTGAACGAACACTGCCCGGTCGACTCCCAGCTCGCGCAGGAAATCATCAACGGCTCCGGCTAGCCGCCTGGCGGGATGACCGGACCCACCCCACCCGCGCCGACCCGCCGCCCCTGTCCGCATTGCGGGCGACCGCTCGCGGAGCGGGCCAAGTTCTGCCGCGGCTGCGGCGCGCCGGTCACCGTCGAGGACGCCTCGGAGGCGGCGACCCGCGTGCAGCCCGAGCCACCGCCGGCCGCTCCCCCGCCGCCACCAGTCGATCCGCCCCCGGCCGCCGCACCGCCGCCGAGCCCACCACCGCCGGCCGCCGCGCCACCGCCGACCCCACCACCGCTGGCCGGCCCGCCACAGCGCGGCCGCGCGGCCGTCGTCATCGGCGCGGTCGTCCTCCTCGTCGGTGCCGGTGTCGCCGCCGCGATCGCGCTCGGCGGCGGCTCGGACAGCCCGGCGGCCGCAACCGTGACCAGCTCGGTCAGCGAAGCGGCCGCCGAACCCGAACCGGAACCCGACTACGCGAGCGAAGCCACGGCGGAAGAAGAACCGGAAGCCGAAGAACTGAACGTGGCCGGGGTGCCGGCGGTGTCCCGGTCCCAGCTCAACGAAGAAATCGAAACGCTGCTGCGGACCTACCACGAAGACGTCGTCGAAGAAGACTTCAGGGGCGCCTGGGGCCTGCTCTCCGCCCGCAAGCACCAGCAGGACCTGCGGGAATACGGGTACCGAACCTGGGCCAGGGCACAGGCCACCCTCACCCCCTACCTCATCCCGTACTCGCTGCGGACGACGATCAGGTCCCTCGAAGGCGAAGGCGTCGCCCGGGTCGAGGTCCGCGGGATGGCGTGGATGCAGCCGGGCGCTCCCTGCGACGAATGGTCGGGCCTCACCTGGGTGAAATACGAGGGCGGTCGCTGGACCTACGACCCGGGCTACTCGACGACCGCCGCCCGCCGCCGCGCCTGGCAGTCGCGGCCCGCGCAGCTGCTCGGGGGAACCTGCTGAGACGCCGGCGGCCAAGGCGAATCGCCTGGGGCTTCGCCCTGCTCGGCCTGGTTGCGGCGGCGACCGCGGGCGTGGCGCTGACCAGCCTCG
>DASZSJ010000126.1:0-5331 GCA_035548675.1 Solirubrobacterales bacterium
ACCTATACGGTGGCAAATCGATCGCAGGGCAGCGCCTGGGCGACCCATTTAGAGCGGGAAGGATCTCCTTTGGGGGGTTGTCAAGCTGACCCGCTACCGAGGGTTCTCTCTCCTAGCCCGATCTGCGCTTCGAAGCGGGAAGCCTCCGCAGTTCGAGCGGTATCGAGCGGGCATGCCCGCTTATCCCCGTTCGAACGACAAGGGATCGGACAACCGACCCCGGACCGACAACTCAGCTCGCGGCGAGGCCGATCGCCAGCAGCGGGAAGGCCAGCATCACGCCAGCGAAGGCGCCGACCGCGGCGCCGGTGGCGATGCTGGTCGTGCGCGAGCGCATGCTGGCGAAGACGCCGATCAGGAAGATGACGGCGGCGAGGATGAGGCCTATCCAGAATACGTCCGGCATTTGCGCCGCGAGCCTATCGAAGAGGGAGGATTCGGCGCTCTTGCGGCAAAGCGGACGCACATGGAAGCCAGCGGCAGCGCCAACAAGAAATTGATCCTCGCGGCGATGATCTTCGCCGTCTCGATGACATTCATCGACATGACGATCGTCGCGATCGCCGTGCCGAGCCTGCAGGACGACCTCTCCCTCTCCTCGACCGGGGTGCAGTGGATCGTCAACGGCTACCTGCTCTCGCTCTCGGCGCTGTTCGCCTTCGGCGGCCGCATCGCCGACATCGCCGGCCACCGCACGATGGTCGTGCTCGGCGTGATCGTCTTTGCTGCTGCCTCGGCCCTCTGCGGCGCCACCCCGGCCGGCAGCCTCGACGAGGCCTGGATCATCACCTTCCGCGTGATCCAGGGCGCCGGCGCGGCGATCATGTTCCCGGCGGCGCTGGCGATCGTCCTCGGCGCCTTCCCGGTCAGCGAGCGCGGCAGGGCGCTGGCGCTCTTCTTCGCGATCACCGGTGGCCTCACCTCGATCGGCCCGCTGGCCGGCGGCTACCTGGTCGAGTGGGACTGGCGGGCGATCTTCTGGGTCAACGTCCCGGTCGCGGTCATCGCCCTCGCCCTCACCGCGGTCTCCAAGCCCGAGAACGCCAGGCACCCGGCACCGCTCGACTACCGCGGCACGGTCCTGGTCTCCGGTGGCATGGGGCTCGCCGTGCTCGGCCTGCAGCAATCGAGCGTCTGGGGATGGGGCAGCGTGGTCACCTGGATCTGCATTGCCGCCGGCATCGCCCTCCTCGCCGCCTTCGTCCTCTACGAGCTGCGGATCGAGAACCCGCTGATCCAGATCCGCACCTTCGCCGACCGCGCCTTCGCGGCGGACAACGCGATCCTCTTCCTGCTGATGATCCCCTTCGTCCCGCTCTTCTTCTTCGCCAGCATGTACGCGCAGATCTCGCTCGGCGAAAGCGCCTCGGAAACCGGCCTCTACCTGCTGATCTTCTTCGCCGGCTTCGCGCTCGCCTCGCAGTGGGGCGGCAGGATCCTCGACAAAGTCGGCGCCCGCCCCTCGGTGGTGCTTGGCTGCGCCGTCGCCGCCGTCGGCTTCGCCCTCTGGGCCAACTCGCTGACCGACCTCTCGGTCAGCTCGCAGTGGTACTACATCGTCATCGCGGGAGCGGGGGTCGGCCTCGTACTCGCTCCGGCCAACACCGACGCGCTCAACCGGGTGCCGGCGAGCCGCTACGGCGAGGCGACGGGGATCACGCAGACTGTCCGCAACTTCGGCTCCAGCCTCGGCATGGCCGTGCTCGGCACGATCCTGATCCTGCAGAACAAGGCGAACCTCGAGTCGACGGCGACCAGCCACGGCGTGCCGAAGTCGGTGGCCGACGAAATCGCCGACAAGATCAGCCAGGGCAGCGGCGCCGGCGAAGCGCCCCAGCACATCGGCGGCGCGATCGGTCAGGTGGTCGACAACATCCCGCACGACTTCGCCCTCGCCACGCAGACCGTCTTCTACGCGATGGCCGGCGTGATGGCGGTCGCCTTCGTCGTCGCGCTGGTCTGGATGCCGGCCGGCAAGGTCGAAGAACCGCTGCCGGAGCCGGGCGACAGCACCACCTGACGCTGGTACGTTGGCGGCGTGACCAGCCGCCGCCTCGCCCTGACGCTCGCGGCGGCGGCGCTCGCCCTCCCGCCGGGCGCAGCGGAGGCGTCGAGCCCGGCGCAGCGTCTGGTCGAGGCCTACGCGCCGATCACGATGCTGCGCGAAGAGCGGGACCCGCCCTGCGAAACGTCGGCCGAGCAGTACGAGCCGACGGCAGTCTCGGCGGTGCTGGACAACCCCTCGGTGACGCTGAAGCGGATCGGCGCCGGCGGGGACGAAGAACTGGTGGCGCGCCAGCCGAGCGCCGCCGACATCGCCGGCAAGGGCGCCGACTACTACCTCAACCTGCCGGGCGACCCGCTCGGCGACACCTGCGCCTACGCGCGCGACTTCGCCAGGCTGAAGGAGGAGGGCAGGGCGCCTCCGAGGACCTACGCTCACATCGCCCATCAGGTCGGCCGTCCCGGGCTCGCCGTCCAGTACTGGTTCTTCTGGTACTTCAACCAGTTCAACGACCTGCACGAGGGCGACTGGGAGGGCATGCAGATCACCTTCGAAGCGGACACGCCGCGGCGGGCCCTGGCCGAGGGCCCAAGCGAGATGGTGCTCTTCCAGCACGCCGGCGGCGAGCGCGCCGAGTGGGAAGACGCGAAGGTCGAGAAGGAGGGGACGCACCCGGTCGTCTACCCGGCCGCCGGCTCGCACGCGACCTTCTACGACTCGACCGTCTACGTCGAGAACGGCCAGGGCGGCTCGGGCGTCGGCTGCGACAACACCAGCGAGCCGCTGCGCGAATTGCGGCCGCGGCCGGTGCTGGTGCCCTCCTTCCCCACCGTCGACGGCCGCTTCAAGTGGCTCGCCTACTTCGGCCACTGGGGCCAGAAGGAGCCCGGCTTCAACAACGGCCCGACCGGGCCGCTGACCAAGCGGCAGTGGCTGGAACCGTTCAGCTGGATGGAAGGGCAACGCACGACCAGCCCGCGCCTGCCGGGCGGCTCGGTGGCGGGTCCCGCGGTGACCGGCGCCTTCTGCGGGGCCGTCTCGGCGGTCACCGACGTGATCAACACCGGGTCGCGCTCGCGGCCGGCGGCGATCGCGATGGTCGCGGTCCCGCTGCTCCTGCTGGCTCTCTTCGTCGGCGTCACCCGCTGGGACCCGGTCGACCTGGGCGAGCTGCGCCAGCGCCGCGCCTTCGGCCAGATCGTGCGGGCGGCGCGCCAGCTCTACGGCCGGCACTGGCGGACGATGGTGCCGATCGGGCTCAGCGCCCTGCTGATCGTCGGCGGCGTGCGCGGGCTGGCGGCCCTGGCGGCCAGCGGCCGCAGCGTCGACAGCGCCGCCGGTCGCAGCGGCGCCCACCTCGCCCTCGCCGACACGATCGAATCGATCGGCCAGCCGCTGGCAGAAGCGGTGATCGCCGCGGTCGTGATCGTCGCCGTGCGCTCCCTGCTCGAGGCCGGGCGGATGAGCTTCGGCGGCTCCTGGCACGGGATGCTGCGCCGTTTCTGGCGCGTCGTCGGCGGCCAGCTGCTGGCGATGCTGGGGGTCCTGGCGCTGGCGCTGACCGTGATCGGCATCCCCTTCGCGATCTGGAAGTTCATCGGCTGGCAGTTCGTCCAGCAGGAGATCCTCTTCAGCGACAAGAAGATCCGCGACGCCCTGCGCGGCAGCTCCGAGCTGGTGCGCGGGCGCTGGTGGCGCACCGTGCGCGTCGCCGGCTTCTTCTGGCTGCTCAGCATCGCCTCCGGCCCGCTGCTCGGCTTCGCCCTGATCTTCACCGACCTCTCGCTGTTCTGGATCAACGTGATCGGCTCGGTTGTCTTCGCCCTGCTCGTCCCCTACGTCGCCCTCGGCCGCACGCTGCTCTACTTCGATCTCGGTGCCCGCGCCGCGACGGAGCCGGCGAAGCGTTGGCGCGAGCGCCTGCCACGACGCGTGGCGGCCGCGGAGGCCTGACGGCTCAGAGCTGCGTCGCGATTACGCCAAGCAGGGCAGCGACGATCCCGCCGCCGACCAGCATGAGCGTCTGCTGGATGCGGTCAAAGCGCGCGTTCAGTTCGCTTCCCATCCCCCGCAGCTCACCCTCAACACGGTCGAAGCGTTCGTCGACGCGGTCGAAGCGTTCGTCTACCTGCCGAAAGCGTTCGTCTACCTGCCGAAAGCGTTCGTCTACGCGCTGAAAACGTTCGTCGACCTGCTTGAAGCGTTCGTCGACCTGCCTGAAGCGTTCGTCAATCCGCTGGAAGCGTTCATCCATGTGCTGGAAGCGTTCGTCCATGTGCTGGAAGCGTTCGTCGACGCGGTCGAAGCGTTCGTCCATCCGGGCGCTCAGCGCGTCCAAGCGGTCGTCTGTCCAATCCACTCTCAGGGCCTCCATGCCTCCAGCATGCCTTGGCTCGGCGCAACCGTGGCGCGCTGAATGTCACATCTTCGAAACTTCTTGTCTGTGAAACACAGTACAGGCGTCGGCATCCCCCGGCGCGGCCAGCTAACTTTGGGCACGTGAAGTTGCTCGCCTTCAGTGACCTGCACCGGGATCTGGATCAGGCCGCGGAGCTGGTCGCGATGTCCGCCGAGGCGGACGCGGTGATCGGCGCCGGCGACTTCGCCTCCATTCACGAGGGTTTGGGCGAGACGATCGGGGCGCTCGCCGCGATCGAGACGCCGACCGTGCTCGTCCCCGGCAACAACGAGACCGAGGAGGCACTGCGCGAGGCCGCCTCTAGCTGGGACGCAGCAACGGTCCTGCACGGCGGCGGCACCGCAATCGAGGGGGTCGAGTTCTACGGGCTCGGCGCCGGCATCCCGGTCACGCCGTGGGACTGGAGCTTCGACCTCGACGACGAGGCGGCGACGGAGATGCTCGCCGGTTGCCCGCGGGGCGCCGTGCTCGTCCTCCACTCCCCCCCGCGAGGCCACTGCGACAGCGGCGGCGGCGAGACGCACTTCGGCAGCCCCGCTCTGCTGCGGGCAATCGAGGAGAAGGCCCCGCGCCTCGCGGTCTGCGGCCACATCCACGAGTCATGGGGCTGTGAGAGCAAGGTTGGCGCAACGCCGGTCCGCAACCTCGGCCCGAAGGGGACCTGGATCGAGGTCCAGTAGGGATTACTAGGAGGGATTGGCGAAACCCGCGTGTGCGGGCCCGGCGAGCGCCGGACCAAGCGGGACAAGGACGCAGGGAGGCCGAATGGCAGCGCCATTTGGCCGACCGAGGACGCTGTACCGCGCAGTGTCCGCCGCCGCCGGACGTGCGCGGGGGTTTCGCCAATCCCTACTAGGCCGCGCGCCCCCGACACGACCGAGCACTGCGAAGGTCGAACCGGCGCCGC
>DASZSJ010000127.1:0-26103 GCA_035548675.1 Solirubrobacterales bacterium
TGGGGTCAATCGAACACTCGGCGCGGCGGGCCCGCCCAAAATGCGGCTCAGGCAACCTTGCCGTAGCGGCGATCCTCGCCGAAGAGCGGCACCTCGTCGCAAATCTGGCTGAGACGCGAGACCGTGCGAGCGCCGATCTGCTCCTCCAACTCCTCGTGCGGCAGGTTGGTCGTGACGAGGACGGAGCGCTGCGCCTCGTAGCGCTCGTTGATCAGCGCGTAGAGCTGCTCGAGCACCCAGTCGCTGCGTTTCTCGGCGCCGAGGTCGTCGATGTGGAGCAAGTCGACCGAGGTGAGACGCTCGAAGAAAGCGAGGTAGGAGTCGCCGCCGGGCTCGGAGTCGTAGGTGCGGCGGATGTGGGCCAGCAGCTTCGGCAGCGAGTAGATCGCCACCGACCGTCCCGCCTCCAGCGCCAGCTTGGAGACGAGCATCGCCAGGGTCGTCTTGCCGGTACCGGTGTCGCCGAAGAGCCAGAGGCCGCGGCCGCGGTCGAGGCGATCGTCCAACTCGTCGACGAAGTCACGCACCGCGGCGACAGCGGCCTTCGTCTGCAGGTCGCGAGCCATGTCGCTGACCGGCGGGCGGTCGAAGGAGACGCCACGGTAGCGGGGCGGGATGACCGAAGCGACACCGCGCACGCGGCCGCGCTTGAGCCGCTGGGCACGGCACGCGCATTCGCGCGCGACATCCTCGGGGCCGAGGATCCAGCCGGAGCCGTCGCAGACCCCGAGCGGGCAAGCCGCCTCGCGGAAGGGCTCGCTGCGCGCGCCCGCCACCTAGAACTCCGGCCCCGCGGCGGCGACGTCGTCGATCGGCGGGCCCTCGTCAGCGGGCTGCTCGATCGGCTGTTCCTGGCCGGCCCAGTCGGCGAACTTGGGGAAGCGGTCGAGGAAGACGAGCTTCGGCGAGGCGATCGGCCCGTTCCTGTGCTTGGCGATGATCAGGTCGGCGAGGCCGTCCGGCTCGTCTTCGGGATCGCGGTAGTAGTCCTCGCGGTAGAGGAAGGCGACGACGTCGGCGTCCTGCTCGATCGCGCCGGACTCGCGCAGGTCGGAGAGCATCGGCTTGGGTGGGTGGCGCTGCTCGGGGGCGCGCGAGAGCTGGGAGATCGCCAGCACCGGCACCTGCAGCTCACGGGCGAGGATCTTCAGACCGCGGCTCATCTGCGCGACCTGCTCGACCCGGTTGGCGCGGGGGTCATCGCTGCGCATCAGCTGCAGGTAGTCGACGATGATCAGGCCGAGCCCGCCGTTGGCCTGTTCCTGCGCGTGCAGGCGACGCGCCTTGGCCCGCAGGTCGAGGATGCCGAGGTCGGAGGAGTCGTCGAACCAGAGCGGCGCTTCCTCGAGCTCGTTGCAGGCGCGCACCACCTTCGGCCAGTCTTTCTGAGAGACCTGGCCCTTGCGCAGCTTGTCGCCCGAGATCCTCGCCCGGCAGGCGATGAAGCGCTGGGCAAGCTCTACCTCGGACATCTCGAGCGAGAAGAAGGCGACCGGCAGGTTGCGCTTGACCGAGACGTTTTCGGCGATGTTGGCGACGAGGGCGCTGTTGTGGACGACGATGTCGTCTGCGACGAAGTTCCTCAGCCCCGGCACGTCGAGGTCATACGTCTCTTCTTCGCCGACGTACTCGACCGACTCGACCTCGTCCCACCAGATGTCGGAGTCGCAGAGCTCCTCTAGGGCCGGCGAGACGACCGCCTCGGTCAGCTCGGCGACCAGTCCCCGCGAGGGAGCACGCTTACCGGCGTGCCAGTTGTGATTGCGGGGCCGGCCGGTCAGCTCGCTCACGTCAGCCCAGGAGCGATCGCCCTTGGCAAAGAGGATCTCCTCCCAGATGTTGGAGGGGAGCGTGTCGGTGTTCGTCGACCGGGGGATCGACCCAAGACGCTCCATGACCTCATCCTGCTTCCCCTCCTTGCCGGGAACGCGGATCAACTCGCAGAAGCGGCGCAGGCTCTCCTGTGACGTGATGCGGATCTCCCGCGCGACCTTGCCGGTGCCCTCGTAGACGGGGCGTTTCAAAGTCCGAATCGTGGCGACAATGCCGAGCCTCAACAAGAGGTGCTGAACGTCCCGCGCGAGGCGCTCGCTGATCGTCGTGTAGCCAATCTGCGCGAGGCGCTCGCTGCAGTAGACGTGGCCGTCGCAGGCGTACAGGACCCCGAGGAAGCGGGCTATCTGCTCGTCACCAAGACCGAAGATCCCGTCTGGTACGAACTTCTCAGCAGAGCGGAGGCCCATGAGGCCGTGTCGGCGGAGCATGAGTGTCACCGGGTTCCCACCCCCGCGCCCGCCCGATGTCAGATAAGAGCTGCCCGATGCCTTCTGTCGAGGTGGGCTGAACCATGCTCCCATGGCGTGGGCAGCTCTCTCGACTGACTCTGCTACCCCGGACCCAGCCCCATAACAGTAGGCTGGAGTGCCTCCACCGATCGACCCGTCAGCAATGAGCGCCCCCAGCAGGACGATCTCAGCATCGGGCATCTCGGTCGTCCGCGCAGGCCGGGGCAAATGCCGCGGCACCGCGATGCGGTCGCCTGCCTTTAGATCGCCGAGCTCCTGCCATCCTGAACTGGTGAGAATCGGGTGGTTGTGGGTGGCCTCCGTCCTCCTGCCAAGACGCGTGGTCAGCCGGTACACCTCCTTGCGGCCATTGGACTCGATCGCCGCAACCTTGGCCGGCTTCATCTTCAGGTCCGGACCCAGTGAAGCAACCCAGACCTCTTCGCCACGCATGTACGCCTCGAACAGATCGTCAACCCGTCGCCGGGCACCGCTTTTGGTATCGTAGACCAAACTTTGTGCGGATTGGCACTTTCCCATGGCCGGCCGTGCCGCGACGATGACCAGGTTGCCGGGCTGGAAGCCACCCGTGACCGAGTCGATGTCGCGGAAGCCGGAGGGGGTGCCGGTCAGCTCGGTCTCGCCGGTGGAGAGCTTCTCGAGGCGGTCGACCTCGTCATGGAGGATCTCCGAGAGCAGTTTGAAGTCGCTCGCCTGCTCTTTGTGAGCGACGTCGAAGAGCAGCTTCTCGGCCCGCTCGGAGAGCTCGCGAGGTTCGCCATCGCGCTCGTGCACCCAGCCCTGGATCTGCTGGCCGGCACCGAGCAGGCGGCGCAGCAGCGAGTTCTGCTGGACGATCTCGGCGTAGTGCTTGGCGTTGCCGGCGGCCGGGACCTTGGCGGCGAGCTCGGAGATGTAGTGCTTGCCGCCCGCCTCCTCGATCTGGTTGCGCTGGACCAGGGCCTCGGCGACGCTGAGCTCGTCGACCGGCTTCGAGGCGGCGTAGAGGTCGTGGATGCAGGTGAAGATCGTCGCGTGCTTGTCGAGGTAGAAGTCGGCGGCGTTGAGCTTGACCTCGTCGATCACCCGGGTCAGGGTCGGCTCGGCCACCAGCATCGCCCCGAGCACCGATTCCTCCGCCTCGATGTTCTGCGGCGGGACGTGGGCTGTCGGAGCGGTGGCCATTCGATCCAGTTAAGGGCTGCGAGCGGCGGAACCGGCGTCGGGCCGCTCGCGGCGTCACTAGGTAACCAGACCGCCGCCCTGGGGCCAGGCTGCCTCCCTGCAAATTGAGAGGAAAGAAAATTCGGCCAGAGATATTGCGGCGAAGGGAGGACTTGGCTTGGGTACGCCCAATACCTCAATTGTCATGATAAGAATGCCGAGCCAGCAAAGTCAGGGGCTTTTGAGCGAACGATGAGTGCAAAAGGAAGGCAAAAAGTGGATCCGCGCCTGACCAAGGCGATTGCCCATCCGCTACGCCTGCAGATCCTCGCCGCGGCCAAGCAGGGCACGATCAGCCCGAGCGAGTACTCCGAGGAGACCGGGGCTCCGCTCTCGACCGTCTCCTACCACTTCCGCAAGCTCGCCGATCTCGGCTTCCTCGACCTGGTCGAGGAAATCCCCAAACGCGGCTCGCGTGAACATCGCTACCGCGCTCGGCGCGGGGTCGATGCCGCTGCCCTCGACTCGCGCGAGGAGTCGGTCTTCTACTGGGCCGGCGGCGGCATGGACGAGATCGGCTGGAGAGAATTCCTCGAAGCCTCGCGGCAGCTGATCCACCGCGTCAAAGACATCGAAGACGCCAGCGCCCAACGTGCCGCCGAAGGCGGCAAGGCCTGCTTCCCGACGACCTTTGCGGTCGCCGCCCTCGAATCGCCAGTGGCGACCGAGCGGCCCAAACGATAAGCCGCCTATTCGCTCTGTTCGAAGGCCTGCTGGTAGGTCGTCGCCGAGCCGCTGCGGCCGATCGGGTTGAAGGGAGCCTGCGAGTAGCAGCTGGGCGCCCCGATTGCGACGGAGTCGGTCTGGCCGGCGAAGGCGTACTTCTGCAGGACTTCGAGGAGGTATTTGGCCGAGAAGTATTTGGCCGAATTTTCGCTTTCGTCGGGCGGTGTTTCTCCCGGGTTCGCTTCGCCCCCCCGGTTGTTCTTCTTCGTGCGGAACGCGAAGTTCGGGTCTTTGTAGCTTTCGGGATCGAGCGTCGCCGTCACACCGGCAGTGCAGGCGCGGGTGTCGAAGCTGGGCAGACCCGTGGCCAGCGCTTTGGCAGACAGGGGCTGCGGGTAAGCGTTGGTGCGGTTGGTCGTCGTACGGCTCGGGTAGGTCGCCAGCGATTCGGGATTGAATGGGCCCATCGCCCGCAGATAGTGGACCTGGACGCCGTCGGCATTGGTCGGCAGCTTGGCGTTGGAGACCGAGGCGAGGTTGCCCATCGTCGCGGCCAGCTCGTGCTTGTAGAGGCCGAATCCGGTTATCACCGGGTTGAGGTTGCGCAGGAACGGATCGACGGCGCGCAGCAGCGGCGGGAACTGGTCGCGGAAGAGCTTGCGCACCGCGGGGAAGCCCTTCGGGGCCCTGTCGATCACCGGTTCGAGCCCTTCGAAGAAGCCCTTTGCTTCCGGCGCCAGCTTGGAGAAGGCGATCAGGGTCGGCGAGAGCTTTTCGGCGACCGGCACCAGCTGCTTCATCACCGGGTCGGCGTTGAGCGCGAAGCCCTTCAGCCGGTCCAGGGTCAGGCGCGACTCGTCCTGGAAGGTCGGGAAGGCGCGGAAGAGGGCTTCGATCTGACGGTCGCGCGCCGCGGTCGTCTTGAAGACCGCGTTCGAGTTGCGGATCAATTCGGCCAACTCACCCTGCCGGCCGCGCAGGGCCTGCAGCGAGGTGGCGCCGTTGCGGAACAGTGTCTTGACGGCGAGGCGCTGGCTGTCGAGGACGCGGAAGAGGCGGTCGAACTGGGTGAAGGCCGGTTCGAGCTCGCCGAATGCGTAGGAGAGGCTGGCGCCCTGTCCCTGGATCGCCACCGCGGCTTCCTGCTGCCAGGTCTGGAAGGCGGCGCGGGTCTTGGCGTCGAAGGTGCGGAAGATCTCGTCGAGCTGGACCGATTCGGCGATCTGGGCTTCCGGCAGGGTGCCGCCGTCGGCGAGGCGCGGCCCGTCTTTGCTGCCCGGCGTCAGTTCGATGTAGGTCTCCCCGAGCAGGGTCTTGGTGCGCAGCACGGCGCGCGTGTCGGCCGGCAGCGGCCCGTACTTGTCGTTGATGTCGACCTTGGCCATCGCCTGTTCGCCGTTGGGAGCGAGGACGATGTCTTTGACCTTGCCGACGGAGACGCCGGAGATCCGCACGTCTGACTGCTGGGCGAGCTGGGTCGCCTCCTTGAAGGGCACGTTGATCTCGTACGGCTTCGCCTTGAACGGCGTCGGCCCGCCGAAGGTGATCCAGAGGAAGAGCAGGATGCCGAAGCAGGACAGGGCAAAGCCGGCGATGACCAACAGCTGGGTTGTGCTTGGGGCGCGCTTGCTCATGTCCTATTCAGGTCCGCAACTGTGTTTGGGGAATTTTTTGTCTTCGGGAATCGGTGGCAGTTGGTCCTTGCGTGGCACGTTCGCCCCCCCGAGCAGGGCCTCTATGTACGGTTTCCCGTTGGCGAAGCCGTAGGCGAGGTCGGTGCCGTTGCAGGAGATCATCACCAGCGCCCTGCCGATCGGGCCAGCGGGATCGCTGAGGTTGAAGGTGGCGTTGGTGTTGTGGTTGAGCCAGGGCAGGTAGAAGAGGAAGCTCTGCTTCTTGCCCTTCGGCTTGTAGGCGAGCTCGTTGAGGAAGCTGTTGAAACCGCTCAGCGCGTTGCCGAAGCCGCGCACGGTCTTGCTGAAGGAGGGCGCACCCTGCTTGGCGTGGGTCAGCACCGGGCGGGTTTCGCGGGTGAAGGGCCGGATCTGGTCGCGGATCGGCGCCAGGGTCTGTTCGAAGAGCCGCTCGTTCGCCTTCAGCGCCGGCTTCAGCGCCTGCGCCTGCGGGATCAGGCCGAGCAGCGCCGGGCGGGCGACCTTGGCGAAGCGGTCGGAGCTGGCGAAGGCCGATTCGGCCGCGGTCAGGGCCGAGGGGAATTCGGTGAGGATCTCTTCGATCGAGGCGGACTGCTTGGCGAAGTTGCCGAGCGCGCCCTTCGAGGAGCTCACCCAGCGCTCGATCGCCGCGTCGTGGCGCCCGAGTTCGGTCGTCAGCAGACCGAAGTCGTGGATCACCCGCGCCAGCGCCCCGCGCCGTTGGGCGACGGCCCGGTTGAGATCGGCGACGTAGTGCGAGAACGGCTGCAGGCGGCGGAACGCCTGCGAGAGCTGGCGGCCGCGGCCACCGATCCCCTGCGCTCCGCCGGCGACCAGCAGCTGGATGTATTGGCGCGTGTCGGCGTCGAGCGTGGCGAGGAAGGCGTCGAGGTTGACGTTCGGTTCGGTTCGTGAGAGCGGGAAGTTGTAGCCGTCCTCGATATGCCCCTTGGCGTTGCCGGGGTCGACCTCGACGATCATGTCGTTGAGGTTGGTTTTCGGCCGCAGCAGCAGGGTCGCGTCGGGGTGAATCAGATCCATGTACTTCGGCTCGATGTCCATGCCAACGACGGCGTGGCCGTCTTCGAGGTCGACCGCGGTGACCTTGCCGACCTGGATGCCGGCGATGTCGACCGCCTGCCCCTGCCCCGGCGTCACCGCCTGCGCGGTCGTGAACTCGCCGGTGACGTGGGCGAATTCTTCGCCCACGATCGGGACCCAGGATGGCAGCGAGGCTTTCTGCTGGGTGAAGATCCACAACGTCATCACGATCGCCACCGCGGTGAGGACGAGGATCGCGATCGTGTCCTTGCTGCGCCCGCGAGACTGGCGCGAGAGGGCGGAGCGGAAATGCGACCAGCGACTCATGGGCTCACCACCGATGGGCTGGGTGCGCCGACCTGGCCGAGGCCGCTGTTGAGATCAGGGACCGGGTTGCTGTCACAACGAACGTCGGGCTTCTTCGGCGGACGGCCGCCCAACTGCGGCTGCGTGCCAAGTGGCGGCGCGACTGTATGGGCGAAGTCCTGTTTCTCCGTCGTCAAGTTGCCGTGAGGGTTTTCCTGTCCGACGAGCAGGTTCCCGCCACCCGGCTGGATGCGCAGGAAGGGGCCGTTGCCATCGAAGTTCTGCCCCCAACCGGCGAAGTTGGTGAGCGAGTAGAGGAACTCACGGTAGTTGGGCCCGCCGGTGCTGAATTGGTCGTTGATCGTCTGGTTGCCGGTCGGGACGATGACCTTGGTCGTGCAGAGGCTGATTCGGTTGAGCTGGGGCAGCGCCACCGCCTTGCCCGCCTGTGCCGCGCCGGCGAGGCCCGGGGTGCCTTCGCGCAGCAGCTTCGCCGTGCCACCGGCCTCCTTGCCCGAGAGCAATGGCCGCGCCTGCGCGAGCCACGGCCGCCCGGCCTTGATCAGGCCCGGAAGCTCGGCAACCGCGGGGTTCATCTCGATCGCCCAGGCGCGCAGCGGCGGCAGCGAGCGGTTGAGGCTGACCAGCGAACTGTGGAAGTTCTGCAGGGTGGGCGCGAGGCGGTGAACCGTGGTCGTGAGGTTGGCCGACTGGGCGGCGAGGGCGCCGGTGAAGACGTTGAAGTTGACGATCAGGCCCTGCAGGTCGGCCTCGTTCTTGGCGAGAGCGGCGAAGGTGCGGCCGGTGCCGGCGACCAGCTTGGAGAGGTCGTGCGGCTGGGTGCCGAGCAGGGCGTTGGTGACCTGGGCGCTGTAGCGGCCCGCGTCACCGCCGTAGCGGAAGCCGCCGTTGAGCGCTTCGCCGCCGGTCTTGCCCCTCACCTCGGGCTCCTGGGTCCTGTCTTCAGCCGCCGTCGGCTGGTGGGTCAGGGCCGTGCCATAGCCATGCAAGAGGTGGCCGAGGTCGGCCCGCACCGGGGCCTGCAGGGCGCTCAGCACTTCGTCGATCTGCACCCAGGTCGAGGTGCGGCTGACCGGAATCGTCGCGCCGCTGTCGAGTTCGGGAGCGCTCGGGCTGCCGGGCGAGAGGTCGATGAAGAAGTTGCCCTCGAGGAAGATACGCGGGCGAATTGCGGCGAAGGCGTCGTCGTGGACGGGGCGGCCTTTGCCTTCGACCGTGAAGGTGACCTCGGTCGCGTTGCCGTCGCGTTCGACGCCGATCACGCGACCGACGTCGACGCCGGCGATCCGCACCGGCGAATTGGTCGAGATGTTGACACCGTTGCTGAAAGTCGCCTTGAGCTGGTAGCCGTAGCTGGTGAACGGCACGTGGCCGGTGAAGGCCAGGTAGGGACCGATCGTGAAGACGAGGATGAAGATGATCGCGATCAGGGCGTTGCTGGGTCGCCACTTGAAGCGGCTGTTGGTCGCTCCCGCCCGCGTGTCTCTCTCCGGCAGGCGGCCCATTACTTTTCTTCTCCGAGCTGCTTCTTGGTCTGCCCGGCGGTCTTGATCCCGTCGTCGCGCGAGGTGTTGCCAATGGTGACCCTGCCCGTCGTGCTCTCGTAGCGCTCGTTGCCCGCCTCGCACTCTTTCGGCTGGCCTGGCGAGGCGGTGTACGGGTACGGGTTGGAGTGCAGGTAGTTGAGTTTGACGCCGAAGTTGGAGCCCGGCGGTTCGCCGCCCGCGGCGGGTCCCGAAGCCTGGCCGCCCTCGTTGTTGGGGCCCTCCGGCGGCTGGAAGGAGATCGCGTTGAGCCAGCCGCCGAGCGAGTTGGATTCGCTGGAGGCGCTGGCGATGTTGCTCAGGGCGATGCTGAGGTAGTTGCAGGTCGTCTGCGCCGGAGCGATAAATCGAATCGCCGGGCCGAGCAGTTCGTTCGTGTCGATCAATAGGTCGAGCCCGTTGAAGACCCCCGTCGAGCGCTGGAAGGCGAGCAGGGCGTCGGCCGTGGGCGGCAGCTGGGCCTGAAGGCTGGGCGAGCGGTTGAGCGCCGGGATGCCGGCCCGCAGCGCCGCAGCTATCGTCGGCGAGGTTTCGCCCAGAACCTTGGCGCCGGGACGCAGCGCGGTGAAGAAGCGTTCTGAGTCCTGCAGGAAGGGACGCAGGGCCGGCAGGTCTTCCGTCGCCGCGTCGAGCGTCTCCGGACCCTTGGAGATCGTTTCCTGGATGTAGGGGCGGGAGACACGGGCGAAGGCGGCGAAGGTCCGATCGAGCGCGGCGAACATGCTGGCCTGCTCCTCGGCGACCGGCGCGACCGTGGCCGAGAGCGCCTCGAGCGCCCGCCAGAAATCGCCGAAGCCGGTGCTGGGGGCGACCAGGTTGGCGAGGGTCGGCTCAGCGTCTTCGGCCAGCATGCGCAGGGCGACGAAGGCGTTGTTGATCTGCGGGCCGCGGCCGGCGAGCGCGTTGCCGAAGCCGGCGAGGCCGCGCTGGATCGACTTGCGCGTCTTCTCATCGAACATGTCGAAGAACTGGTCGATGTCGACCGGTTCGGGCCGCGCTGCAGTGACCGGGATCGTGTCGCCGGCGGCAAGGCCTTCCCGCGAGTCGCCGGGGACGATTTGCAGGTACTTGAGGCCGAGCGGCGATTTCGGCCGGATGATCATCGTCGAGTTGACCGGCAGCGGCTCGACGTTCTTGTCAAGACTGAGGTTGAGCTCGGCTGCGACCTGGCCGTCGGCTTCGTGAACCGGCACCACCGACTTGACCACGCCGACGCGAGCGCCGCCGATCCGCACCTCGTTGCCCTTGACCAGGGCATTGGCGTTGGGCACGCGAGCGTGGAGGTTGTAGGTGGAGACGAAGGGCAGGCCGTTGTTGGCGTTGTAGGCGAGGAAGACAGCGACGATCACGACCAGCACCGTCACCGCCCCGACGATCACCGGGCTGCTCGCCACTCCCTGTATGCCGCTGCGGTTTCTCATGGTCCCAGCAGGTAGTCGAGGAGGGCACGTTGACGGGGAGCCGGCTGAGCCGTTTCGGCACCGAGCTTTCGCCCTTGGGCGATTTCCGGCGCTTCCTGGGCGGCGGAGGTGGACGGCGCGACAGTCGCGGTCGGACCGCCGGGGCGAGCTAGGGTGCCGCCGACTTCGCCAGCTTCCCTCGACTGCTGCTGTTCGAGCAAGCTGTACAGGTAGGCGGTGGAGGCGGAGGAAGCGCCCGCTTCTGGGCCGGTGAACTTCGCCGAGCAACCACTCGCTTCGAGCTCGTATTCAAGGCAGTTGGTCAGGGTCACGAGCGTTCGCGTGAAGTGCCCGTATTTGTCGAAGCCGTTTGACGCAGCGGTGAAGTTGTAGATCACGTCGACCAGAGCGTCGAAGCCCTTTGTTTCCTTGGTGCTGGCGAAGAACTCGGCCAGCGTGTTGGTCGGGCTGACGCCGGAGATCGCCAGCTGGCTCGTCTTGCGCACGATCGGGTCGGCGGCGCGGAACGTCGGGCCCGCTTCTTCGCCGACGCTGCCGAGGGACTTGAGCGAGACGGTCGAGGCGGCCGAGAACGGCGTCAGCAGGCGGGTTGCTTCGGTGAACGACGGCGCTGCCTTGCCCAGCGAGGCGAAGGTCGGCGTCGCCGCGTCGGAGAAGCCCTGCAGGCTGCGCATCGTCGTGCGGAACTCACGCAGGAAAGCCGGGAACTTGCGCAGCGAGGCTTCCAGGTCGGCCCCGCGTTCGGTGCTGGCCTGGGCGGCGGCGCCGGAGTTGGTGAAGAAGCCGGCGACGTGGGCACGTTCGCGCGAGAGCGGAACGAGGATCTGCTCCGAATCGGCAGCCAGCTGGGTCAATTGATCGCGCTGGTCGTTGAGGATGCCGAGCAGGCGATCAACATCGCGCAGTGCCGGATTGGCGCGCTTCACGGCCTCCTCGATGTCGGCGCCGCGGCCGGCGAGACCGGCGCCGAGTTCGTTGAAGATGAGGCGGAAGCGCTGCGCGTAAGGCAGTTTGTTGATGTCGTTGATCAGGTCGGGGTCGACGCTGGTGCTGTTGTTCTCCAGCGGCAGCAGCAGCTGGCCGGCGCCGGGCTGATCCTCGGGGATCTCCTTCAGCGCCGGCGGCGCTGGCGCGCCCGGCGCTCGCGGCAGGGTCGGGCGGCAGTCGACGAACTTCTCGCCGATCAGCGACTGCGGGCGGATGATGCAGGTGGCGTCGCTGCGGAAGTCCTGGAAACCGGGGTCGGTGATCTTCATCACGATCACCGCCTTGCCCTCCTTGACCGTGGGCTTGCCGCCCTCGTAGCTGTCGACCTCGCCCGGCATGGTCACCCCGACCGACTCGATTTCTCCGACGTTGGCGCCGGCAACGCGCACCAGCTCGCCTTTGACCATGAAGCCGCCGTTGTCGAAGATCGCCCGCACGACGTAGTCGTTGCCACTACCGGAGGAGGAGAGCAGCACGACCGCGGCGATCACCGCCGCGACCAAGGCGCCTATGGCGAGTGCCCTCCTCATGGGCCGGGTGGCGCGTCGGCCGGGTTGCAATCGGACGTGGTCACGCCGGCGCCGGAATGCGGCGGTTCGACGAAGGGGCTGGAGCCGTCGGCGGTTGGCTGGCTGGCGCCGCCGGGGCATGGACGCTTGGCATTGGCTTCGGAACCAAAGGCGCCGTACTGTTCGGAGGGCTTGATCGGTTCAAGCGCACGGCTCGAACTGTTGTATTCGAAGAGGTTGAGGCCGCTGAAGCTGGTGCGCACGTAGTGACCGTTGCCGTCGTAGGGAGCGCTGACCTGGCCGAGCCGGGCGAAGCCGTTGAAGAGGTCGGGCGTGTAGGCGCGGATGAAGTTGAGGTTGGGCTGGAAGGCGGTAATCGCGTCTTCGGAATGCGGGAAGGCCTTCGAGGCGCGCTGCTGGACCGTCGGCAGCGCGGCGAGCAGTTCGGCGGCGTCATTGGCGAAGCCCTTGCGGTCGACGGTCAGGCGCAGGTTCTTGAACACCGGCACCGCCTTGGAGAGGACCGGCCGCAGTTCGCCGAGGAACGGCGCCAGTTCCTTGGTCGCAGTGCGCGAGGTCTCGATCAACGGTTCGACGTCATCGAGGGCGGCGCGCAGGTTGACGAAGGTCGTGTTGGCCTGGCGGAAGGTCGGCGGCAGCAGCTTCAGGCTCTGGCTCAGGGCGACGTTCTGGCTGGCAATCGCGCCGAAGGCGTCGCTGGCGTTGCCGATTGCGCTGGCGAGCTCGTTGCTGCGTTCGGAGACCGCCGTGCCCAGCTTGCTCGAGCTGACCAGGAAGCGGGAGAAGAGCCGTTCGTCGGCGTTGAGGTCATGGGCAAAGGCGCCAGCGCGATTGAAGCCGACGCCGAGGTATTTGAAGGTCCTGTTGGCGGTCTTGCCGGCCCCCGCGTAGGTTTCCGCGTTGCCCTTGATGAACTCGGCGAGCGAGCGCCGCACCGGGGCGGGGAAGGTATTGAAGAACTGATCGATGTCGACCGGGGTCGTGGTCGAGGCGAGGCCGAGCGTGCCGCCTTCATCGAGGGACGGGTTGCTGTTCGGTCCGGGGCTGATCGAGACGTAGTGGTTGGCGACGCCGGAGAGCGAGGTGGCACGAATCGTCGCCGTCGTCCCCTCGTGCAGCTCCTGGCTGACGCTGACGACGACCTTGGCGAGGTTGTCGTCAGTCAACTCAATGCTGTCGACCGAGCCAACCGGCTGGCCGCCGATCAGCACCTGGTTGTCGGGCACCAGCTGGCTCGCGTTCTGGAAAAGCAGGTTGTACTTGTGTTCGCCGTTGCCGCTGAAGAAGATCACGTAGCCAAGCACCAGGACGGCGATCGCCAGCGCGGCAAGCGCCGTAATGCGCGCGGGGGAGGTCCCCCGGCCTTGTGCCGAGCTACTGTCCTCGCCTGAAGGGTTGGCAGCCACGGATCGTCGCTTGCGGTTCCCCGGCCTCCGATCCGGTGGAACGGCTGCAGAATCGTATCCGAGCAACCCGCTGCCACAGCCGCACCCGACGGGGACTTAACTGGAATTCAACGAGTCGCCAGTGCAGCGAAAAAACGCTTTACCGGCTCAGACGTTAAGCCGCGGCAGGGTGCGCTCGAGTGACTTGGGCAGCCACCAAACCCTGTCGCCGATCAGCAGCATCAGCGCTGGCAGCAGCACGACGCGAACGACGGTAGCGTCGAGGATCACCGCCACAGTCAAGCCGATGCCAATCTGGCTTACAGTGGCGATGGGCGCCCCGGCGAAGGCAATGAAGACGGCCATCATGATCACCGCCGCACCGGTGATCACCCGCGCCGTCTTTTCCAAGCCGAACTCGATCGCCTTGGCGTTGTCGCCGAACTCGTCGTAGTGCTCACGCATGCGCACCAGCAGGAAGACCGCGTAATCGATCGAGAGCCCGAAGACGACGCCGAAGATCATCACCGTGCTGACCGCATCGATGTAGGTGCGACCGCCCAGCGGCCAGCCTTCGGGAACGTTGGTGAGCAGCATCAGGACGCCGAAGGCGACACCCACCGAGGCCATGTTGAGGGCGATCGCAAGCGCCGCCAGGGGCAGCGAGCGCAGGACGAGGACGAGGACGAGGAAGGTGGCGAGGACGATCGCCGCGATCTCGATCGGCAGGCTGTCCTTGGTTACTTCGCTGAAGGTGTTGAGGATGGCGGGGCCGCCGGTAACGCCGGTCTTCAGCCCGGATTCCCTGCTCATCGCCTTCGCCTCGTCGTCCAGCTTCCTGTTCAGCGCGATCGAGCCCGAAGTGTTGAGCGGGTCTTTGGGAATCACGGTGATGATTGCCGCTTGACCGCCGTGATTGAGATCGACCGCTTCGTTGGCGCGTTCGTTCAGCTCACCACGGGTACCGTCGAGGGCCGAGAGCACGAAGTAGCCGGAGTCAAAGATGCCGGGAGTGGTGCCCCGCAGCCTGTTGAGGCGGCGCTTGATGGTTTCGCCCTGGGACTGGACCCGCACCGCGATCCGCCGCGATCCGGATTGGAGCGGATAAGAGCGTGCGTAGCCGGCCGCCAACTGGCGTTCGACCTCTGTCGTAGCACCGGTCAGCCGAGCCAGGCCGGCGACCAGTTCTTCGGCGCCCTCCTGGAAGGGACCCAGCTGGCTCAGTTCCTTGTTTGCTTCACGATCGAGCGTGGCGGTGCCGGCCGCGAGTTCCTTGCTGCCTTTCTTGATCGTGTCTAGGCCTTCGGACAGGCGTTTCGCCGCGGACGCCACCTGCCTCATCTGACCAAGGGTGCTTTCGATCCAGCGTTTGATTTCTTCGGCTTCGTGGGTTTCTTGGTCGAGGACTTCTTTCAATTTGGCCAGTTCACCGGGGACCGCTGCGGTGGTGCCTGAGGCCTGGCGCAGAGCGTCCAGCGCGGCGGCGTAATTGGGGTCCGTCTTGCCAACGGTCATGCCTTCAACCTGCTGCAGGGCTTGATTCACTTGATCGCTGCCAGCTTGGGCGTTGGCCTGTGCTTGCGGGAGGGCTTCTTTGGCGATCGCGCCGAGCGAGCGGGAGAGCCTCTTCGCCCGCGGCAGGCCGTTGGCATTGAAGTTGGGGACCAGGTCGTGGGTGGCGAACTTGAGCTGTAGGGCGCCCAACGACGCGCGTTCGAGCGCAGACGCCAGCTGTTTGTTGCCTTTGGAGACTTCCCCGATCGCGTCGATCGCTTCCTGGCTTCCGGCGGCGGCCTGGCCGACCCCGGTGGCGATCTGGATCGCCCCTTCTTCGATCCTGCCCGACCCCTTGGCCAGCAAGCCAACCCCGGCGGTCGCGCGTGAGAGGCCGGTGCGCACCGTCGCAACCCCATTCGAGAGGCGGTCGAGGTTCTTGCTCAAGCGGTCGATGTTGGCGATCGGGCCGGTTTTGTTATTCGAAGCAAGCAGCCCCGAAAGGCCTTTCTGCAGCGGTCTGACAGCTCTTGTCAGCTGGCTCGGCCCAATCACGCTCTGCACGCCGGGGGTATCGGCGAGCCGTTTCTGCCAACGATCCAGAGTGTCGAGCGTCCCTTCTTCGGTGATCGGCCTGCTAGTCGTGGCGGCGACCATCACGAAGGGAGCTTCGAGACCGCCACCGGCCGATTCTTCGATCAGTTCGGCGTCTTCGCGGGCCGGATCGTTCTTGGGCAGCTGGCCGATGCTGAAGGGACCGGTCTTGAGCGCCAGCGCTGGCGCCGCGAGGAGCAGCACCACCGCGCCGATCGCCGCAGCTACCGGGACCGGTCGCCGCAGGGCGGCGGCGACCAAGGACATCAGGCGCGAGCGTTCGCCGTTGGGGGCGGGGCCGATCCGCCAGCGATCGATGTTCTCGCCGACGAGGACGAGTACCGAGGGACCGAGCAGGGTGGCGATGAGGACGGTCAGGACCACCACCATCGCCAGCGTTCCCGCGAGGGAGGCAAGCAGCGCACCCGGCACGACGAGGAGCGCGACCACCATCGAGAGGACCAGCGTGCTGCCAGCGAAGGCGACGGTGCGGGCGGCGGTACGACGCGTCGTCCAGGCGGCGGCGATCGGATCCGCCCCGTCCGCCAGCTCCTCGCGGAAGCGCGAGACCATCAGCAGCGCGTAGTCGACGCCCAGGGCAAGGCCGAGCATCGAGCAGACGACCAGGGCGATGGCGCTGACGTCGAAGAAGTTGGTCAGGATCGCCAGCAGACCGCGCGAGGAGAGCACGGAGAGGGCGCCGAAGCCGAGCGGTATGGCTGCTGCGATCGGCGAGCGGAAGACAAGCAGCAGCACGATCAAGAGCACCGGCAGGGCAATCAACTCGGAATGCTCGGTGCTCGAGATCGACTTGTCCTCGATCGCTCGCGAGAGGGAGGCGACCCCGGTCTGGGTGCCGCGAACCGGAGCGTGGATCGCTCTTTCGATCTCTTCGTTCAGCAGCGGCACCTTGTCGTCGACCGCCTCGTTGTTGTCGACGTGGAAGTCGAGCAGGATGAACGCCCGACGGGGACTCGGTCGCAGGCGACCTACCGCCCCCTGGTCCCAGGGGGAGAGGGTGGTGACCTTTGGATCGCGCCGCAGTGCGCGGATCAGCTCCGGCCCCTGTTCGTCGAGCGCCTTCGGCGGACCCTGGAGGAAGACCACGAAGGGCGCCGAGTCGCCGAAATATTCGTTCAGCATCCCGGTGGCCCGACTCGTCTCGGTACCGCTGATTTCGATCGTGCTCGGGTTGAGCCGATCCTCGAGGCTGAAGCCGAAGATCGAGAGGAAAGCGACGACAATGACGCCGAGGAGCAGCGTTCGCTTGGGATAGCGCAGCAACAGCGGCGGGCGCTTTTCGACCTCGCCATCGGGCGCGGTGCACGCCCCGCTACTGGGTCCCCTGCTCCTCCTCACAGGCACAGACCATAGTTTGGCGAGCAAAACGGCTGCGTGGGGGGACCGTTGCAGAAGACTGTGTTAAGGATCGGAGCCCGGGATGGCAGGGTCGCTAGCCTGGTTCTTGGAGGAGACCTTTGAGGCGACTTCTTGCAGCCGGGGGATTGATCTGCTGCGTCCTCTTCGCTGGAGGCGCCAACGCTGCCTTGGTCAAGGTCGGCAACCTGGTGCTGACTGCCGACGGCGGCTTTACGCCGAACCGGCTGCCGCGCGGCTCATACGCGCCGATCAACTTCCAGGGGCACGCCGACCTCAAGCTGGTCGGCGGCGGCGTGCCGGCGGCCCTGCAGCAACTGATCCTCGATTTCGACAGCGACGGGCGGCTGACCACGGCTGGGCTGCCCATCTGCCAGCCGGTCTCCCTGCAGGAAGCGACGACACAGGAAGCGCGTGGGCGCTGCCCCAAAGCGATCGTCGGCACCGGGGCTGTCTCCGCCCTGATCCCGCTCGAAGGTCAGCTGCCGGTGGTGGCGAGCTCGCCGGTCACGTTCTTCAACGGCCCTCGGATGGAAGGAAAGCCGACCGTGATCCTGCACGCGCGGACAACCTCGCCTGCGGTGCAGACCTTCGTGATTACGATCCCGATCGAAAGGCGCCGCGGGCTCTACGGCTACCGAGCGACCATTGACGTGCCCCCGATTTTCGACGGCAGTGGCGCGCTTGTCCACATCGACGCCACGATCGGCAGGCGCTACAAATCCGGCGGGCGCAAACGCAGCTACGTATCGGCGCGCTGCAGCAACGGAGTCATCCGCACCCACGGCCGCTTCACCTTCGCCGACGGGACGATCATCGACGGCAGCGTCGACAAGGGCTGCACCGCCCGCTGAACAGCCCGCCTTCCTATACTTGCCAGCCCGGGCCGTTAGCTCAGTTGGTAGAGCAGGAGACTCTTAATCTCAAGGTCGCTGGTTCGAGCCCAGCACGGCCCATTCGGTAGTGGGCCAGTTCGAATCGCCCCAGCCGGTCGATTCAACAGAACCCCACGAGCACAACAGAGCCCCACGAGCAAAGGGCGAGCGAGCTTGCGAGCTCTGTGGCGCCCCTGAGCCGCACCTTGGAGGAGCCCGCTGCCCTGCGATCGCTTGACCCACCCATACGGTGGCAAATCGATCGCGAAGCTGCTGGGTCGATCTCCCTTGCGGGAGTTGTCAAGCTGGCCCGCCCACCTTCATTCGCGGGTCGGCGCCCTGACCAGGCGCGCCGTGCTATTCGCCGAGGCCGCCGGCGGTCCCGCCGAAGCCGCCGAAGGGGTTCTGCAGGCGTTCTTTGCCGCGTTTGGCTTCTTCCTTGGCGGCGGTCTTCTTCTGGGCGGCGAAGGCCTTGCCGCGCTTGCGGTATTCGGCAAGTTGTTTTTCGATTTCCTTGGCTTCGGCCTTGCCCGCCTTGGCCTTCGCTTCACTGACCGCCTTGTCACCGGCGGCGAAATCGCCGGCGAAGTACTCGTAGATAGCAAGCGTGGTGAGCGAGTTGATCGTCGGCTGGGCTTGGGCGGCGATCCGCTGCGCCGCGGCCGCGTTCTCGACGTTTTCGCTCGCTTCTTCGAACGTGGTCGACGATTCCGCCAGGCTGAAGTAGCCGCGCGAGGCGAGCAGCGCCGCCGAGGGTTTTGGTTCCTCGGTCTGCTTCAGGTAGCTCCTCCAGGCTTCGAGGCCGAGCGCCAGTTCCTGCCGCCCCTCGGGGGTGAGGATGGGAGCGTTGGTTTCGGAATTGATTTCGGTGAGGCTGTTGGCGGCGTTGATCCGCTGCCGGGTCAGGGCAAGCAGCAGCGCTTCGTCATTGGGATCCCGCTGCAGCTTCCCTTCGGTTCTCTCCGCCTGTTCCTGGAAGACCTTGGCGGCGCTGGTGCTGCTGCCGCTGTTGATCAGGTTGCCGATGTTGAAGGGGCCGACGACGAGAAAGAGGCTGGCGCCCATCAGCAGCGCCAAGATCGCATAGACCACCCGGACGACGTGCTTCCGCCTTCCCCGGATGTCGAACAGCATCCGTCGTTCGCCGCTTTCCGCCACCTGCGCTCACCGCTCCTGGGTCGAGGGCCTTGCCATTCCTCCCACTGCCTTCGGCGTACCGAAAGCACGAGCGATCAAGATACTCAACTCGAACAGAACAAGCAGGGGGACCATCTCGATCAGCATCGAAACTGGGTCGACTCCCGGCAGCGCAGCGGCGACGATCGCGATGATCAGATAGGCGTAGCGCCGGTTGTGGGCGATCTGATCGACGCTGGCGATGCCGAGGCGGGTGACGGCGAGGATCGCCAGCGGCAACTGGAAGACGACGCCGCCCGCCAGCATCGTGGTCGAGAAGAAGCTGTAGTAATCGCGCGCCCGCACCTGGACGTTGAACTGGCTGTCGTTGAAGCCGAGCAGGAACTTGACCGCCGCCGGCATGACGACGAAGTAGGCAAAGGCGACGCCGGCGAGGAAGAGCGCCGGGGCGAGCAGCAGGACCGGCAGCACGACGCGCCGCTCGCGGTCGCTGAAGGCGGGGAGCACGTAGGCGTAGAGCTGGTAGAGCAGGACCGGCAGCGAGAGCACCAGGGCGCCATACGCCGCCACGGTGAAGGTGATCGTGAAGGGCTCGGCGACGCCGAAGGTGAGCAGCTTCTTATGATCGCTCGGCAGCGGCCCAGAGGCGATTTCCAGCAGTAGGTGGTTCTGCCAGAAGCAGAGCGCGAGGGCAACCCCAAGCACCACGAGGCAGACGATGATCCGCGTGCGGAGCTCATCGAGGTGCTCGACCAGGGTCAGCTGGTCCTCGTGGGAGACCGGCCTCATCCGGGCCACAGCAGGCTCCTAGCGTGGGTCGTGAGCGACCGTCTCGCCCTCCTCGGCCCCCTTACCAGTGGGGGGCTTCGGCGGCTCGATCGCCTCGGTGCGCTCGGTCTCGGAGTTCTCGCCGCTGACCGAGCCGCGGAACTCGCGGATGCCCTTGCCAAGCGAACGGCCCAGCTCCGGCAGCCGCTTGGGACCGAAGACGACCAGGGCGATGATCAGGACGATCGCTAGCTCGAGGGGTCCAATGTTTGGCATCGACCCATGGTAACGACAGCCCGGCTCGATCGGATCGCTTCCGCCCTCGCATCTAATTGGGACGGCGGTCTACCCGATAGTCGGATTTTCTCGCGGGTTTACATGAAATTGCGGATCGCGCGCTCGCTTCGCGGGTTCGATAGTGCAGGTATGAGAGACGCCAGCGCCAGCAAGACCAAGAGCCCAGCGGGATTGCACGTCTGTCCCCGCTGCGCTTCGGCTCTGGTGCAGCCGACCTGCTGGGAGCAGGCCTCCGACCGGGGACACTGGCGGCTCTGGCGGCGCTGTCCCGAGTGCGATTGGCACTGCGACGAGATTCATGCCGAGGCCGAGATCGACGCCTTCGACGAAGAGCTCGACCTGGGCACCCGCGCGCTCGCCGAGGTGTTGAAGTCGCTCGAGCACGAGAACATGCAGTTCATGGTCGATACCTTCAGCGCCGCCCTCGGCGCCGACCTGATCACGGCCGACGACTTTCGCTAGCCGCCACGGGCGGAATCTGTCAGCTGTAGCGCTGGACGACGCCGTCGGCGACCAGGCCGAGTAGCTGGCGTTGCTCGGCGTCGAATCCGCCGGAGGCGAGCGTCGCCTTCGCCGCGGTGACCAGCTCGAGGGCGCGGCTGCGAACCGTCCCGAGGGCACCGGTGGCGGCGATGCGGTCGCAGAGCCGCTCGGCGGCGGCGGGGTCGAGCTGGCGCAGGTCAACCCCGCGCAGGCTCGGGTCGGTCGCCGCCGCAAGGATCAACGGCAGCGTCACGGTGCCGTCGAGCAGATCCGTGCCGCGGGCCTTGCCGGTTCGCTCGGGAGGCCCGGAAACGTCGAGCACGTCGTCGAGCAGCTGGAAGGCGAGGCCGATCTCAGCGCCGAAGGCGCCGAGGGCCGCCTCTCCCCCACCCATCAGGCAGGCGCAGCGGAAGAGGGCGGCGGTCTTCAGCCGGCAGCGGTCCATATAGCGCTGCTCGGCGATCTCGGTGTTGAAGGCGTCCTGGCGTTGCGCCAGCTCGCCCTCGGCGAGGGCGACGGAGGCGGCGGCGAGCAGTGCGATCGGCTTAGCGTCGCGGTGCCCAGCGAGCAGGGCGAAGGCACGCGAAAAGAGGAGGTCGCCGACGGCCACCGCGCGGGGCGCTCCGGAGTTGGCGAGGACCGTTGGGATCCCGCGGCGCAGGGGCGCCTCGTCGAGCACGTCGTCGTGGACGAGCGTCGCCATGTGGACGAGCTCGATCGCCGTCGCCGCGCGCACCGCCTGCCCGCCGCCCTCGGCGCCGGCGCAGAGCAGGACGAGCAGGGGCCGCAAGCGCTTGCCGCCGGCATCAAGCGTCGCCCTTGCATCGCTGGCGAGCAGCTCGCCAAAGCCGCCGCTCTGCTCGCGCAGCAGGTCCTCCACCTCACCCAGTCGCGCCGGCAGCCAACGGCTCGAAGCGTCGAGCACCGCCGTCACCGGGGGCGGTACGGCCGAGGGGCGGGTCACCCGCGGATGCCGCTATGGATCGCGATGATGCCGCCGGCGAGGACGGTCCAGCGAATGCGCTCCATGCCGGCGTCGTGCATCAGCTCCGCCAGCCGGCGAGGAGCCGGGAAATTGCGCACCGACTCGGGCAGGTAGCTGTAGGCATCGGAGTCATCGGAGAAGCTCCCGAGCAGCGGCACGATCCGGTCGAACCAGAGCGAGAAGAAGGTCGAGAGCGGCGGCCGGGTGGGTTGGGTTATCTCGAGCACGACGAGCCTCCCCCCCGGCTTCAGCACGCGGGCCATCTCCGCCAGGCCCCGCTCCAGGTCGGCCAGGTTGCGCACGCCGAAGCCAACCGTGACCGCATCGAAGCGACCCGCGTCATAGGGCAGGCTGAGCGCGTCGGCCCACTCGAAGCGCACCCCCTCGACGCCCCGCTCGCGCGCCTTCTCGCGGGCGAGATCGAGCATCGGCTCGGAAAAATCGCTGCCGACGACGTGCCCTCCCGGCGCCACCCGCCCGGCCAGCTCGAGCGCGAGGTCGCCGGTGCCACAGCAGACGTCGAGCGCCGCTTCGCCGGGCTTCAGCTCGGCCCGGTCGACCGCGCGCTCGCGCCAGCGGTGGTGCAGCCCGGCGGTCATCACCGAGTTGAGCACGTCGTAGCGACCGGCGACGCGGTCGAACATCCGGTTCACCTGGCCGGCGAACTGGGCGGAGTCCCGCGAGGGCTTGGTGGTCCCGGCCATCAGGGCCTCAGGCTAGCGGCCCGCCTAATCGAGCGACGAGAGGAAATCGGCGAGCTCGTTGAGCTTCTTCGGCGGCAGGTCGCGGAAGGAGGGCATGATGCCCGGGCCGATCTCGACCGAGCGAAGGATCGCGGCGCGCGGGATGCGCTGGGCGATGTGGGTCAATTCGGGGCCGGGGCCGTTATTGCCGTTCTCGCCCAGCTTGTGGCAGGCGAGGCAACCGGAGCCGGCGACAACCTCCTTGCCGGCTTCGTATTGCGGCGCGACCTTCATGTCGATCTCGGTCGGCGAACCGCCGGTGGCGCCGAGGAAGGTCAGGTAGGCCATCGCGACGATGGTCAGCAGGCCGGCGGTGGTCGCGATCGGGCGGCGTACCGGGTTGCGCTCCGGGCCGCGGTCGTAGAACGGCAGCAGCAGGAGCAGCACCATGCAGACCGTGGGTATGCCGATCGTCGCGATCGGGACCAGCTCGGGCGGCTTGATCACGCGCAGGAGCTCGAAGAGGAAGAAGAAGTACCACTCGGGGCGCGGCACGTAGGTGGTCGTGGTCGGGTCGGCCTTCGGCCCCTGCTCGGCGCCGAGCACGATCGACATCGCGATGATCACGCCGACGACGAGCAACATCATCGCCGAGTCCTTCAGCACCGCGTAGGGGAAGAAGGGCTTGCCCTTCTTCTTCAGCAGCTCGTATTCCTGCAGGTATGCCTGCTTCTCCGCGGGCTTCATGCGTGACCCCCGTGGTCGGCGCATATCGGCGTCCTCGGTCGCTTGCGTGCAGAGCGCGCGGCGCTTAGCGCCGTAGGCGCGTGCGAGCCCGGCAGGGCGAGATCCTTGATCTGCTTGACCACGCGGATCACGTCGGCGACGCTCCGTTGCCGTTGGCGCCGGCCTCGAGCTGGGAGACCGGGGCGGCGATCTTCGGCTTCTCGGCTTTCAGCCATGGTGGCGCGGTCGTGCCGAGCTTGACCACCAGGTAGAGGTGAGCGCCGATCATGGCGATGATCGCGCCGGGCACGAGCAGCATGTGGATCGCGTAGAAGCGCGACAGCGTCGTCGCACCCAGCTCCGGTCCGGCGCGCAGGAAGTCACTCAGATAGGGACCGATGACCGGGCCGGTGCCGTTGATGTTGATGCCGACGACCGAAGCCCAGAAAGAACGCTGATCGAAGGGCAGCAGATAGCCGGTGAATGCCATCGTCATCGTCAGGATCAGCAGCACGACGCCGATCACCCAGTTGAGCTCGCGCGGGTACTTGTAGGCGCCGAAGAAGAAGGTGCGGCCCATGTGGAGGAAGACCAGGATCACCATCACGCTCGAGCCCCACTTGTGCATGCCGTGCACGAGCTGGCCGAGGAAGACGTCGTTGTTGATGTGCGCGATCGAGGCGTAGGCCTGAGTCGTCGATGGCGTGTAATACATCGCCAGGAAAACGCCGGTGATCGCCTGCGCGACGAAGGCAATCAGGGTGGCGGAGCCAAGCGTGTAGAACCAGTTGGTCCCCTTCGGCACCTTGCGGTAGAGCATCCCGGTGAGGAAGCCGGAGGCAGCGGTGCGCTGGTCGACCCAGGCGAGCACGTCGACCGGGGCTTCGACCGCGCGGTCGGCGAGGCGCTTGGCGTCGGAGGGTCGCTCCGGCGGCGCCGTCTTCAGGTCCGCCGGGGCGGGCCCCTTGGCACCGTTGCCTTCGCCGGGCTTGGCCGGTTTGCGCAGTGGGGCGGGAATGAGCGAGTCGAGTTTCATCGTCTTCTAGCCGCTCAGGGGGGTGGGAATGTGGACGGACGCGGTGGGTACAGATATTCCCAGATGCCGCCGGTGAACTCCCCGGGGTCGCGAGCTCGCACGGGCTCCAGCTGTGAGGTGACGCTGAAGCGCGGCCCGACCTCGACCTGCCCGTTGCGAACGCGGGTCTGGAACTGATCGAGCGGCCGCACCGGCGGGCCGCCGATGCGCTTGCCCTGGAAGTCGTAGACGCCACCGTGGCAGGGGCAGATGAAGTTGCCGGCGGCCTCGACGAAGCGGACCGGGCAACCGAGGTGGGCGCAGCGGTTGGAGACGGCGACGAACTTGCCGGGTTCCTCGCCCAACTCCTTCGAGCTCTTGCGGATGTAGGCGGTGGTCTTGCCGGCGTCCCCGATCGACTCGGTTTCGGTGAAGACGACCTGGCGGTAGGTGTCTTCGACGAAGTCATTGACCGGGCCGACGGCCTCCCAGCGCTCCTTGCCGCGGTGGAAGATTGGCGCCACGGCAAAGCCGACGGCGGGCAGGACGATCGCCGCCCCGGCCACCCCTCCGAGGCCCTGCACGGCGACCGTGAAGGCCTTGCGACGAGTCATCGACTCGCCCTCGAAATAGCCCGGGGGCTCAGGCTGCGGCCGCTCTGGCCGGCGGCCCGCCTCGGCTCCGTTCTGCTTGTCCGCTTCGTCGCTCAACAGCTTCAAACCTCAGGAGCTGGGAGTCTATTGACTCACGCCGCGGGGGCGTCGCGATGCTCGCGGCCGCCGACGGCGAAGGCGGTTGCGCGCCACAGCGCCGGGACCTCGTCGATGCGGTCCTCGGTGTGCAACTGGGCGCAACGGCCGATCAGCTCGGCCAGGGCCGCGACGGCGGCGGCGTCACCGAGCGCGGCGAGGCGCTCGATGCCGAGTGCGTAGAGGTAGTCGCCGGCCAGCAGGGCGAGGTCGTCGTCATGGCCGCGCAGGAGACGGGACTCGTCGTAGTGGAGGAGGTAGCCCTCGCGCACCGACTCGACCACCAGCGCGTACTCGCCGGGCGCCGCGGCCGAGCGCGGGCCGAGCGCGGCGAGCAGGCCGAAGACCGGTCGCTCGACCGGATCGACGACGTGGGGCGAGATCGGGGTATCGCCCTCGCGCAAGAGGGCGGCGAGGCGAGCCAGGGCTTGGGTCGGGTTGTCGTCCGTCAATGGCCGTGATGAAACGTTTTGTCCACACATACGGGGGACAAAGCGTTGCACTTCGTCAGGAAAAGGCGACTTCGAGCGCTTCGGCGGCAGCCGCGAGGGTGCGCTCGACCGCCACCTCGCCGTGGGCGAGCGAGACGAACCAGGCCTCGAACTGCGAGGGCGGCGGGTAGATCCCACGGTCCAGCATCGCCCGGCAGAAGCGGGCGTGGGCGTCGAGGTCGCAGGCGGCTGCCGCAGCGAAATCGCCGACGGGCGTGGAGCTGAAGAAGAGGGTGAGGAGACCGGGTACGGCCGCGACCTGCAGCGGGCGGCCGCGGGCCAGCTCTTCGAGACCGGCGGCGAGGCGTTCGGTCGAGCGGTCGAGGCGTTCGTAGGCGGCGGCGTCGAGCTCGCCCAGGGTGGCGAGGCCGGCGGCGGTGGCGAGCGGGTTGCCCGAGAGCGTCCCCGCCTGATAGACGTCGCCAGCCGGAGCGACGCGCTCCATCAGCTCGCGCGGACCGGCGAAGGCGGCGGCGGGGAGGCCGCCGCCGAGGACCTTGCCGAGCACGGTCAGGTCGGGCTCGAGGCCGAGCAACTGCTGGGCGCCGCCGCGGGCGAGGCGGAAGCCGGTGATCACCTCGTCGAAGATCAGCAGCGCGCCGGCGTCGCGGCTGGCGCTCACGACCTGCTCGAGGAAGCCCTCCACCGGCGGGACGACGCCCATATTGGCGGCGACCGGCTCGAGGATCACCGCCGCGACCTGATGGCGCGCGAGCGCCTGCTCGAGTGCCTCGGGATCGTTCCAGGGCACGACCACCGTGCCGGCCGCCTGGGCGGCGGTGACGCCGGGGGACGCGGGCAGCGCCAGGGTGGCGAGGCCGGAGCCCGCGTCGGCAAGCAGGCCGTCGGAGTGCCCGTGGTAAGCGCCGGCGAACTTGACCACGACCTCGCGGCCGCTGACGGCGCGGGCGAGGCGGATCGCGCTCATCGCGGCCTCGGTGCCCGAGCTGGTCATGCGGACCATCTCGGCTGAAGGGACGCGGTCGACCACCTCCTCGGCCAGCTCGACCTCGGCAGCGGTGGCGGCGCCGAAGCTGGTGCCGCTGACCGCCGCCGTCTCGACCGCGGCTACCACCCGCGGGTGGGCGTGGCCGAGGATCAGCGGGCCCCAGGAGCCGACCCAGTCGACGTAGCGGTTGCCGTCGACGTCGATCAACTCGCAGCCTTCGCCGCGAGCGATGAAGATCGGCTCGCGGCCGATCTGCTGCATTGCCCGCACCGGAGAATTGACTCCCCCCGGAAGCACCTTCAACGCCCGCTCGTACAGCTCGTGGGAACGCACTGGACCTTAGGTGCCGGCTTCGGTGGGGGTGGAGCGTCTTGTACTTTTTCGCGTTGTCCGGTCGCGGCCGCACGGCCGCGCC
>DASZSJ010000128.1:0-7224 GCA_035548675.1 Solirubrobacterales bacterium
GAGTAGCTGAGGACGACGATCCCGATCAGCGCCAGGGCCATCAGCCGGTAGCCGAAGATCGGCTTGCGCGCATGGGTCGAGATGACCTCGCTGATGATCCCGAAGCCGGGCAGCATCATGATGTAGACGGCCGGGTGCGAGTAGAACCAGAAGATGTGCTGGTAGCTGACGACGTCGCCGCCGCCGGCGAACTGGAAGAAGTTGGTGTGCAGAGCGCGGTCGAAGAGGACCATGAACTGGACGCCGGCGATGAACGGCGTCGCCGCGACGACCAGCAGCGAGGTCGAGAGGTTGGCCCAAACCAGCAGCGGCATGCGCCAGAAGGTCATGCCGGGGGCGCGCATGGTGATGATCGTGACGAGGAAGTTGAGCGCGGTGGCGATCGAGGAAGCGCCGGCGAACTGGACGCCGAGGTTGAAGAAGCTCTGACCCAGGGGCGCCCCGGTCGAGAGCGGTGCGTAACCGGTCCAGCCGGCGTCAAAGGCGCCGCCCGGGGCAAGGAAGCTGCCGATGAAGAGGAACCCGGCGATCGGCAGCATCCAGAAGCTGAGCGCGTTGAGGCGCGGGAAGGCCATGTCCGGCGCGCCGATCATCAGCGGCAGGACGTAGTTGGCGAGCCCGGCGAAGACCGGGATCACGAAGAGGAAGATCATGATCGCGGCGTGGGTCGAGAAGAGGCTGTTGAAGGTCGCCGCGTCGACGATCTGGGTGCCCGGCTGGGCCAGCTCGGCGCGGATCAGCATCGCCAGCAGGCCGCCGATGAAGAAGAAGAAGAACGTGGTGCAGACGTACTGGATACCGATCACCTTGTGATCGGTGTTGAAGCGGAAGTAGTCCTTCCAGCTCCTGGCGCCGTGCTGGGAGTGGTCCTCGGGGATCGTCGGCATGCCGACCGCCCAGCGCAGCCAGTAGTCGAAGGCGCCGAAGCCGAGCAGGAAGCCGAGCGGGCCGGTGATCAGCGGCACGACGAGCTGGGGGTAGCCGGTCTGCTCGGTCTGGTAGGCGGGCAGCCCCGAGGCCTTGCGCAGGGCGACGACGAGGGCAAAGCCGAAGGCGGCGCCCAGGATCGCTCCCAGCGCGCCTCGAATCCAACCCGGTCGCTTGATCGCAGCCGTCATCAGCAGCCCCCCATTATGCCCCCCCGGCGCCAACGGGCACCGGGTTGGTCTCGGTGTCTTGCACGATCGATTCGGCCAGCGGAGCCGGCACTTTCTCCTTCAGGCCACCGACCCATTTGCGGAAGTCGGCCGGCGTTTCGACCACGACCTTGGCCCGCATCGAGGCGTGTCCGAAGCCGCAGAGCTCAGTGCAGATCAACTGGTAGGTGCCGAGCTTGTCGGGGGTCACGATCGCCGTCGTCGTGATCCCGGGCACGTTGTCCTTCTTGATCCGCCACTCCGGCACCCAGAAGGAGTGGATCACGTCCTGGGCGTGCATCTTGAAGTGGACCTGGCGGTCGAGCGGCACGTGCAGCTCGCCCTCCGACCAGGCGTTGCCCTTGCCGGGGTAACCGAAGCTCCAGGCGTACTGCTGGGAGAAGACGTCGATCGTGATCGGGTTGTCCGCCGTCTCTTCGATGTCGTTGAGCACCGCCCAGCTGTAGCCGGCGCCGAAGAGGACGATGATCGTCGGGATCAGGGTCCAGGCGATCTCGAGTTTGGTGTTGCCGTGGATCGGCTCGCCGTCGGATTCGTCACCCGGCTTGGCTTTGAACTTCCACAGCGCGTAGGCGAGCATCACGACGACGAGCGAGAAGACGAAGGACGAGATGACGATCATCACGTTGAGCAGGTCGTCGATCTCCGGAGCCGCGGTGGAGGCCTCCTGCCCGTTCCAGTTGATCGAGACCATCACGGCGGAGATCGCCGCGGTCAGCGCCACCGTGGCGGCGAGCATCTTGACTATCGGCAGGCGGCCGATCATGGGCAGGCGTCGTCCTTCGGACTCATGGGCGGCGCATTCTATGCATCCGGCAGACGGTCAAGCTGCCCCCGCGCGGCGGCGATCGCGCCACGGGCGACGCCCTCCCAGCTCCAGAGCCGGCGAGCGGTCTCCACCAGCGCTCCGCGAGCGGCATCGCGTTGGTCCGCCGGCAGCGACAGCCAGTCGTCGAGACGCGCGGCGATCCCCTCGACCGCGCCGCGCTCGACTGGGAACGAGGTCAGGCGACCAACCGCCGCCGGCAACGACGCCTGCAATTGACGCGAGACCTCGAGCATCCCGGAGTGGCCGGCGGAGACGGGCAGGGCGCCGCAGGCGGCGGCCTCGGCGGCGACCATGCCGAAGGCCTCGGGGAAGGTGCTGGGCATCACCAGCGCCTCGGCGCCGGGCAAGAGCCCCGCGACCTCGTCGTGCTCGAGGCGGCCGATGAACTCGACCGAGCCGGCAGCGGCGCGCGCCATCCCGGCGTAGTCGGTCGGGGGATCGGCGAGAAAGGCGGAGAGGATCGGCAGCGGCCGCTCGGGCCCGCCCTCGCGCGCCCAACCGGCCGCGGCGATCGGACGAGCGGCGTCGAGGTCGCCCCGCGCGAGCGCCGCCAGCAGCTCGCGCAGGGCCGCCTCGTACTCGCCGAAGCCGGCGATCTCCAGCCGCGCTCGCGGGTGGGCAGCGTGGACGAGCGGCCAGGCAGCGAGCAGCAGGTCGACCCCCTTGGAGACGATCAGCTTGCCGACGAAGACGACCTTCTCCTCCCGCTCGCCGCCGGGACTGAACTCCTCTGTGTCGACCCCGGGCGGGCCGAGGCGTGTCTTCTGCTTCAGCCCCGTTACGCCCGGCAGCGCCTCCCAGAGCGACTCAGCGGTGTGACGGGAGCCGACGAGGACGCCCCGCGCGGCCCCCATGCCCTCTTCCGCGTAGGGGACGAAGCGGGGATGCGGCTTGACCGTGTACTCGAGTGCCGAGCCGTGGATCTTGGCCGCGAAGGGCGCGACGCCAGCGCGAGCGAGGATCGCCGGGCCCATCACCAGATGGTTGGCCAGGGCGAGGTCGACACCGCCCGCCCGCTCGGCAACGGCCCGGACCGCGGCGACGTTGGCGTCGACGTAGCGGGCGAGCTCCTCCTCGCTCAGCTCGGGGAAGGCCTTGACCTCGAAACCCTCGTAGGGGTCCTTGACGTAGACCGGAAGCAGGCCGCCGATGTCGGGGTTGTGGACCTCGACCCCCTCGATCCGGGTCTCGCGGTCCTGGCAGAGCAGGTGCACCTCGTGGCCGAGCCTTGCCAGTGCCCGCGCCAGGTTGGCGTTGTAGATGTTGCTGCCGGTGCCGCGCAGCATGTAGCCGTGGAATATGAGGATCTTCACGTCGAGTCCAATTGCCGCCGCCCCCGAACGCGGGAGCGGGTGGCCATACATATCCGATTCCCTGGACGCCCGCGGGAGCAGAGGAGGCGGCGGCCGGTTAGTCTTCGCGGCCGTGAACTCGAAGCAGCTCTACCGCATGCGCGCACCGGCATCCGGTCGCGAGGCCCTCGCCCAGGCCGAGCCCGGCCAGGTCTACGTCGACCGCGAGACCGGTGAGGAGATGGAGCCGGTGGCGGCGGTCCTGCCGCTCGCCCCTTCGGCCTCGTCCCTACCGCGCACGCCGGAGAACCTGCGCGCCTGCCGCCGCTGCGACCAGCTGATCGGGCTGGACGTCAGCGACTGCCCGTACTGCGGGCTCCGCCAGTCGGCGGCCTGACCGGCGCATTTCGGCGCCCTCGGTCGCTCACGTGCAGAGCACGCCTCGCTTCCTGTGTCCTTGGACCGCTTGGTCAGACCGCCGCTGGCCCTACGGTTTCTTTACAAGAGTCGCCGTGTAGAGCAGGCGGGCGTTGGAGTAGAAGCAGCCGTAGGTCTTGGTCTTGCCGATGCCCTGCTGAGGGTGGCCGTCCTGGATGTCTTTCGGGGCCTTGCAGTGTTCTTCGATGCGGCTGCCGCGCCAGGTTTCGTCTTCGGAGACGTTGAAGGCGAACATCGGGGCCCAGGTGGGCACGGTGAGGGCGACGACCTGGCCGCGCAGGACCGAGAGCGGGTGGTCGAGGGCGAAGATCGGGGTGCTGCCGAAGTACGGGTTGAGGGTCTCCAGCGGGCTCTGGCGCACCAGCGTGTACTTCGGCGGCTTCGTGTCCTCGACCGGGCGCAGGATGCCGATCCGCGCCTGTGAGGGCTTGCCGAGGAATTCGTCGAAGAAGCCGATCTCGTTGGTGGTCGTTTTGCTCTCGGCGCGCGAGGGCTTCGACAGGGTGATCGACCAGGCGACGATCTTGCCGTCGAAGGGCACTTCGAAGGGGTTGGAGATCCCGCCGGCCTTGACCTGGTAGCCGGTGACGTGGCCCTCGACCCGGCAGGTGGTCACCGGCACTTCGTTGACGATCTTGCCGGGGCAGGAGGGCGGCGGCGTGTTGGTCGTCTTGCCAAGCACGACGACGCCGAGCGGCGCCGAATCGGCCGCTCCCGGCCAAGCGACGACGACGAGCGCGATCAGCGCGCAGGTGAAGGCGGCCACGGCGGCGGCCGATCTCGAGCTTCGGTTTTTGGCTGCTATCCGCATGATCTGAGGCTGGAACCCGCCCGGCGGGCGAGGGTTGCGGGACGATTCTGCCGCCCGCGTCGGAGCGATGCAGGCATCCCACGCCGCTTGCACAATCCCGGCCAAGCGGCCTCAGTAGGGTTGCCCACCGATGCCGGCGATCGTCGTTGAGGGCCTACAACGCAGCTTCGGCGAGGTTCTCGCCGTGCGTGGAGTCGACCTGACGGTCGACGAGGGCGAGATCTACGGCTTCCTCGGCCCCAACGGCGCCGGCAAGACGACCACGGTGAGGATGCTGACAACGCTGCTGCTGCCGACCGGGGGGCGCGCCTCGGTCGCCGGCCACGACGTGGTCGAGCAGGCGCGCGCGGTGCGGGCCTCGATCGGGGTCGCCCTGCAGGAGGCGGCGCTCGACCCGCTGATGACAGGGCGGGAGCTGATCCGCCTGCAGGCGACGCTGCAGGGGCTGCCGGGCGGCGAGGGCAGGCGCCGCGCCGATGCCCTGCTCGAGCGAGTCGGGCTCGAGGGCGCCGCCGATCGCCGCGTCGGCACCTATTCGGGCGGCATGCAGCGGCGACTCGACCTCGCCGCCGCCCTGGTCCACGAACCGCGGGTGCTCTTCCTCGACGAGCCGACCACCGGCCTCGACCCGGTCAGCCGCAAGACGATCTGGGAGGAGGTGCGCAGCCTCAACGACGAGGGCACCACCGTCTTCCTCACCACGCAGTACCTCGAGGAGGCCGACCAGCTGGCCGACAACGTCGGCATCATCGACCGCGGCCGGATCGTCGCCGAGGGCACGCCGGACTCGCTCAAGAGCGAGATCGGCAACCCCCACATCCAGCTGCAGCTCGCCGAGGGCTCGATCGTCGCGGCCGAGGAGGCCTGCGCCGCGGTGGGCAAGCTGCTGCCGCCCCGTGACGGCCGCACCGTGCTGGTTGAGGTCGAGAACGGCGCCGCCGACATCCCGCGGGTCGTGCGGGCGCTTGACGAGGCCGGGATCGCGGTCGACTCGCTGGAGCTGGTCCGCCCCACGCTCGACGACGTCTTCGTCGCCAAGACGGGACACCACCTGGAGAAGGACGATCAGGGCGAGGTCGAGCCGGAGGCCGTCGAGGTATGAGCGAGCTGGCGAAGAACGCCAGGGTCGTGCGGGCGCTGGGCATGCGCTCGATCCGCCAGACCTTCCGCCGCCCGCAGTTGATCGCGCCGATCCTGATCTTCCCCACCCTGCTGCTGGCGATCCAGACCGGTGGCGCCGGTGGCGCGGTCGACCTGCCGGGCTTCCCGCCGGTGCAGAGCTTCCTCCAGTTCATGCTCGCCGGGGCGATGATGCAGTCGCTGATGCTGGCCGGCAACAGCGGCGGCATCACGCTTGCGGTCGACATCGAGATGGGCTTCACCGACCGGCTCTTCTCGGCGCCGATCCCGCGCTACGCGATCGTGCTCGGCCGGCTCGCGGGGACCGCGGCGCTGGGCACGTTCGCCTCGCTCTGGTTCCTCGCGATCGGGCTCGTCTTCGGCGCCGAAATCCACAGCGGCCTCGCCGGCGCCCTGATCGCGGTCGCGCTCGTCACCGTCACGGCGATGGCGGTCGGTGGCATCGGCGCCGCGATCGCACTGCGCACCGGCAGCGCCAGCGTCGTCCAGGGGCTCTTCCCCCTGGTCCTCGTCGTCCTCTTCCTCTCCTCGGCCTTCTTCCCCAACGAGTTGATGATCCAGCCGGCCAGGGCGATCGCCGAATACAACCCGCTCAGCTTCGTCGTCGAAGGAATCCGTGGGCCGATCGTCGCCGACGTCGACTTGGGCGAAATCGGCGAGGCGGTGCTGGCGATCGCCGGGATCGTCGCGCTCGGGCTGCTGCTCAGCGCGCGGGCGCTGCGGCACCGGCTGCGGGTGGGCTGATGGAGACCGTGGCGACGTTGCCGGACTGGCGCGCCAACCTGGCGACGATCGCGGTGCTGATGTCGCGCGCCAAGAACGAGCTGTTGCGCGTGCCGGGGGCGGCGATCCCAGGCGTGCTGGCGCCGACGATCTTCTTCCTCGGCCTCAACGGGGTCTTCGGCGCGCTCACCCACCTGCGCGGCTTCACCACCGGCAGCTACGAGAGCTTCATCGTGCCCATCAGCATGCTGCAGGGGGCCGGCTTCACCGGCGCTGCTGCCGGCGTCAACCTCGCCCGCGACATCGAGGGGGGCTGGGTCGACCGCCTGCTTGTCTCCCCCGCCCCGCGCTGGGTGCTCCTGGTCGGCACCGTGCTCGCGGCCAGCGCCCGGGCGCTGATCCCGGCCACCTTCGTCCTCGCGATCGCCTTCCTCCTCGGCGCACACTGGCCGGGGATTGGGGGGCTGGCGATCACCTACCTCATGGTCGCGGCGATGGCAGCGGTCGCCGCCTGTTGGGGCTCCGCCCTCGCCCTGCGCTTCAAGAGCCAGTCGGCGGCGCCGCTGATGCAGTCGGGGATGATGGCCCTGGTCCTGATGACCACGGCCTACGCGCCGCTGGCCCTGCTGCAGCCGTGGATGAGGAGCGTCGCCGAAGCCAACCCGGTCACCAACGTGGTCGACGCCGCCCGCCAGGGCTTCGTCGGCGGTGTGAGCTGGGCGGAAACCTGGCCCGGCCTCCTTGCCCTGACCGGCCTGCTGCTCCTGCTCGGCACCCGGGCGCTGCGCGAAATGCGCCGCACCGCCCTATGACCCCCGCCCCCCACCGCCGCCG
>DASZSJ010000129.1:0-9069 GCA_035548675.1 Solirubrobacterales bacterium
CGAACCACAGGGAACAGACCGAGTCTGCTCCGAGCCGCCCCGTGGCTCCGTAGCTTGGGTGCGCTTCGAAGCGGGAAGCTTCCGCAGCTCGGACGGGCGTTGAGAGGGGATGGCGGGTGTGGCCCTGCGGGAATGTCGCGAAGCGGCCGCCGCACTCGTGTTTCTAAGCGCGGCGCAGCCGCGCTCTTCGATTGTCGCTAAGCGCCGCAGGCGCGTGCGAGATCAATTTCCGCAGGGCCACACCCGCCATCCCCCACTTATCCCCGCCCGAACAACAAGCCATCGGCACAACCGCCCGCGCATCAACCCCCTACAGCGCGCACTCCCCCTCGCCCCGCACCACCTCGTAAGGGCTCGAACGGTTCCAGTCGATGAATTCCTGCATCGTCCCGAGGCTGAACTCGGCCGGCAGCGTCAGGTCCTTGACCTCCGCTTCGAAGCGCTCGTTGCCGACCCGCTCGGCGAAGGACTCGAACTCCTCGCCCTCATTCCGCTCCGCCTCGTACATCCGCAGCCAGCGCTCGACCGCGTCGGGCACGCGCTTCGCCGGCAGGCGGCTCTTGAGGCGCTTGCCGAAGGCGACGTCGCCGTCGACGGCGCGGCCGCCGATGTGGGGGATGTAGGCCGGCATCTGGCGCCCGCCGACCTTGAGCGAGGCGCCGTAGAAGCCGATCGTGCCGATGTGGTGCTGGCCGCAGCCGTTGGGGCAGCCGCTCATCTTGATCTGCACCCGGCGGGCCAGCGGATCGTCGATCCGCATCTGCTCGAGCCGGGCCTGGATCGCCTCGTTCAGCCCCATCGAGGCGGTGATCCCCATCTTGCAGCTATCGGTGCCGGGGCAGCTGATCACGTCGTCGATTTCGAAGGCGCCGGCGCCGCCCAGGCCGAGCTCGCCCAGCCGGGTCCAGACCTCGTAGAGCGCCTCGTCGCGGACCCAGCGCAGGACGAGGTTCTGCTCGACCGTGGTGCGGGCGTTGCCGCCGCAGAACTCGCGCACGATCGCCGCCAGCCCGCGGAACTGCTCGGGAGTGAGGTCGCCGCGGGTCACCTTGACCGCGACGGCGGAGAAGCCCGGCTGGCGCTGGGGGGTGACGTTGCGCTCGCGGAAGAGGTCGAACTCGGGCCGGTCGCCGTTGGGCGAGCCGAGGCCGGCGGGCACGCCGGGCGCCCGCGCCGCCTCGTCGTCGTCGAAGCGCAGCCGCTCCACTTCGGCGGCGTAGTCGCGCTCGTCCGCCCACTCGCCCTCCAGCTCCTCGTCGACCAGCTCGCGGAAAGCCTCGGGGCCGATCTTGTCGAGCAGGACCTTGATCCGCGCCCGCGCCCGGTTCACCCGCAGCCAGTCCTGGCGATCGAAGATGCGCACGACCGCCTCGGTGACCCGCAGGTAGGAGCCGTCGTCGGCGCCGACGAAGTCGTAGATCTTGTGGGCCAGGCGGGGCATGATCGCGGTGCCGCCGCCGACCCAGACCTCGAAGCCGCGCTCGCCGTCGCGCTCGACGGCGAGGAAGCCGATGTCATGGATCGGCACGATCGCGCGGTCGGCGGGGGAGGCGGAGAAGGCCGTCTTCCACTTGCGCGGCATCGCCTGGGTGACCGGGTGGCGGACGAAGTAGCGGACGTAGGCGCCGGCGTGGGGGGTGGGGTCGAAGACCTCGTCGCCGGCGACGCCGGCGAAGGGGTCGGCGGTGACGTTGCGCACGGTGTTGCCGCAGCCCTCGCGCGAGGAGAGCCCGGCCGCGCCCAATTCGCGGATCAGCTTCGCCGCGTCGGCCAGGGGGACGTGGTGGAGCTGGATGTTCTGGCGGGTGGTGATGTGGCCCTTGCGCAGCGGCACCCAGCGCTCGATCGCGTCGGCGAACGCCTCCAGCTGCTCGGGTGAGACGCCGCCGAAGGGGAGCTTGACGCGGATCATCTGCACGTCGGCCTGGCGCTGGCCGTAGACGCCCTGTTTGAGGCGGAAGGGGATGAAGGTCTCCTCACCCTGCTCGCCGGCGAGGAAGCCGCTCGCCTCGGAGCTGAAGTCGTCGAACTCGTCCTCGAGGATCGGGATCACGTGCCCCGGCACGTTCTCGTAGACCTCCGGGTTCTCCCGCGAGCCGAGCGCTCCCTTGCCGCGCTGGCGCTTGCCGTGCTCGACGTCGAGCCCGTCGAGGATATCCGCGGAACGGCTCTGCGTCGGCGCCTGCGTGTTCATGCGTGGGTCCTCCCCTGGGTCGAAGTGCCTGGACGGCGGGCTTTTACACAGCTCAGCTGTGAAAAATAGCAATCCGGACCCGGATTAAGGGATTTAAGCTGGGAGGTCTTCGGAGGTCGGGCGGTCGGCGAGGTAGCGCAGCAGCGCGGGGTCGGCCGAGCGCAACTCGTCGACCGGCTCGCCGTGGCAGGTGAGGAGCGTCACGACGGCCTCCTCGTCGTTGAGCGATCTCGTGCGCCAGATCGCGCCGTTCAGCTCCCACCGTTCGAGCGTATGCAGCGGCGACTCGGACATGGGGTGACGATAGGACAGGGCGGCGCGGGAAGATATTTAGGTAGCTAATATTTCGGTGCCAAATGTCTTCTTCCGCCGCGGACCCCATCGAGCCCTACGTCTGGCGCATCACCGGCGTGGTGATCCTCGGGATGATCATGTCGATCCTCGACACGACGATCGTCAACGTCGCCCTCGACGATCTCAGCCGCGAGCTTCACAGCACGATCGCGCAGATCCAGTGGGTGGCCACCGGCTACCTGCTCTCACTCGCCGCGGTCATCCCGCTGACCGGTTGGGCGGCGCGGCGCTTCGGCGCCAAGCGCGTCTACATCGGCTCGGTCGTCCTCTTCACGCTCGGCTCGGCCCTTTGCGGGTTGGCTGAATCGAGCACCTCGCTGATCCTCTTCCGCGTCCTCCAGGGCGTCGGCGGCGGCATGATCATGCCGGTCGCGCAGATGATCATGGCCGAGGTCGCCGGGCCGAAACGAATGGGCCAGGTGATGGGAGTGGTGGCGATGCCGGCGATGCTGGCGCCGATCCTCGGCCCGGTCGTCGGCGGGCTGATCCTGCAGCACTACGACTGGTCCTGGATCTTCTTCGTCAACGTCCCGGTCGGGATCGTCGCGATCGCGCTCGGCCTCGTGATGCTGCCGGAATCGGAGCTGGGGGAGGCGGGGGAGCTCGACCTGCCGGGCCTCGCCCTGCTGGTCACCAGCATGCCGTTGATCGTCTACGGGCTGGCCGAGATCGGAACGAAGGAAAGCTTTACCGCGCCCACCGTCGTCTGGCCGATCGCGATCGGTGCGGTGCTGTCCGTGGCCTTCGTCTGGCACGCGCTGCGCGCGCGCCGGCCGCTGCTCGACGTGCGCCTCTACAAGGACAAGATCTTCGGCGCCGCCTCGCTGACGACCTTCGGCCTCGGCGCCGCCCTTTTCGGCGCGATGATCCTGGTGCCGCTCTACTACCAGCAGGTGAGGGGGGAGAGCGTCGTCGTCACCGGTCTGCTGGTCGGGCCGCAGGGCCTCGGCATGCTCTTCACGGCACCGTTCACCGCCCGCCTCACCGAGCGCTTCGGCGGTGGCCGCGTCGCCGTCGTCGGCGTCTCGCTGCTGACGCTGAGCAGCCTGCCGTTGGCCTTCATCGGCGCCGACACCTCGATCCTCTTCCTCTCGCTGGTGCTGCTGCTGCGCGGAGTCGGCATCGGCCTCTCCTTCATGCCGACGATGACGGTCGCCTACGCCTCGCTGCGCACCGACCAGCTCTCCGACGCCACCCCGCAGATGAACGTCTTGCAGCGGCTCGGCGGGGCGATCGGCACCGCCCTGCTCGCTGTCGTCCTGCAGCGGGCGAGCGCCGGGGCCAGCACTCCGGCCGAGCTCGCCGGGGCGTTCGGCACCGCCTACTGGTGGTCGCTCGGCCTCGCCGCCGCCTCGCTGATCCCCTGCGTGGTGCTGCTGCGCGCCGAGGGCGTGCGCCATCTGCGCGGCGGGCCGGAGAAGCGGGCCGAGGAGGAGATCGCCGAGGCCGCGGTGGAGCCGCTCGGTGCCTGAGCTGGGCCTGAAAACGGGGAGGGAGGACGTTCCCCGTCCGGACTCGAGGGCCGAGCATCTGACCGCTGTTGGATATGCCTTCCGCCGCGCCGATCGCAGCCTGCGCCGGCTACGGGGTCGCGACACCCACCTCGGCCCGACGCAGATCGGCCACGCGCGGTTCGAGCTGCTGGGGGAGCTGTGGGAGCGCGGCCCGCTCGCGGTCGGCGAGCTCGCCGCCGCCGCCGGCCTCAGCGCGGCGACCGTGTCCCAGATGGTCGACCATCTCGAAGAGAGCGGCCACGTCGCCCGCACCCGTTCGGAGGCCGACCGCCGCATCGTCCTGGTCGAGCTGACCGCGCGGGGCCGGAAGGAGCTGAAGGAGCGCCGCGCCGTCTGGCGCAAGCGCTGGCGCAACGCGCTTCGCGACGTCGACAGTGGCGACCTCCAGATCGCCGCCGCCGTGCTCGAGCGCATCGCCGACGTCTTCGACGACCCTCGCGGCTAGTCAGCCGCTCGCCAATCCCTACTGGCCGCAGCCGTCGGGCCAGGAGTTGGCCCGCAGGGCGGTGCCGCGGGCGGCGCTGACTTCAGGCGTGCTCGCCGTCGCCGCCCGGTCGGCACGGTGCACGGCGCCGCGCAGGTTGCGCGCTCCGACCGTGGCTGCGGTGGAGCGGCTCGCCGCCGGCCCCCGGTACGGATGCTGGGCGGCCCCGGCGAGGCGGGTAACCGCGCTCGGGCCGCCGTAGGCGCGCAGGGTTCGCTCGAGCGAGTAGATCGGCACTTCGCGGGCGCCGAGGGTGGCGGCGAGGCGGACGTCGCCGAGCAGGCTGGCGAAGCGGCGGTAGGGCCCGCGGCCGGAGGAGCCGAGGCTGACTTGGCCGGCGTCGCCGAACTCGCGGCGGGCGGCAAGGAAGTAGGAGGCGACGATCCCCGGCCCCGGGTCGTGGCCCGAGTAGTAGGCGAAGACGCTGCGGTAGGCCTGGAAGTAGAGGTCGTCCCAGGGGGCGTTGGGGAGGATGAAGCCGGCCGCATCCTGCAGCGCGAGGCGGCGATCCTCGAGGTCGTCGAGCGCCGCCGGCATCGGCGCCGCGACGATCGGGACCCGGTGCGCTTTGCTCCAACGCACGATCCGCGCGTAGCCGCGCCACGCCGCGCACTGGCCGACCGGGTCCAGCGCCTGCTTGAAGAGGGCGGCGAAGACCGCGTTGCTGCCCCCGCCCATGATCGCCGCGGTGGTTTCGAAGGGCGTGCGCAGGCGCGGCTCGGGGTCGAGTGCGAGGCCGCGCAACCGCACTCGCTTCTCGTGCGCCCAGTGGACCAGCGACTTGACGGCGGCGAACTGCTGCGCCGCCGCGCCCTCCCAGGCCCAGTAGCCATTGCTGTAGGGGATCAGGACCCAGGCCCAGACCGGCACGCCGAGCCGGTTGGCGGTGCGGATGATCCGCAGCGCGTCGTGGCGCTGGGGCTTGCCGGGCGGGACGGGGCCGAAGTCGCGGCGGTAGCGCAGGTTGAAGTAGAGCGGGATCCGGTTGCGGCGCAGCACCCGCCAGAGGCGCGGCGTGTAGAAGTGGGTGTCGCGCCGGGCCCAGTAGGTGTCGGGCTCGTCCCAGTCGGTGCCGGGGACCGCCTCGCCCGCCCAGAAGCCGATCGTGGTGCCACTCGAGGCGAGTGACCTGCCCGCGTCGAGCCCGATCCCCGCGTCCGCCCCGGCGCGGGCCGGCGCGAGCAGCACCAGCGCAATCAAGGCGGCCAGCGCGATCCGGCTCCCCTCGCGGAGGCCCCTCCCCATCACCCCTGTGATCCTAGTCACCGCCCTGTACAACTCGACGGCGGCGGAGGAGTTCCGGACGACGTTCGGAGCCGTGCCAAGGGCGGCGCTCCATCCCCGGCGACCGTCTCAGCCCCCGTCCTTCGCCCTGCAGCGGAGGTAGGCGACGCGCGAGCCGAAGTCGCGGGTCTCGAGCAGGTCCAGGTCGATCCGCTCGGTAACGGCGGGGAAGAAAGGGACACCGGCACCGAGGATCACGGGGCTGACGAAGAGCCGGTACTCGTCGACGAGACCGGCCCGGATCAGGTCCGCGGCGAGCCCGGCGCCACCGACGTCGATCTCGCCCTCGATCTCGCCCTTCAGCCTGCGCACGACCTCCGCCGCCTCGCCCGTGGCCAGCTGGGCGTTGCCCTCGACCCGCTCCAGCGTCCGCGAGAAGACCAGCTTCGGCGTCGCCCGCCAGAGCGGCGCGAACTCGAGCTCGACCGCGCTCGCCTCGGGCTGCTCCTCCTCCCACGTCTCCCAGACCAGCATCGTTTCGTAGAGCCGGCGGCCGCAGAGCTGGAGGTCGACCGCTTCCACCAGGCGGTTGTGGAAGCGGTGCAGCTCCTCGTCGGGCGCCGACCAGGAGATGTCTCCGCCCGGCCCCGCGACGAAGCCGTCCAGCGAAACCCCCATCGAGTAGACCAGGGTGGCCACCCACGCAGTATGACCGAGGGGCGTTCGGAGTCGAGGAAGCGCCGACCAGGCCGTCTGCTTCAATCGGATCACCAGAGAAAGGAGGTGGTCCTAACTTGATTCACATGCTTGAGGGGACTCTGGAGGTGCAGGGCCGCTAGGCGCCGCACTGGTTTGGGCGCCCGGTGGAATCCAACCCGGGCACCGGTGGGCGGGGAATGCCGGGATCAGTCCCACCCGGTCGCAGCTTCCACGCCCGCTCCAAGCACCTGAGCAAGGGCCGCCCGCGGGCGGCCCTTGCGTTTAGAGGGGCGGCGGCGCTCAGCCGGTGGCGCTGCTCAGCCGCTCGAACTCCTCGTCGCCGAGCTCGATCTGAGCCGCGGCGACGTTCTGCTCGAGGTGGGCGACCGAGGAGGTGCCGGGGATCGGCACGATCGCGGGCGAGCGGCGCAGCAGCCAGGCGAGCGCGATCTGGCCGGTCTGAGCGCCGTGCGCGTCGGCGATTTCAGCGGCGACTCCCCCCGGCTCGGCCAGCTCGCCCGCCGCCAGCGGGAACCAGGGGAAGAAGCAGATGCCGAGCTCCTCGCAGCGCTCGAGCACGTCCTCGGAGCCGCGGTCGGCGAGGTTGAAGCGGTTCTGCACCGAGACCACCTCGACGATCCCCCGTGCCTGCTCGAGCTGCTCCAGGCTGACGTTGGAGACGCCGACGTGCCGTACCTTGCCCTCGTCCTGCAACTCCTTGATCGCGCCGACCGACTCCTCGTAGGGCACCGCGTCGTCGGGCGAGTGCAGCTGATAGAGGTCGATCCGGTCGACGCGCAGCCGCCGCAGCGAGCCCTCGCAGGCCCGCTTGAGGTGGTCGGGGTGGCCGTTGCGCGGCCACCTGCCGGGGCCGGTGCGCTCCAGCCCGCCCTTGGTCGCGATCGTCACCCCGGCGTAGGGATGGAGGACCTCGGCGATCAGTTCCTCGCTCACCGCGGGGCCGTAGGAGTCGGCGGTGTCGATCAGGTCGATGCCGAGCTCGACCGCGCGCCGCAGCACCGCCCGCGCTTCCGCGGGGTTCTCGGGCGCCCCCCAGACGCCCTCGCCGGTGATCCGCATCGCGCCGTAGGCGAGGCGGTGGACCTCGATCTCGCCGCCCAGGCGCAGCGTGCCGGCCGGGCTGTTGGCGAGCGCTTTCGTCGCTGGCATTCGATCGTCTCCTTTGGTCGCTTGCCCGGAATTGTCGCTTGCCCGGAATTACCCGCTGGTCTAACGTCGCAAGCGCCCCCGACCGGAACGGAGGAAACCATGATCAGCAAGACCGACTTCATCGGCGTCCCCTCGACCGACGCCGAGCGGACCCGCCGCTTCTACGTCGAGACGCTGGGCCTGCGCCCGGACGAACACAGCCAGTACGAGTTCTGGGTCGGCGACACCTGCTTCGGCATCTGGGAGCCGGCGAAGATGGGGATGGAGTTCGCGCCGCAGAAAAACGCGCATCCCGCCCTGCACGTCGAGGACGTCGCCGCGGCGCGGGCGGAGCTGGAGGCGAAGGGGGTCGAGTTCAACGGCGAGACCCTCGACACCGGCGTTTGCCACATGGCCCTCTTCAGCGATCCCGACGGCAACGACCTGATGCTGCACCACCGCTACGCGCCGTACGAGTCCTAGATGGTCGATTCCACGGCGGCCGCCGTGGAATCACGACCTCTTCCGGCTCCAAGTGGGCGCGGTGCCCGGTGCTGGGTGCCGAGTGTTCGATTTGCCACCGTGTCGAGTGTGCACTTTGCCACCGTATATGTGGGTCAATCGAACACTCGGCGGCGGGCGCGCCCAAAGTGCCGCCCTCAGGCGGTGCGGGTCGCGGCCGCGGGGCGCAGCGCCGCGGCAACGGCCTCGGCTAGCCCGTCCGCTTCGTCCTCGCGCAGGGCGCTGGTCGTGACCCGGACCGCGCGCTCGCTGCGCAGGCGGAAGGGCGCGCCGGGCAGCACCGCCCAGCCGCGGGCGAGCAGCGACTGGACCACCGGCGCTTCCTCCGGTACCGGGATCCAGACCGCGATCCCGGCCGGGGCGGAGACCTCGATGCCGCGCTCGGCCAGGGCCGCGAGGAGGCGCTCGCGACGCGCCCGGTAGGTGGCCGCGGTGCGCTCGAGCCCCGCCCGCACCTCCGCGTCCGACCACATCGCGACGACCAGGTGCTGCAGCAGGTGGCTCACCCACTGCGGGCCGACGGCCTGGCGTCCGCGCAGGCGACTCAGCGTCTGCGCATCGCCGGCGAGGACCGCCAGGCGCAGATCGGGGCCGAGCGACTTGGCCAGCGAGAGGGCGGCGGCCCAGCGCTCGCGACCCGCGGTCAGGGTGAGCCGCGGCGCGTCGGCGATTGGGCCGAGGTGGTCGTCCTCGACCACCATCGCCCGCGGCGCCCGCGCGAGCACCGCGCGCAGCTCGGCCGCCCGCGCGGCGTCGAGCGAGGCGCCGGTCGGGTTCTGCCCGCGCGGGTTGAGGACGACCGCCGCGGCGCCCTCGGCGAGGGCGGCGGCGAGGTCGTCGGGGCGCATGCCCCGCTCGTCGATCGGCACCGGTCGCAGGGCGAGGCCGAGCGAGCGCAGCAGGTCGAAGAGGCCAGCGAAGCCGGGGTC
>DASZSJ010000130.1:0-6489 GCA_035548675.1 Solirubrobacterales bacterium
CACCCCGGACCGCACCGTGACCGAGATCCGGCCGCTCGGCGCCGCCGACGGCAGCGACGGCTACACGGTCCGCAGCGAGCGTTCGGGGCTGCGGCGCGGGCGCAGCGTCCGCACCCTGCGCGCCCGCGGCGTCGTCGTCGCCGCCGGCCCGCTCGGCAGCAACCGGCTGCTGCAGCGCTGCCGCCTCGGCGGCGCCCTGCCGCGGATCTCGCCCCGCCTCGGCGAGCTGGTGCGGACCAACAGCGAGTCGATCCTCGCCGTCACCGTCCCCGAGGACTACCCGGAGGACCTGACCAGGCGGGTCGCGATCACCTCCAGCGTCTACCCCGACCCCCACACCCACATCGAGACCGTCACCTACGGCAAGGCCGGCAACTCGATGAGCCTGCTCTACACGCTGCTGGTCGGCGACGGCACCCGGGTGACGCGGCCGCTGAAGCTGCTCAGCCAGATCCTCCGCCACCCTGGCCGCTTCGCCAGGACCCTCTTCCCGCGCAACTGGTCGGCGCGGACGATCATCGTCCTCGTCATGCAGACGCTCGACAACGCGATCGCGCTGCGGCCGACGCTGAAGCGCAACGGCGACGTCCGCCTGCAGACCGAACAGGACCCGGAGCGGCCGATCCCGACCTTCATCCCGGTCGCCAACGAGTTCTCCGAATGGCTCGCCAAGCGCACCGGCGGCATCGCCCAGAGCTCGGCCACCGAGGCGCTGGTGAACATCCCGACGACCGCCCACCTCCTCGGCGGCGCGGTGATCGGCCACGGCCCCGAGGACGGCGTCGTCGACGCCCGCCAGCGGGTCTTCGGCTACGAGAACCTGCTCGTCTGCGACGGCTCCGCGGTCCCCGCCAACGTCGGCGTCAACCCGAGCCTGACGATCACCGCCCTCGCCGAGCACGCGATGGCGGAGATCCCGGCCAAGGACGGGACCGAGCTGCGCCGCGAGGCGAGCCCGGCCCCGTCAGCCGGCTAGGACGCGAAGGCGTTCGCCACGTAGTCCCAGTTGACGACGTTCCAGAAGGCGTCGAGGTATTCCGGACGCTTGTTCTGGTACTTCAGGTAGTAGGCGTGCTCCCAGACGTCGGCGCCGAGCAGCGGCGTCTGTCCGTCGGAGATCGGCGAGTCCTGGTTGGCGGTCGAGATCACGGCGAGGCTCCCGTCGGCGTTCTTGACCAGCCAGGCCCAGCCGGAGCCGAAGCGGGCGATGCCGGCGTTTTTGAACTCCTCCTTGAAGGCGTCGAAGGAGCCGAAGGCGCTGTTGATCGCCTCGGCCAGCTCGCCGCTCGGCTCGCCGCCGCCGTCCGGGCTCATCATCTGCCAGAACAGCGTGTGGTTGTAGTGGCCGCCGGCGTTGTTGCGGACCGGGCCCTGCTTGTCGGCGGGCAGGCTGGAGAGGTTCTTCAGCACCTCCTCGACATCCTTGTCGGCCCACTCGGTGCCCTCGAGGGCACCGTTGGCTTTGTCGACGTACGCCTGGTGGTGCTTGTCGTGGTGGATGCGCATCGTTTCCTCGTCGATGTGAGGCTCGAGCGCGTCGTAGGGGTAGGGCAAGTCTGGTACCGAGTAAGCCATCCGGGTTTCTCCCTTGGTCGGTTTGAAGCGTCAGCTGCGGAGCCTAACCGCCGCGACGCCTCGGGTACCCGTCGCTCAGCTTCCGAGCTTCGCCCGCGGCACCGTGTCTGGGTTGCCGCCGGTCCAGGCGTTGAAGCGGTACCAGGCCGGCTTCGCTTCGCGATCGGCGGTCAGCAGCCCGGCCGAGCCGCAGAACAGGCAGCCGCCGGCCTCGTCGGTCCAGGTGAACCACCAGGCGCCGCCGATCCGCCAGCGGACCCGGTTGGCGGAGAGGATCGCGAACGCCTTCGAGAGCTGGCGCGCCTGTCCCTGCAGCCCCCGCTCCCAGCGGGTCGGGCCGCTGCGCGAGCCCCAGCCGAGCTCGGTGACGAAGATCGGGGTGCGGGAGTCGTTGTGCAGGCGCATCACCCGGCGCAGGTTGCGCAGCTGCCAGAGCATCGCTCGGGCGTCGGCGACGTAGGGGTGCAGCGCGACCCCATCGAAGTACGGGCGCACGTCGCCGTTCCCGTAGACGAGGTTGAGGTAATAGCCGGAGGCGATGTTGGGCGGGATCTGCAGCGGCCGGCCGAAGAGCCCGCCGATCAGCACCTGGGAGTAGGGGTCGGCGGCGTGCAGGGTGCGACCGGAGATCCGGATCAGCCGCGCGTAGGCGGCCGGGTCGGGTTCGCCGGCGAAGGTGACGATGTTCTCCTCGTTCCAGATCTCCCAGCGGTGGATCGGCAGGAAGGGCAGGTCGGGGTGCTCTTCCCAGAACTCGCCTTCGGGCCCGTAGCGCTCGACCGCGGCGCGCAGGAACCGGGTCCAGCCGCGCCGCTGCCAGGCGGTCCGCACCGGCAGCTCGTTCCAGCTCAGCGCGACCCAGTCGGGCGAGCCGTAGACGAACGGCAGCAGGCGGATCCGCGCTTCCGCCGCCAGTTCCACCTCGCGGTCGAAGTTGGACCAGTCCGGCAGGAAGAATTCGGGGTCGTCGGACTCGACCGCCGCCCAATTCAGCGGCACCCGCACGCTGCCGACCCCTGCCCGCTGCATCAGGTGGAAGTCCTTCGCGGTCGCCTGGCTCTGCGGCGAGACGCCGATGAAGCCCGGCGGCAGGTAGGCGCCGGCGCTCGCCGGCGCCAGCGCCAGCAACGCCACGACCAGGATGAGTATCGGAAGCCTGCGGAGCATTGCCTTTGCCTGCCGAGAACCCGCGCGGAGCCCAAAGTAGCGCCCAATCGCAGACCGCGCCCCTACCCCCGACCCCGCTCTGAGATAATCGCCGCTCTCGGGGCGTGGCGCAGCCTGGTAGCGCGCACCGTTCGGGTCGGTGAGGTCCCCGGTTCAAATCCGGGCGCCCCGATTGCATAGGCATCCTCGCACCATCGGCAAAGCCACATATAGAGCCAAGCGTCCCTTCGCGTTGGGCAGCAGTGCGCGAGCGCGCAGAGGGCACAGCCGTGCAATGGCGACGCGGCAGGGCAATCAGGAGGCAGACTTACCCGCGGCTGCGTGAAGCTCGAGTCGCAACCGACTCGAGCTTCATCTGCTCGCCAGGCAACGGTCGCGACGCAGAGTGCAGGGGTCCTCCACCATCGACTCCGGGCATTCGACTGGGCGTCGGATCACCCCGCTGGGGCGGACGGTCGGCATCGTCGCGACCTCCGTCGAGAGGCCGAGCGCCTCGGCAACCGCGGAGGGCAACCGCCACCGCTCATTCCACCGGTGCGCGACAGCTTCACTGAGTTGCGAGCCGCCAGTAGAAGACGCCGTCGGTGGTCCGCCTCAGGCCGACGTCCACCTGGCCGTCGCCGTTGAAGTCGCCGATCGCCGACTGGAAGTGGTCGCCTGCAGCCCAGGTGTAGCTGAACTGATCGCGGTCGTCCGCCGCCGCCGGCTTCGGCCACGGACACCCTCCATTGGCCTTCGGCCCCTTCTTCTTCGGGCACTTGTCCTTGCTGTCCGGGACCCCGTCCTTATCAGTGTCCTTCGGCGTCACGGGGCTCGTCGGCTTGTCCCTGACGTGGAGGAATGCGTCTGGCCAGCCATTGCCTCCACGGGATAGGACTCTGCGCGAGCTACCACCGATCCCGGCGCGGGTTGGCCAGCTCGAATCGGTCACGTAGACGGCGCCATCCACGACTTTCTCGACGTAGGAGACATGGCCGTAAGACCACCAGGCGATCGCGCCGACTTGTGGCGTCCCGTTGGCACGGTCCTTGCCCAGCTTGCGGACCACGACGTTCTTCCAATTGACGGCCCCACCGCTGCCACGGAAGCCCGGATCCGACGCCCCGTTCTTGATCAGCCTGAATGCGGCGTAGTTGGTGCAGTTGCCCCGAGAGTTCTTCGCCTGTCCCCACCAACTCTGGGTGGCGGGATTGAAGCCGGTGTAGGCGATGCAGGCGTTGGCGCGGTCAAAGCATTCCCACTTCCCCTTCGGAATATTGGTCCACATCGCAGCATTCGTGGCCGAAGGTGCGAAGAGCATGATCAGGAGCGATACGAGACCGATCAGTGCCCCCGAGACCCGCGATCCCGTGCGAAAACCGTGGTTCTGTTGCTCCGAGCTGGACATTCGCGCCCTCCTGTTCCCATGCTTTGCCAGGCGGGACCCTAACGAAGCGAGAGAGGACGCTGTCGTCAGTCCAGCCATCGTCCACCTGGGCTGATCGGGATGTCTCTCCCGCCCGAGGCATGAACGGCCTCGTCCGTCAGGCATCGCCCCTGAATGCCACCGGGGTGGCCCGCGGCGGCGAGAGTCGGATCGACAGCGCGCGGCGACGTAGCCTGGTTCCGCAGCCGCCTCCAAGCGCTTTGTGCCTGGGCCGCTCGAATCGCGTGGGCAGTGGAGCCGGCGAGGCTGGTTCCCTAGGATCTCGGGACGATGCTCTTCGGCCAGGAACACGTCGACCGCTACCTCGCCACCGACGGCGAGGAGGGCCACGACTGGCAGGGGACGCAGACGCTGCTGCTGACGACGACTGGGCGCAGGAGCGGCGAGCCTCGGGTCGCGCCGCTGATCTACGCCCCGGCCGGCGACGCCTACGCCGTCGTCGCCTCCAAGGGCGGGTCCGACGCGCCTCCCGCCTGGTACGTCAACCTCACCGCCAACCCCGAGGTCGAGGTCCAGGTCTGGGGCGATCGCTTCAAGGCGACGGCACGGACTGCGACGCCCGCGGAGAAGGCGGAGTTGTGGCCGACGATGGTCGCCGAGTGGCCGAGCTACGACGAGTACCAGACGAAGACGGATCGGGAGATCCCGATCGTCCTGCTCGAACGAGCCTGAGCCAGGTCCAGCGGCGCGGCCGCCGCGGGGAACCGCCCGCCGTCACCATCGCCCGCGCGGCATGGGCGCCGATCAGCGCCCTCACGACGCCGCCCCCGTCTGCGGCTCCCGCGCAGCCCCCCCGTCCAGCGCCACCAGGCGGGCGCGAGGCCGACAGACGGGCGCCGAAGGCGGCTGCCGGCAACTCGCTGTGGGAGATGCAGCGCAGGCTGTGGGCGAGGTCCTCTCGGCCCGGGCGCAGCCAAGCCCGGATCCGTGCATAGGGGTTCAAGGCGATGACCTCCTCGGTCGTGGGTCGTGACGCGATCGAGGCAAGGCTGGCGTGCGGGCTTGAACAAATCCTTGACGCCGGCGAGAGACCGAACGACCACTCCCGCGTGGTGACCGGAGGTACCAACGGCGGATAGGGTCTGGGCATGGCAGCCGGCCCCTTCGAGGCCCACGACGTCGACCTGCACGGCCACCGCGCCGTCTACCGGGTCGCCGGCAGCGGGCCGAACCTGGTCCTGATCCACGGCATGATCAACTCCTCGCGCCACTGGCAGGCGGTGGCCGAGCGGCTCGCCGACTCCCACCGCGTGATCGCCCCCGACCTGATCGGCCACGGCGATGCGGCGACGCCGCGCGGCGACTACTCGCTCGGTGCCCACGCGGCCAGCATCCGCGACCTGCTGACGACGATCGGCGTCGAACGGGCGACGATCGTCGGCCACTCGCTCGGCGGCGGCGTCGCGATGCAGTTCTTCTACCAGTTCCCCCAGCGCACCGAGCGCCTGGCGCTGATCTCCAGCGGCGGCCTCGGCCACGACGTCAGCCCGATGCTGCGCGGCGCTGCCCTGCCCGGCTCGGCGACCCTGCTGCGGCTCGCCAGCAACCCGCGCCTGGTCGGCTCGCTGGCCGCCGCCGGCGACCGCCTGCGCGAGCGCGGCGTCCCCTCCGGCGTCTACCTGCAGGCGGTGGCGCGGGCGCTCGGCCCGCTGCAGGAGAGCGGTTCGCGCCGCGCCTTCCTGCAGACCCTGCGGGCGGTGATCGACGTCCACGGCCAGAAGGTCAGCGCCCGCGACCGCCTCTACCTGCTCGGCGAGATGCCGACCCTGATCGTCTGGGGCGAGCGCGACCGCACGATCCCCAAGGCCCACGGCCTGCAGGCCAGCGCCGCGATCCCCAACTGCCGCTTCGAGACCCTCCCCAAGGCCGCCCACTTCCCCAACCTCGAAGACCCCGAGGGCCTGGCGACGATCCTTCGTGACTGGATCGCGACCACCGAGCCGCACCACATCGACGACTCCGACTGGGGCGACGTGATCGCCCATCGGGCGCGGCTGCGGCCGGCGGCTTAGAGCCTCTTTCAGAATGCCCGCTTGGTCCGGCGCGCCATCCGCGCACGGGGCATTCTGAAAGAGGCCCTTAGGGCAGACGCGAGAGGGGCGAGGAACGGCAAGGGCTCGAGCCCCGTCGTCGGGGGAGGGTGCCGGCCACCCTCCATCAGCAGGCAGGGCGACCGGCGCCCTCCCCCTCCCGAGGCGAGTCCTGGGTTGGCTCGCGGCGGATCCCGCGGTTCCTTCGTTGCGCCAGCCGCTACCAACGAACCACGCAATCTGCCGCCCCGAGTCGTGGTTCCTTTGTCCGGGATACAGGGACAAAGGAAC
>DASZSJ010000131.1:0-13057 GCA_035548675.1 Solirubrobacterales bacterium
AAGCCGCGCACGGGGTGGGCGCCCGGGCGTCGAGCGCGGCGGCGGCCGTGCGCGCAAGCGGCGGCGAGCGCTCGCGCGCCGCGGCGGGCCGCCACAAATCGGGGCTGCCGGTGCTCGGCACCGCGCCGGAATTCGTCGGCACCCAGCGCTGGTTCAACACCCGCGGCGACGGGCCGCTGACGCTGCGCTCGCTGCGCGGCCGCGTCGTCCTCGTCGACTTCTGGACCTACAGCTGCATCAACTGCCTGCGCACGCTGCCCTACCTGACCGCCTGGGACCGCACCTACCGCAGGGACGGGCTGACGATCGTCGGCGTCCACTCGCCCGAGTTCCCCTTCGAGAAGGACGCCGGCAACGTCGCCGCAGCGATCCAGCGCAACGGCATCCACTACCCGGTCGTGCAGGACAACGACCTGGCGACCTGGAGCGCCTACGGCACCCAGTACTGGCCCTCGGAGTACTTCATCGACGCCCGCGGCCGGGTCCGCTTCGCCCACTACGGCGAGGGCGAATACGCGGAGAAGGAGAAGATCATCCGCGAGCTGCTGGCCGAAGCGGGGCGACCGGTCGCGGGGCACGACTCGGGCGCGCGCGGGATCGAAGCCGCGGCGGGCGTGACGACGCCGGAGACCTACCTCGGCGCCGCCCGCGCCGAACGCTTCACCAACCCGATGCTCTCGCCCGGCACGCACGATTTCGGCGGCCGCGCGCCCGCGCCCGGGCCGGACGAATTCGCCTACGGCGGCCGCTGGCGGATCGCGCTCGACTCGGCGACGGCGGGGCGGGACGCCTCGCTCGACCTCCGCTTCGGCGCGCGCCGCGTCTACGTCGTGCTCGGCTCCCCCGGTGCCGCGCGCCGCGTGCGCGTCCGGCTCGACGGTAAGCCGATTCCCACCGCGCTGGCCGGCTCCGACGTCCACGGCGGCGCGGTCAGGGTCGACGCCCAGCGTCTCTACGAGGTGGTCGACCTCCCCGCCGTCGGCCACCACCTGCTGACGCTCGAACCGCAAGCGGGGGTGATGGCCTATTCCTTCACCTTCGGCTAGCCGCGCCCGCACACGGGCAGAGCCCGGCGCTGCGGGCAGAATGGGCGGCGTGGAGGAGCCTGCGCATGGCACCGTCCTCGTCGTCGACGACGAGCCGACGATAGTCGAGGTGGTCGGCCGTTACCTGGAGCGGGCGGGTTACGAGACCCTGCGGGCCGCCGACGGCCCGGAGGCGCTGCGCCTGGCCGAAGCACGCGACCCGGACCTGATCGTGCTCGACCTGATGCTGCCCGAGGTCGACGGGCTCGAGGTGATGCGCAGGCTGCACGAGCGCCCCGGCCCACCCGTGCCGGTGATCCTGCTCACCGCGCGGGGCGAGGAGTCCGACCGCCTCGTCGGCCTGCGCCGCGGCGCCGACGACTACGTGGTCAAGCCGTTCTCGCCGGCGGAGCTGGTCGCCCGCGTCGACGCGGTGCTGCGCCGCGCCGCGCCGCCGGCGGAGGACGAGGCGCCGCCGCCGATCGCGGTCGGGCCGCTGCGGATCGACCCGGCGATGCGAACCGTCAGCCTCGACGGCGAGCCGATCGCACTGACCCAGCGCGAGTTCGACCTGCTCGCCCACCTCGCGTCCCACCCGGGCCAGGTCTTCTCGCGCGACCAGCTGATGGATGCGGTCTGGGGCTTCCCCTTCTACGAGGACACCAGCACCGTCACCGTCCACGTGCGCCGCCTGCGCGCCAAGCTCGGCGACGACCCCGCCGCGCCGCGCTTCATCGAGACGGTCTGGGGCGTCGGCTACAGGCTGAGACCGTGAGCGCGGAGCGAGCGAGCAAGATCGCCGGGGGTCATGAGTGCGAACGAGCGAAGCGCGAAGTTTGAGATGAAGCGCGCCGGCCTGATCGCGATCGCCGCCTTCCTCGCCGGGGCCGCGGCGGTGACCGTGCCCCATTGGATGGGCCTGACCCAGGTCGTCTTCGTCGCCCTCGCTCTGGTCGGCGCGGCGCTGGCCGCGGCGCTCGCGGTGCGGCTGGCGATGGAGGAGCGCTCGCGCCGCCAGATCGAGGACGCTCGCCGGCAGATGGTCGCCGCCGTCTCGCACGACCTGCGCACGCCGCTCGCCTCGCTACGCCTGCTGGTCGAGGCGATCGACGACGGGGTGGCGACGGGGGAGACGCGGGAGCGCTACCTGGGGGAGATGCGCACCCACGTCGAGACCCTGACCGCGCTGATCGACGACCTCTTCGAGCTCTCGCGGATCGAGGCGGGGGAGATCTCCTGGACGATGGAGCGGATCGAGCTGGGCCGGCTGATCGACGAGACCGTCGCCGCGATGCGGACGTCGGCAGAGGCACGCGGCGTCTCGCTTGCCGTCGAGCTGCCGGTGGGCGAGGTCGCGGCGCGGGCCAATCCGGAGAAGCTGCAGCGGGTCCTGCTCAACCTGATCCAGAACGCGATCCGCCACACCCCCGCCGACGGCAGCGTCACCGTGCGCGCCCGGGCGGCGGCGGGCGGCGTAGAGGTCGAGGTCAGCGACGACGGCGAGGGCATCGCCGCGGCCGAGCGGGAGCGCGTCTTTGAGGCCTTCTACCGCGGCGATGCGGCCCGCAGCGAGGACGGCGCCGGCCTCGGCCTGGCGATCTCCCGCGCGATCGTCGAGGCCCACGGCGGCCGCATCTGGCTAGCCCCGGCCCCAACCGGCACCAGCATCCACTTCACCCTCCACACCGCCTGAGCCCCGACCGGCCCAGCGGCCCAGCGGCCTGGGCGGCCCAGCGGCCTGGGCTGCCGACGGGCCGATTGTGTGACATATCGACACGCTTTAGGCCCGTCGACCCCCCCAGGAACCCCCAGATCCCCCAGGACCCCCTGGGGGGGTCAGCAGCCGAGCTGGCGGGCGATCACCATCTGCTGCACCTCGTCGGTGCCCTCGCCGATGGTGAGGATCTTGGCGTCGCGGTAGAAGCGGCAGACCGGGTACTCCTCGATGTAGCCGTAGCCGCCGTGGATCTGCACCGCCTCCTCGGTCGCACGCACGGCGAGGCGGCCGGTGATCAGCTTCGCCTGGGCGGCGGTGAGGGTGAACGACTTGCCGGCGTCCTTCTCCAGGGCGGCGCGCCAGGTGAGCAGGCGGGCGGCCTCGATCTGGGCCGAGAGGTCGGCGATCTTGGCCTGGATCGACTGGAACTTCGAGATCGCCTGGCCGAAGGCCTGGCGCTCCTTGGCGTAGGCGATCGCCTCGTCGAGGGCGCCCTGGGCGAGCCCGACGCCCATCGCGGCGACGCCGATCCGGCCGCCGTCGAGGATGTGGAGGAAGTTCTTGAAGCCCTCGCCGCGGCGGCCGAGCAGATTGGCCTCCGGCACGCGGCAATCCTCGAATGTGAGCGGCCTGGTGTCGGAGGCGTTCCAGCCCATCTTGCGGTAGGGCTCACCTGCCTCGTAGCCCGGGGTGCCGGTGGGGACGATCAGGTTGGAGATCTCCCGGCGCCCGTTCGCCTCGCCGGTGACCGCGGTGATCGAGACGCAGCCGGAGATATCGGTGCCGGAGTTGGTGATGAACTGCTTGGCGCCGTTGATCGTCCACTCGCCATCGGCGAGTGATGCGGTCGTGCGCACGTTGCCGGCGTCCGAGCCCGCCTCGGGCTCGGTCAGGCCGAAGGAGGCGAGCCGCTTGCCGCTGCAGAGCTGCGGCAGCCACTCCGACTTCTGCTCATCCGTGCCCCAGAGGTAGATCGGCATCGTCCCCAGCGAGGTGTGCGCCGCCATCGTGATGCAGACCGAGGAGTCGATCCGCGCCAGCTCTTCCACTGCCAGCACGTAGGAGAGCGTGTCGGCGCCGCCGCCGCCGTACTCCTGCGGAAACGGGATGCCCATCAGCCCGAGCCCGCCGAGCTTCTCGACGATCTCGTAGGGGAAGGACTTGGTCCGGTCGAGCTCCTCGGCCACGGGCTTGACCTCCTGGCGGGCGAAGTCCCGCACGGTGTCCCTAAGGAGCTTCTGCTCGTCAGTGAGGTTGAAATCCACGGCGGCAGCCTATTGCGGTGTGGCGAGGGGTGCCCCTGGGCGGACACTCAGCAGCCGAAGGCTGCGTCCGACGCGGGGCACCCCGCGCTGGGCTACAACTGAAGACTCTTGACTTGGAGCAACTCCTCAATCGCGTAGCGGCCGTTCTCGCGGCCGTGGCCGGACTGCTTGTAGCCGCCGAAGGGGGCGAGCGGGTTGAACATGCCGCCGTTGATCTCGATCTGGCCGGTGCGAATCCGCTTGGCGACCGCGATCGCGCGGTCCTGGTCGGCGGACCAGACGCCGCCGGCGAGGCCGTAGGCGGTGTCGTTGGCGATCCGCACGGCGTCGTCCTCACCCTCGTAGGGTTGGATCGAGAGCACCGGGCCGAAGATCTCCTCCTGGGCGATCGTCATCTCCGGCGCCACCTCGGAGAAGACGGTGGGGCGGACGAAGTAGCCGCGCTCGAGACCCTCCGGCGGCTCGGCGCCGCCGGTGATGAGCTTCGCGCCCTCCTCCTCGCCCTTGCGGATGTAGCCGTGCACGCGCTCGCGCTGGGTCGCGGAGACGAGCGGGCCGAGCCGGGTCGAGTCCTCGAAGGGGTCGCCGGGGGTGAAGCTCTCCGCCGCGCCCTTGGCGATCTCCTCGGCTTCGCCGAGCTTCTCGCGCGGCACCAGCATCCGGGTCAGGGCGCTGCAGGTCTGGCCCGAGTTGAGGAAGCACTTGGCGACGCCATCGGGCACCGCCCGGCTCAGGTCGGCGTCGTCGAGGATCACGTTCGGCGACTTGCCGCCGAGCTCCATTGCCACCGGCTTGACCGTCGCCGAGGCGAGCTCGGAGACGCGACGGCCGGCGCGGGTCGAGCCAGTGAAGGAGACCATGTCGACGCCGGGGTGGCCGGCGATCGCCTCGCCGACGACGGGGCCGGTGCCGGTGACAAGGTTGAAGACGCCGGCGGGCAGGCCGGCCGCCGCGACGATCTCGGCGAGGATGAAGGCGTTGAGCGGCACGATCTCGCTCGGCTTCAGCACCACGGTGCAGCCGGCGGCGAGGGCGGGGGCGACCTTGGCGGCGATCTGGTTTAGCGGGTAGTTCCAGGGCGTGATCGCGCCGAGCACGCCGACCGGCTCGCGCAGCACGCGCGAGTTGCCGATCTCCTCCTCCCAGGCGACTTCCTCCATCAGCTTCGGCATCGCCGCGAACTGCCCGGTCGGCAGCCCGGCCTGGATCATCTGGCTCAGCTTCAGCGGCATGCCCAGCTCCTGGGCGATCGTCGCCGCGATCTCCTCCGAGCGCTCGCCCAGCCCCGCGGCGATCGCGCTCAGGTAGCCGGCGCGCTCCTCGCGCGAGGTCTGCGACCAGGACTCGAAAGCGTCGCGCGCTGCGGCGACGGCGCGGTCGGCGTCGGCGGCGGTGCAGGCAGGGATAGTGCCCATCGCCTCCTCGGTGGTCGAGTTGATCACCGCGAGCGTCTCCGCCCCCTCCGGCTCGACCCACTCGCCGCCGATGAAGATCCTGTCCTTCGCCTGAACCTCAGCCGCCGTCGCCATCCTCGTCTCCTCCTGTAGCTGGTACCGGGGACGCTAGCGAACTGCATCAAATTCTCTACCTGGCGGAGCGAGAATTTGATGCAGTTCGAGTCAGGCGGCCTTGAGGAGGCCGGGTCCGGGCAGTGCCCGTGCGTCGCGCGCGTGGAGGATCTCGCCGCACTCTTCGCAGATGCCGCGGTCGCTGACGGCGCCGCCGCAGCCCTTGTGGACGATCAGCATCGGCGGGCCGTTGGGGCTGGGGGAGTGGCGATCGCCCCAATGCATCAGCGCGATCAGGGCGGGCCAGAGGTCGAGTCCCTTCTCGGTCAGGAAGTACTCGTAGCGAGGGGGGCTCTCCTGGTAGGGCCGGCGCTCGAGGATGTCCTCCTCGACCAGGCGCTGCAGACGGGCGGAGAGAACGTTGCGCGCCACTCCGAGCCCCTTCTGCAGTTCGTCGAAGCGCCGCCGCCCGTTCATCACGTCGCGCACGATCAGCAGCGACCAGCGCTCCCCGACCACTTCCAGCGAACGCGCGATCGAGCAGACCTGCCCCGGATAGTCGCTGCGCAGCACGAAAGTGATCTTCGCACACAGGGTTGCATCAAGCAACTCACTGGTCTAGGGTCGGCACCAAGAGAGTTGCTTCAAGCAACCCATCGGCTGACTTCGCGGTTGTGACTCCATATGCCCCCACAAAGGCGAAGGCAGCGGGGGTGGGGGGCCGAAAACGGAGGCTGTGACATGAGGCTGATTCCACGACATAGGCAGCATCACCGCTCTAAGGCGCCGCGAATCTCGATAAGCCAGGCCGAGATCACCGCCGACCTGATCTACCCGGCCAACCCGCGGGCCGCCCACGAACGCGTTGCCGATCGCGCTCGCCGGAGCGGTCGTTGAGCGGCGGCGACGGCATCGTCACGGCGCCGGAGGGCACGGCCCAGGACGTCGCCGAAGCGTTCGCCGAGGCCAATCCCGAGAAGGCGCGAACCCGCACGCTGGTCTGGCAGGACCCGGTGCCGACCGCCGCCGCCGGGGCGACGATGACCGGCATGGAGTACATGACCGCTGTGGTCACCGGCGCGATGCCGCCACCACCGATTGCGGTGACGATGCGGCTGCGGCCGGTCGAGCTGGAGAAGGGCCGCGTCGTCTTCGAGGGCGAACCGGGCGAGGAGCACTACAACCCGATCGGCGTCGTCCACGGCGGCTACGCCGCGACCCTGCTCGACTCCGCCCTCGGTTGCGCCGTCCACACGACCCTGCCCGCCGACGTCGGCTACACCTCGCTCGGGCTCGAGGCGAAGTACGTGCGGCCGATCACCCGCGACACCGGCCGCGTCCTCTGCGAGGCAAACGTCCTCTACGCCGGCCGCCGCCAGGCGACGGCCGAGGCCAACCTGACCGCGGCCGACAGCGGCAAGCTGCTCGCCCACGCCGTGGCCACCTGCATGATCCTCGGCGGCTGAGTCCCGCCGCCACGCTCGGAGGCGCCGTACGCGCAGCGTCCGCCACGGGCGCGCGCAGGTGTTTGCCAATGCCTCCTACCGGGAGGAGGCGAGCCGCCGGGCGAGGCTGGTAAGCAGGCGCACGCCGAAGCCGCTGGCGTCGTTGCCGGTGTAGGGGCGGCCGACGTCCCAGGCGGTGCCGGCGATGTCGAGGTGGGCCCAGGGGGTGTCGCCGACGAATTCCTCGAGGAAGCCGGCGGCGGAGATCGTGCCCGCCTTGCGCTTGGAGGCCGCGTTGGTCAGGTCGGCGAAGGTGCCCTTCATCAGCGCCTTGTACTCAGCGTGGAGGGGGAGGCGCCAGACCAGCTCGCCGGTCCTCTCGCCGACGCCTTCGAGCTCGCCGACCAGGTCGTCGTCGTTGCCGATCACCGCGGCGTAGGTGGAGCCGAGCGCGATCATCACCGCCCCGGTCAGCGTCGCGATGTCGACCACGCGGTCCGCCCCCTGCTCGATCGCGTAGGCGAGCGCGTCGGCGAGGATCAGGCGCCCCTCGGCGTCGGTGTTATTGACCTCGACCGTCTTGCCGTTGTACTGGGTGATGATGTCCCCCGGCTTGATCGCCGTGCCGGAGGGCATGTTCTCGGTCGAGGGAATAACCGCGATCAGGTTGATCTTCAGCTCCAGCTCGGCAATCGCCCGCACCGCGGCGAGCACGGCGGCGGCCCCCGACATGTCCATCTTCATCTCGTGCATGCCGCCCGGCGTCTTCAGCGAGATGCCGCCGGTGTCGAAGGTGACGCCCTTGCCGACCAGGCCGAGCCTCTCGCCATCGCCGCCGTTCTCGTAGCGCAGCACGATCAGCTTCGGCTCCTCGGCGCTGCCCTGGCTGACCGCGACCAGGCCGCCCATCTTCATCGCGGCGATCTCCTCGCGCCCCAGCACGTCGACCTTGACGATCGGGTGGGCGGAGGCGATCTCGCGGGCGCGGCGGCCCAGGTAGGAGGGGGTCGCGACGTTCGACGGCAGGCTCTGCAGGTCGCGGGCGAAGTTCTGCGCTTCGGCGCAGACGCGGGCAACCTCGGCGCCGCCCTCGGGGACCACGTATCCCAGCAGCGTCAGCGAGTCGAGCGACGGCGGCTCAGGGTCATCCGGGTCGGCGCCCTTGAACTCGCCGAAGCTATACGCACCGAGGATCGTGCCGGTGACGATGCCCTCGGACAGTTCTTCTCCCTCGTCTTCCAGCGGCAGCTCCCAGGCGAGAGAGCGCGCGCCCAGCTTTGCGGCCTCTTTGGCGACCAGGGCAGCGACGATGCGCATCCGCTCGGGGTCACGCTCCTCCTGCTTTCCCAGGCCGGCAACCAGCAGACGGGACGGCTGCTCGGGATGGACCATCGTCAGCTTCTTGAAGCCGCCCTTGGCGTCGGCGGCGCCACGCGCCGAAGCGAGCTCGCCCGGCAGCTCCTCGCCCTCGTAGAGACCGATCGCGACCAGGTCCGCGTCGACGGCGGCGATCTCGCTCTGGCTGACGGCGACCTTCATCGAGCGCCGAGTCTATGACCTCGCTCACGGCGGGTGGTCGGTGGCGCCCGCTATCGTCCCCAATACATACTGGGCCACGAGGCCCTGATCGAGCCGAGACCCGGCACAAATACTCAGAGAAAGGTCCCCAATGCCCAGCACAGTGATCCTCAGCAGCGCCCGCACGCCCTTCGGCAAGATGGGCGGCACGCTCTCCTCGCTCGACGCCACCGACCTCGGCGGCCACGCGATCTCCGCCGCGCTGGAGCGTTCCGGCGTCGACCCCGAGCAGGTCCAGCAGGTCGTCTTCGGCCAGGTCCTGCAGGCCGGCCAGGGGCAGATCCCCTCGCGCCAGGCCCAGATCAAGGGCGGCATCCCCAAGCAGGTGCCCTCGGAGACGATCAACAAGGTCTGCGCCTCCGGCATGCGCTCGCTCGGCATCGCCGACATGGCGATCCGCGCCGGCGATACCGACGTCGCCGTCACCGGCGGCATGGAGTCGATGAGCCAGGCTCCGCACCTGCTGCCGGGCGCCCGCTTCGGCTACCGCATGGGCCACGTCGAGACGATCGACGCGATGGTCCACGACGGCCTCACCAACCCCTTCACCGAAAAGCAGATGATCAACGAGGCGAGCGAGGTCTCCAACGAGCTGGAGATCACCCGCGCCGACATGGACCGCTTCGCCGAGCGCTCGCACCGGCTCGCCGCCGAGGCGACCGACGCCGGCCGCCTCGCCGACGAGATCGCCGGCGTCACGGTCAAGTCGCGCAAGGGGGAGAACACGATCGAGTCCGACGAGGCGATCCGCCCCGAGACCACGGTCGAGACGCTCGCCGGCCTGCGCGCGATCGGCGGCGAGGACGCCACCCACACCGCCGGCAACGCCCCCGGCGTCAACGACGGCGCCGGCGCGCTCGTCGTCGCCTCCGAGGAGTGGGCCGAAAAGGAGGGCCGCACGCCGCTGGCCCGCGTCCTCTCCTACGGCACCGTCGCCGACGACTTCGCCTACCTGGCGAAAACTCCGGCCAACGCCGCCAAGCAGGCGCTGGAGAAGATCGGCAAGGCGCCGGAGGACGTCGACCTCTGGGAGATCAACGAGGCCTTCGCCTCGGTCGCCCTCAACTCGATGCGCATGCTCGGCGTCGAGGAGGAGAACGTCAACGTCAACGGCGGCGCGATCGCGCTCGGCCACCCGATCGGCGCCTCCGGCGCTCGCATCGTCGGCTCGCTCGTGCACGAGCTGAAGCGGCGCGGCGGCGGCATCGGCGTCGCCGCGATCTGCTCGGGCGGCGGCCAGGGCGACGCGGTCGTGATCGAGGTCGACGGCTAGGAGCACGGTGAGCCGCGCCGCGGCCTTCTTCGACCTGGACAAGACCCTGATGGCCGGCTCATCGGGGATGCAGTTCGCCCGTGTCGCCACGCGCCACAAGCTCGTCAGCCGCCGGCAACTGGCGAGCTGGGGGTTCGAGCACCTGCGCTACCGCCTGCGCGGCACCACCGACGAGCGCACGCGCGAGGTGCTGCGGGTCGCCCGCGAGCTGATCGCGGGCGTGCCCGCCCGCACGCTGGAACGGATGAACCCCGAGGTGATGGCGGCGATCCTGCCGCGGGTCTACCCGCAGATGCTCGACGAGGTCTACGCCCATCAGGACGCCGGCCGGCCGACCTTCATCGTCAGCGCCGCCGGCAGCGGTGTGGTCGAGCCGCTGGCCGCCGTGCTGGGGATGGACGGTGGTGTCGGCACCCGCTACGAAGTGGGGGAGGACGGCGCCCTCACCGGTCGCTTCGACGGCCCCTTCGTCTACGGCGAGGGCAAGGTCGAGGCGATGCAGGCCTACGCCGAGCAGCACGACATCGACCTCGCCGCCTCCTATGCCTACTCCGACTCGGCCTCCGACCTGCCGATGCTGCGCGCCGTCGGCCACCCGGTCGTGGTCAACCCCGATCCCCCACTGCTCGAGATCGCCCGCGAGGAGGGCTGGCAGGTACTGCGCTTCGAGCGCCTCGGCCGCCGCCTCGTCGCCGTCGTCGTGACGGCGCTGGCCACAGTCGCCGGCTTTGGCGCCTCGCGCATCGCCGCCGCCCGCCGCAAGCCGCCGCCGCGCCGCTTTCCGCCTCGACGCTGAGGCATTGGCGACTTATCCGTCTATCTCACGGATAAGTCGCCAATGCGCCCTCGTCCGCCGCGCCTAGACTGTGCGAATGGCGATCGAGCCGCGCGAGAAGCCGGAGTTCGTGGAGCGCGAGGCGGAGTTCTCGACGATGTCGGGGCAGCCGATCGCGCCGCTCTACGGGCCCGAGCACGCGCCGGCCGACCCCGAGGAGACGATCGGGGCGCCCGGCGAGTACCCCTTCACCCGCGGTCCCTACGCCTCGATGTACAGGGGGCGGCTCTGGACGATGCGACAGTTCGCCGGCTTCGGCACGGTCGAGGAGACCAACGAGCGCTTCCACTACCTGCTCGACCACGGCCAGACGGGCCTCTCCACGGCCTTCGACATGCCGACCCTGATGGGCTACGACTCCGACCACGCGCGCAGCCTCGGCGAGGTCGGCCGCGAGGGCGTCGCCGTCGACACGCTCGACGACATGGAACAGCTCTTCGCCGGCATCCCGCTCGGCGGCGTCACCACCTCGATGACGATCAACGCCCCGGCGGCGATCCTGCTCGCCTTCTACGTCCTCGTCGGCGAGCAGCAGGGCGTCCCCCCGGAGAAGCTCGGCGGCACGATCCAGACCGACATCCTCAAGGAGTACATCGCCCAGAAGGAGTGGTGCTTCCCGATTGAGCCGGCGATGCGCCTGGTCACCGACATGATCGAGTGGTGCTCCGAGAACATGCCGCGCTGGCACCCGGTCTCGATCTCCGGCTACCACATCCGCGAGGCCGGCTCGACCGCGCAGCAGGAGCTCGCCTTCACGCTCAAGGACGGCTTCACCTACGTCGAGCGGGCGCTCGAGCGCGGCCTCGACGTCGATGACTTCGCACCCCGCCTCTCCTTCTTCTTCAACGCCCACATCGACTTCTTCGAGGAGATCGCCAAGTACCGGGCGGCGCGCCGGATCTGGGCCCGCGAGATGAAGGAGACCTACGGCGCCAAGCGCGAGGAGTCGATGCGGCTGCGCTTCCACACCCAGACCGCCGGCGTCTCGCTGACCGCCCAGCAGCCGCTCAACAACGTCGTCCGCACCGCACTGGAGGCGATGGCGGCGGTGCTCGGCGGCACCCAGTCGCTGCACACCAACTCCTTCGACGAGGCGCTGGCGCTGCCGACCGAGGAGGCCGTGCGGGTCGCCCTGCGCACGCAGCAGATCATCGCTCTGGAATCCGGCGCGGCCAACACGCCCGACCCGCTCGGCGGCTCCTGGTTCGTCGAGAAGCTGACCGACGAGATGGAGCAGGCGGCCTACGACTACTTCCGCCGCATCGACGAGGTGGGGGGGATGGTCGAGGCGATCCGCCAGAACTTCCCCCAGCGCGAGATCGCCGACGCCTCCTTCCGCTTCCAGCAGGAGCTGAACGAGCGCCGCCGCATCGTCGTCGGCGTCAACGACTTCGTCCAGGAGGACGAGGAAGAGACGCCGATCCTGCGCATCGACCCCGCCCTCGAGCGCAAGCAGGTCGACCGCCTCGCGGCAACCAAGGCCAGCCGCGACTCCGCCGCCGTCGAGTCCGCCCTCGCCGAGCTCGAGCGCGCCGCCGCCACCGAGGAGAACCTGATGCCCCCGATCATCGCCGCCGCCCGCGCCCGTGCCAGCGAGGGCGAGATGATCGCCGCCCTGCAAGGGGTCTTCGGCACCTACACCGAGTCCCCCGTCTTCTAGCCGCCGACCCGGGGCCGACGGGAGGGGGTCGACGGGCCTCAAATGTGTCGCTATGTCACGTTTGAGGCCCGTCGGCCCCCTGTCGGCGCTAAGCTCCCGGGCCGCGATGGAGGCAGCAACCGCCCGCAAGATCCGCGTCGTCGTCGCCAAGCCCGGCCTGGACGGGCACGACCGCGGGGCCAAGATCATCGCCCGCGCCCTGCGCGACGCCGGCATGGAGGTGATCTACACCGGCCTGCACCAGACGCCGGAGCAGATCGCCGAGACGGTGATCCAGGAGGACGCCGACGCGGTCGGCCTCTCGATCCTCTCCGGCGCCCACATGACGCTGGTGCCGAAGGTGGTCGCGCTGCTGAAGGAGCAGGGTGTAGACGACGTCCTGGTCACGGTCGGCGGCACGATCCCGGCCGAGGACATCCCGGAGCTGAAGAAGCTCGGCGTTTCCGAGGTCTTCACTCCCGGGGCGGGAACCGACGACATCGTCGAGTTCATCCGCGACAACGCTGCCGAGCGCGACGACGTCTGAGCGTTCGAGTGCGCCTTTCCCCGGATGCGGGGGCAAAGGCGCACCGGAACGGCATCGCCGCTAACCTCCCGCCGCGCCATCTATAGATAGACTGATTGACTGGTCAGTCAACCAGCTTGAGAACCCTTCCAAGGAGGCTTCAACTTGAAGATCTGCGTCCTGGTCAAGGAGGTGCCGGACGCCGCCGTTCAGAAGCGCATCGATCCGAACACGATGCGCCTGGAC
>DASZSJ010000132.1:0-2035 GCA_035548675.1 Solirubrobacterales bacterium
CGATCAGCGAGCACACCGCCGCCAACCACATCCGCAGCATCCTGCGCAAGACCGAGTCCGCGAACCGGACCGAGGCGGCGTCCTACGCGCACCGGCACGGGCTCGCTTCCCGGTAGGCCGAAATCCCCGCTACGATCAGCCGATGGCCCTCTACGTGATCGAGCGTAACTTCGCCGATCAGCTGGACCTCAGCGAGGACGACGTGGAGCTGATCGAGGAGATCAACGGCGGCGAGGGAGTCCGCTGGCTGTTCTCCTTCCTCAGCGCCGACCGGCGCCGCACCTACTGCCTCTACGAGGCGCCCTCGCCCGAGGCGATCATGGCGGCCGCCCGCAAGGCGAACGTCCCCGCCGACGCGATCGTCGAGGTCGACGCGGCGACCCCTCAGTTCGCCGGCCGCCTCAGCGAGTGGGCCGACGCGGTCGGCTGAGCCCACCACTGCCGTGAGGCAAGAACTGCTCGACTTTGCCTGGAGCAAAGAGCCGTTGCGCATCCTACTTGTTTCTTACCTATTTGGTAACCTCTTCTTACTAGATGGGTAATAACCGACTTGGCAGCGGAGAGCTTTTCCCCACCGATATGCCGATTCCGGCCGAGAGGATGATCGGCCGCGAGGAGGAGGTGGCGGCGGTCGCGCGCTCGCTGGGCGGTGGGGGCAATCTCGTCATTGCCGGCCCTCGGCGTACTGGCAAGACGAGCGTCTGCGACGCGGCGCTACAGCGGGCCGCTGCGGACGGCTGCTACATCGCCGCGGTGGACCTGTTTCGCGTGGCCGATGCGGCAGAGCTTGCCGAGCGTCTCGTCCTGGCGACGATCGCCAACCGCGGCACCCTGCGGCGGCTGGCGCTGAAAGCGCAGCGCGCTGGGAGAGCGCTGGGCGAAGCCGCCGCCCTTACGGCGACGACGCGTGCTAGCGCCGAACTCGGTGAGGAGCTGGAGATCGCCTTCCGGCCCGGGCTCGCCGAGCGCGACCCCGATCGATACCTGGACTATGCGCTGGAATTGCCGCAGCGGATCGCGAACGCGGATGGGCGACGTTTCGTCCTCTTCCTCGATGAGTTCCAGGAGGTGGCGGCGCTCCGTCGACCTTTTGGCGAGCCGGAGCGGCTGACGAAACGGATGCGGGCGATCTTTCAGCGCTCGCCCGCGGTGAGCTTTCTCTTTGCCGGCTCGATCGAGCACCTGATGCGCGACCTCTTTGCAGCCGAGGAGCGGGCGCTCAGCCAATTCGGTTCCTTTTACCCGCTGCCGTCGATTCCGGCTGAGGCGTGGCGGGCGGGGATCGAGGAGCGTCTTGCCGAAGACGAGTGCACGATCGGGCCGGAGGCCCTGGAGCGACTCGTCACGGCGGGCGAGGGCCACCCCCGCACGACGATGCTGATCGCACGCTGGACGCATGAGGCTGCCGTCGTCGAGGGCACCCGTGCTCTGGCCGAGGCGCACGTGGGGGCCGGCATCCGAGCCGCGCAGCTTGCCGACCTGCCGAAGCATGAACAGACGCTCGACCGCATCCGTGCCCTGGGGCGGCACGCCCAGCGCCTCGCGATACGGGTCGCCTGCGGCAGGCCGCTGTACTCGGGACTCAACTCCAAGATCGCCAATGACACGCTGCGAGCGTTGCGCGATGCCGGCATCGTCGAGCAGAAGGCGCCGCGAAGCTGGCGCGTCCCCGACCCCCTGTTGCGCAATTTCCTGCTCGAGCTTGACTCGGGCAATCTTAGAAGCTTTTAAGATATAGTCCCTCAAGCGATGGGACGCAACGCGAAGAGCGCGGCTGAAGCCGCGAAGCCGATCCACCAGGTCAAGGCGGAGTTCTTCCGCACCCTCGGTCACCCGGCCCGGGTGCGGGTGCTGGAGCTGCTGCGGCACGGTGAGATGACCGTGGGGCAGTTGCAGGCCGAGCTGGGGCTCGACTCGAGCGGCGCTTCCCAGCACCTCAGCGCGATGCGCCGGCAGGGCATCCTCGAGGCGCGCAAGGAGGGCACCAGCGTCCACTACAGCGTCCGCGACCCGCGCGTCTTCCAACTGCTCGAGA
>DASZSJ010000133.1:0-7310 GCA_035548675.1 Solirubrobacterales bacterium
AGCCGGAAGAGGTCGTGATTCCACGGCTGCCGCCGTGGAATCAGTCATCTAGAGGCGGCCACCGCATCCAGCGCCGTGCGGGACCGCTCAGTCGCCACCGTTCTGCTGGCTGAGCGCGGCCGCGAACGACTTGACCTTGGCAGCGGCGGCCAACCCAAGCGGCTCGAGGCCGAGCAGTTCCTCGCTGGAGCGCAGCAGCGAGTAGGTGTCGTAGGGGGCGGAATCGGTGCCGCCCGGCTGGGCGAAGGGCGAGACGACGAGAGCGCCGGTGCGCAGCTCCTCCCCGGCCGGCGCGGGACCACCGGGCTCGGCCGGATCGACGGCGGAGAAGGCGACGATCAGGGCGCCGCCGGCCTCATAGGCGGGCGCGGCGAGGATCTTCGGCACCCAGGTCGAGAGGAACGCGTCAGCCGCGGCGGCGCCTTCGGGAGCGCCCGCCGGGCACTGCCCGGCGCTGCCCGCTTCACAGGGGGTCGGCGCGATGAACGCGTAGCCGGGGGCCTTCTCCGCCTTCGCCAGGTCCCCCTCCAGCCGCGCCAGCGGCGCGTCGTTTTCGGCGCAGTCGCCGAGGTCGAGCAGCGAGTGGAAGTAGGCAAACGGATTCTGGGCGGCCGCGTAGCCGCCGGGCTGGGCGGCGGTGCTGGGCTCACCGGGGCTCGGATGCACGCAGTTGGCGGGCTTGCCCGCCTCGTCGACCATCCCCCCCACGTAGGCGCGCCAACCCTGCTTGGTCAGGGTGAGCTGATCGGCGATCGTCAGCGTTTCCACCGGGTAGACGCAGCCGGCGCCGCGCAACAGGCCCCGCTTGTCCGCAGCGGCGGCGAACGCTTCGTATTCCGGGCAGCCCGCCTTGGTGGCTGGGTTGGGCGGCTGGCCGCTGATCGCGGCGATGCCGTTGGGCAGGGCGCCAGCGTCGAGCGGCGCGTAGTGGTCGAGCAGCAGGCCCTGCGGACGCAGCGTGCCGCTCAGGTACGGCATCTGCGATTGGGCGCCAAAGGCCCGTTCGTAGCCGGGGCTGGTCAAGGAGATGACGAAGACGTGCTTGACCGGTCCGGCTTCCGGAGCCGGTCCCGGCGCTTCCTTCGTCGGTCCTTCGGCCGCCGGCTCGCTGGCCGGCGCCGGAGCGGGTGCGGCAGTTGGTGGCAAGTAGGACGGCTCTGGAGCCGCTGCCGGCGCCGATCCTTCGCTGGCCGGCGGCACAGCGCTTTCGACCGGAGCGCCGGATTCCGCTGGGGCCCCGAGCGCCGCCGCGTTGTGGGCGCCGAGGTTGCGGGCGAGCAGCGCCGCCAGGGCGCCGCTCCCTCCCGTGCCGGTGATCGCGCTGGCGACGACCGCCGCGGTGGCGACGACCGAGGAGGCGACGAGCAAGCCGAAGCGCTTGCCGGTCAGCGAAGCGGCGGCGGAGATCGCCTGGGCCGCCTTGGCCCGGACGGCCGCCCTCACGGCGCCACCGCCGTCAGCGAGTGGCCGCACTGCGGGCAGAAGCGGTCCGCCGGACCGTAGGGCGCGCTGCAGCTCGGGCAGAGCCCGGCGGCGTCGGAGCGCTGCAGCTCCAGCGCCCGCTCCAACGCCAGCAGCTCGGCGTCGACCCGCTGCAGCTCAGCCGCCTTGCGGGTGAGCACGTCCATCCGCACGTGGTCGCGGATCGCCATCTCGTAGAAGGCGCCGCCGAGATCGGCCTGCATGATCGTGAACTTCTCCAGCAGGCGGTCGCGCTGGGCGCGCAGCTCGGCGCTCTCCTGCGGCGTCGGCTCCGCCTTCGGCGGCTCGGGCGGCGGCTGTTGCGGTTGCTTCTTGCGCACCGACTTCAGCGCGTCGGCCGGTTTGCGCAGGGCGCCGGCGAGCGCGCTCACGGTTCCGACCCTCCCGCCGGCGCCGCCGGGGCCGAGCCGGGATCGCCGCCGACGACAACCACGTCGGGGATGTTCTGCTGGGCTTTGATGTAGTTGCTGCCGACCTGTTCGGGGTTTTCTTCGACGATCCGGGTGTCTTCTTCGACCTTCTTCTTGGGCGGCTTATAGCCCAGCACCTGGTGCACCGTGCCGTTGCTCGTCTTGGCCACGACCTTGCCGCCGCCCTTGGTCGATTTCTTCGCCTCCTTGGCCCTGGTTGCCTTGCCGGTGGCGTTTGCCGCGACGCTGCCGGCGGTCGCGCCCGCCGTCGCCGGCTGGTCGCGCAGCGCTTCCAGCAGCGCCTCGTTTTCGCCGCCCTCGTTGCCGCTGCGGCCGACGACGACGCCGATCGCCACCGCGATCGGCAGCAGGGCGAAGAAGCCGACGGCCGCGGCCCGGCCGCCGGAGCCCGTCCTGGCGGGCGGGCGCGGCGGTGGGCGGTGGGCGCGCTTGCTCATCGCCGCGAAGTAGCGCGAGGACGGGTTGGCGCCGTTGCCGCGACGGCCGCCGCAGTTGACGCAGTAGCGCTGCTGGGCGTCGAGCGGCGCGCCGCACTCCTCGCAGGGCTCATGCGCATTCGTGCTCGCCGGGGGCCGCGCGGACGTGGCACTCATCGTCTGTCGTCCTTCGCGTCGGGCCCGGCGTGGTGCTCGCGCCTCTGGTCCCGCTTCTCGAGGATTCGCTTCGATTCCGCCTGCTTCGCCGCCGCCTTCTCCTGCGTCGTCTCACAACCGCTCGCGCCGAGCGCGGGCAGCGCGACGAGGGCGGCCGCGGCGACGGCCCGGCATGTCGCGCGCCTAGCCGAACGCACCGCTCACGTACTCCTGGGTGCGCGGCTCGCGGGGCGAGCTGAAGAGGGCGGTCGCGCTGGCGTACTCGACCAGCTCACCGAGGTACATGAAGGCGACGTGGTCGGCGATCCGGTAGGCCTGCTGCAGGTTGTGGGTGACGATGACGACGGCGACGTCGTCGCGCAGCTTCACGATCAGGTCCTCGATCACCTGCGTCGACTGCGGGTCGAGCGCCGAGCAGGGCTCGTCGAGCAACAGCACCTCGGGCTCGGCAGCGAGCGCGCGGGCGATGCAGAGTCGCTGCTGCTGGCCACCGGAGAGGCGCAGCGCCGGGTGGTCGAGGTTGTCCTTGACCTCCTCGAACAGCCCGGCCCGCTGCAGGGCGCTGTGGACCTTTGGCTCCAGCGTCTTGCGCCGCACCCGCCGCGAGCCCTGCTCGCGCAGGACGTAGGCGATGTTGTCGAAGACGCTCATCGGGAACGGGTTGGGCTGTTGGAAGACCATCGTCACCCGGCGCCGCAGCAGGGTCGTCTCGATCAGGCGGATGTCGACGTCGTCGAGCAGGATGCGGCCGCTGAGGCTCGCCGTGCGGGTCAGCTCGGTGAGCCGGTTGAGCGAGCGCAGCAGCGTCGTCTTGCCGCAGCCCGAGGGGCCGATCAGGGCCAGCACCTCGCCCTGGCGCACCGGCATCGAGACCGACTTGACCGCTTCGCGCTGCGCATAGGAGACCGAGACGTCGTCGATCTCCATGCGCCGGATCGAGAACTGCGGCGCCCCGATCGAGCGCCGCGCCGCGGTGAACCCGCCGGGGGCGGGCGTCGCCCCGTTGCCGTCGCCGCCACCCGGCGGCGCGACCTCGCGCGCCGGCGGCGTCTCCTCGAGCGGCAGCCGCCGGATCGGCGGCGGCACCGCGGACGTGTATGAGCTTGTGCCCCCGTATGGGCGGTCAAGCTCATACACGGGCGTTAGTGGCTCCACGTTCCCGCCTTTCTCGCGCGGCGGTGGACGACGTCGACGGCGGCGTTCAGCGCCAGCACCATCAGCAGCAGGACGAAGGCCGCCGCGTAGGCCTTCTGCGGCTGGTTGAGGTTCCCGGTCGGGGAGGCCTCGTAGACGAAGTTGGTCAGCGTCGTCCCCGCCCCGCGCAGGTAGTTGAGCGGGAAGGCGCTGCCGACCGGGGCGAAGTTCTGGGTGGCGCCGAGGAGGACGACGATGATCGCGGTGTCGCCGATGATGCGGCCGAGCCCGAGCATCGCCCCGGTCGCCACTTGCGGGCGAGCCGTCGGCAGCACGATCCTCCGCACCGTCGCGATCTTGGTCTTGCCGACCGCGTAGGAGGCCTCGCGCACGTGCTGGGGAATCGCGTTGAGCCCCTCGCGGGTGCTGGCGACGACCAGCGGCAGGGCGACCAGCGAGAGCATCGCCGAGGCGGCGAAGAAGGAGCGGCCGAAGACGACCCCTTCCGAGCTGCGGCTGAGAAAGCCGAGCGCGGTGCTGGAGAAGATCACCGTGCCGAAGAGGGCGAGCACGATCGAGGGGATGCCGGCGATCGCCTCGATCGTCGATTCGGCGATCCGCGCCAGGGCCGCGGGGCGCCCGTACTCGACCAGCCAGACGGCGATGCCCACGCCCACCGGCAGCGCCAGCGAGATCCCCATCACGGCGACGATCAGGGTGCCGAGGAAGGCGTCGGAGAAGCCGCCCGATTCACCTTGGGTGAAGCCGGCGGTGGCGGGAGTGACGAGCATCGAAGGCTTGAGGAACTTGACCCCCTGCACCAGCAGGTAGAGGACGATCGCCACCGCGATCGCGCAGAAGAGCAGGCCGAGCGCCCAGCAGATCGCCAGGCCGATTCGATCGGAGAGCCGCCAGGTGGCACTGCCCTCGACCGCGCCCCTGCGCGAGGACTGCGGTTGCCGAGTGGGCGCGGCGGGCGGATGCTGCGCCGGAGGTCGAACGACCGGGGATGCCATCAGGCGGTCGCTCCGTATTTGCGCATCGCCCGCCGCGCCACCCAGCCGGCCAGGGAGAAGGCGGCCGCGGAGAAGAGCAGGAAGGCCGCGATCGCGAACAGGGTCGCGTTCGAGGGCGCCGAGCCGAGCGAGTCGATGTTCTTGACGATCGTCGGCGCCAGCGGCCGCGAGGGCTCGTAGATGAAGATCAGGCCGTCGGCGGGGTTGGGGGCGAAGGCGACCGAGCCGGAGACCATCGCCAGCATCACCGCCTCGCCGATCGCCCGTGCCAGCGCCAGCACGGTGCCGGCGACGATCGCCGGGCGGGCGCTGCGCACGGCGATCTTCCAGGTCGTGCGCCAGCGGTTGACGCCGAGCGCCAGCGAGCCCTCGAGCCAACCGGGACGCACCGAGCGCAGGCCGTCGGAGAAGATCGAGATCATCAGCGGCGCGATCATCACGGTGAGGATCAGCACCGCGGCCAGCAGGCTGTAACCGCTGAGCGAGATCACCCCAGCCACCGAGTCCTTCTGCGACTCGGTAACCAGCTGGTTGCCGATGAACGGCACGATCACCAGCACGCCGAGCAAGCCGTAGATCACCGAGGGCACGCTGGCGAGGAAGCGGACCACGGGCTGCAGCACGTCGCGCATCCGCCCCGGCGCGAACTCGACGATGAAGACCGAGACGAGGAGCGAGCAGAGGAGGGCGAGGAGGACGGCGCCGCCGGCGATCAGCAGCGTGCTCCAGATCAGCGGCCAGGCGTGGAAGGTGTAGACGTAGTCGGCCCCCTCGAGACCGGAGAGGTAGATCTGGTTGAGCTGTTCTTCGACGTCGCCCCCGGCCCCAAACCAGGCGAGGCCGTTGTGGGCGAAGGACGGCCAGGCGCGGACGAAGACGGTGACGATCAGCGCCAGCAGCAGGCCGACGACCGCACAGACCAGCGCGCCGAGCAATCGCTCGGCGCGCTGGTCGGACCACCGGGGCCCTTCCTCAGGGAGATATCCCTCGTCCATCTCGTTACTTCTTCGCCTTCTTGTTGAAGGCGGGAACACCACCGGCCTTGAGAATCACTTCGCCGGCGCGCGGACTGCGCCGCGCCCAATCGACGAACTTCGCCAGCGCCGGCGAGATGCCGCTGCCGTCGCCGGGGAGGACGAGGAAGAGGTAGCGCGAGAGCGGGTACTTGAGCGGCTCGACGCTGATCTTGTTGGTCTGGCAGGGGACTCCGTTGACCTTCAGCGCCTTCTGCCCCTTGCCCTGCCAGGCGAGGCCGTCGTAGCCGATCGCGTTCGGGTCGGTCTTGACCGCGTTGACGACGAGACCGTCCGCCGTCAGCGCGTTGACGTTGGAGGCCGGCAGCTCGTTGTTGAGCACTGCCTGGAGGAAGAAGTTGTAGGTCCCCCCGTTGGTGTCGCGGCCAACCGGGTCGATCGTCGTCGCCAGGTCCGAGCCCGGCAGTTGGCTCCAGTTGGTCAGCAGGCCCCGGTAGATGTCGTGGGTCTGCTGGATCGTGATGTTCTTCAGCTTGTTCTTCGGGTTGACGTCGATGCAGAGCCCGTCGAGGAACATCTTGATGTAGGTGGTTCCAGCGTCACTGGGCAGCGGCGTGCGCGCCTGCCCGGCGAACTGGCTGGTCCCGTTCTGCACATCCTTGACGCCGGCGTTGCCGCCATTGGCGGTGTAGACGAAGTGGACCTTATGGTTGACCTCCTTTGTGTAGGTGCTGAAGAGCGCCTGCAGAACCGGCTGGGCCGCAACCGAGCCCGAGCCGATCAAGGTCACCGCCCCGGCAGAAGCCGGCAGCGCGAGAGCCACGAGGGCGACCGCCGAGATGGCGAGAGTCCTGATTCTCATGCGTGTTTCGCGTCCTTCCTTGCCGGGTACTGGAGTTTGTTGATGATTTAACTCGACATCACCCTAGCAGCTTCTGTACTTTATTGACCTCTTTACTAAAGAAGGCTGCCTCGGCACGCCCAAAAGGAGGTTCAATTGCTCAGAAGACGACTGTCCACCCCCCGCGCGATCACCGTGATCGCGCTGGCGGCTGTGCTTGCGGCGGCGATCGCCGTGGCGCCATCACTTGCGGGGGCGCCCTTCATCACGAAGCAGGCAGCCGGAAAGATCTACGTGACGAACAAGCGGGCCGCGACGCTGTTCCTGAAGAAGAAGGCGGCGGGCAACATCTACGTGAAGAGGGCGGAGGCGCCACTGCCACCGGTCGTCGGTGTGGCGGCGGGAACCGCGGTCTTCGGCCCCTCGGGGGCGACGTCGCCGGGATTCATTCCCACCGCCTTCACCACGGTCGCCACCCCCGGTACAGCCTCGGCCGTCGTCACTTTCTCTGGCCAGGCGACCTGCCTGGCGGCGAAACCGACGGTAGAACTCGCCTGCCCGATCCAGATCCTGGTCGACGGCCAGTCGCTGGGCAAAGTCAACCTCGCTCCGGCCACGGCGGGCTCGCCGAACCCCGCCCCGCTCACCTACACGGTGACGCAGACCACGGTGCTGCAGAAGGGCGGCCACGTGATCGCAGTCCAGTACGCCGGCGCCAAAAACGTGGTCTTCACGCTGAAGAGCTGGAACCTCGCGGTCCAGGCCTACCCGGAGCGCCCCGAAACCCCGTCCCCCAAACCGGCCAAATAGCCCCAACACGGGGCCGACCGGCCGCTAAC
>DASZSJ010000134.1:0-20384 GCA_035548675.1 Solirubrobacterales bacterium
CCCTGAGACGGCCCAGGACCGGCGCGGCTTCGGCCCCGTCGCGAATCCCACATGGCGCTGCCATGCGGAATCCGCGCCGTGACCGCCCCGCTTGGCCCTGAACCGTCTCAGTGGCACGCCCCCTATCGGGATAGGTCCTTAGCTCCGGGGCAGGGAGTATTTCGCTGCTCCACCTCTTAGGGCGGCGTGCAACACAAGAGACGGCGGTGCTTCTGGTGTTAGCCGGTGTGATGCGAGCGCTGATCGCGCTGGCATCGAAGCTGGCTGACCGCAAGTAGGCCGCCACATCAAAACGGCCCCGGGGGGAAGTCCCCGGGGCCGTCTACAACGTGCAATACACAAGAAGCGCCACTGAGGCTATCAGCACAGACAAAAGACTGCGCTCGGGTCGTGCGTTTCGACACTTTGTAACACGTTGTCACAAAGTGCTAGCTTCAAGTCATGGCCTGGAACGTCGTCATCGCCGGGGGTGGATTCGGGGGCGCGATGGCGGCGCGGGAGCTGGAGCGGATCATGCCGCGGCAGTCGACCCGGATGGTGCTCGTCAACGACGCCAACTTCCTGCTCTACACGCCGTTTTTGCCGGAGGCGGCGGCGGGGACCTTGGAGCCGCGGCACGTGGTCACGCCGCTGCGCGAGATCCTCAAGCGCACCTACCTGCGGCTCGGCTCGATCGTCGCTCACGACCCGGTCGCCAAGACGATCGAGCTGCGCACGCGCGAAGGCGACACCGAGCAGCTCCCCTACGACCAGTTGCTGCTGGCGCTCGGCTCGGTCTCGCGGGTGCTGCCCGTCCCGGGCCTCTCCGAGCACGCGATCGGCTTCAAGGGGCTCGCCGATGCGATCTGGTTGCGCAACCACGTGATCGAGACGCTGGAGGCGGCCAACGCGAGCGAGGACCCCGCCCGGCGCGACGAGCTGCTCACCTACGTCTTCGTCGGCGGCGGCTACGCCGGCCTCGAGGCGCTGGCCGAGCTGCAGGACTTCGCCGCCGACGCGATCGAGAGCTACCCTCGCGCCCGCCTGCACGGCATGCGCTGGGTCCTGGTCGAGGCCACCGACCGGGTCCTGCCCGAGATCGACGCCGAGCTCGCCGAGTACGCCCTGCGCGAGCTGCGCGGCCGCGGCATCGACATCCGCCTCGGCACGACGCTGGAGGAGGTGCGCGCCGATTCCGCCCGGATCGCCACCGGCGAGACGCTGCCGACCCGCACCGTCGTCTGGACCGCCGGCGTCGCCCCGCACCCCAGTCTGCGCCAGCTCTCGCTGCCGCTCGACGAGCGTGGCAGGGTTCCCGTCGACGACCACCTGCGGGTCGAGGGGCTCGACTCGGTCTGGGCGATCGGCGATTGCGCCGCCGCTCCGGACCCGCGCGGCGGGCTCTGCCCGCCGACCGCGCAGCACGCCGTGCGCCAGGGCCCGGTGGCCGCTCGCAACATCGCCGCCGAGCTGGGCATCGGCGAGGCGCAGCCCTTCGACTACAAGGGCAATGCCGCCTTCGTCAACCTCGGTCGCTACAAGGCGGTCGGCCGGGTCGGTGGCCTCACCTTCCGCGGTTTCCCCGCCTGGTGGATGGCACGGACCTACCACATGAGCCAGATACCGGGTGCCGCCCGCAAGGCCCGCGCCGTGATCGACTGGACCGCCAGCCTGCCCTTCCGCCGTGACATCTCCGAGGTCGGCTCGATCGGACACCCCCAGCCGCTGCAGTCGCATGTCCCGCGCGAGGCCGGAGAGAGCTTCGAGCGCACGTCATGATTGGCGCGTGGGCTTCGAGTATCTAGTCATCGCCTTCTTCTTCGGCCTGGCCACCGCCATCATCGGCAAGGGCAAGGGCAGCTCCTTCTGGGTCTGGCTGCTGGTCGGCACCGTGCTGCCGCCACTCGGCCTGATCGCGGTGATCCTCTACCGCAACGAGAAGAGCGAACCCGAACGCCAATGCCCCAACTGCCACAAGGCGGTCAAGCTCTACGTCCAGGTCTGCCCGCGCTGCGGCACCGACCTCTACCTGCCCGATCCCGCCGCGGTGCGCCACCCCGGCGTCAGCAGGTAGCCCTCAGCGCAGCCAGGTGCGGACGATCGCGTTGGCGAAGCCCATGCCGTAGCGGAAGACGGCGGGCTTCTTCGAGTGCCCGTGCAGGCGCTGCTCGACCGTGATCGGCACCTCGCGCGCCGGGATCTCGCGCTTGATCGCCTCGATCATGAACTCGGAGGTGTGGAACTGCTCCTGGCGCAGGACCAGCTGTGGCAGCACCGTCGTGCGCACCGCCCGGTAGCCGTTGGAGCAGTCGGTGACGTGGGTGCGGGTGATCGCCGAGACGAGGCGGTTGAAGAAGACGATGCCGAGCTCGCGGGCGAAGTGGTTGCGATCGGCCTGGCCGAGCACCCGGGAGCCATGGGCGACGTCGACTTCGCCGTCGAGCACCGGTTTGACCAGGCGCTCCATCTCGGCGGGGAGGTGCTGACCGTCGGCATCGAGGGTGACGACGACCCCGGCGCCCGATTCGACCATCAGTCGATAGCCGGTGCGCAGCGCCGCGCCGCCGCCGCGGTTGATCACGTGGCGGGCGACGACCGCGCCGTGCTCCGCCGCGACGTCACCGGTGCCGTCGCGCGAGCCGTCGTCGACGACGAGCACGGCGGTGCCAACGCCGCAGACCTCGGATGGCATGCGGTCGAGCACGTAGCCAATGTTCTCGGCCTCGTTGTAGGCGGGGACGAGGATCGCGACCTTGTCGCGGAAGCGCTCGGGCAGCCCGGCCTGGCGGAACTCCTCCCAGGCGAGCCCCTCGAGCACCGCCGAGAGCTGGCGCGCGTTGCGCGCCGCCTGCGTGAGCGCCCGCAGGATCAGCCCGAAGAGGATGAAGATCGCGAAGACGGCGAGGCCGAGGATGCGGCCGCCGTTGCCCTTCTCGAAGGAGAAGGCGGAGAGCAGCTTGTCGGTGATTTCGGTGCCGGCGACGATCGCCAGGCCGAGCCCGGCGAGGAGCAGGATCAGCACGTCGGCGTTGCGCAGCGAGCGACGGCGCAGGATTGCGTAGGCGACGATCGCGACCGCCGCGAGCAGCCCGGCGCTGCGCAGCGCCGTCAGTTCGCTGGGGAAGATGCCTGCGTAGAGGCCCATTTGCCGCTGGACAATACGGCTGCCGCTCCCCGCGCGAGCGCCGCCGCGGCAAGCGGAAAGATCAGCGTCATCAGCACCTCGTTGCGACGCGGGGCGGCAAGCGAGATCGCGCCGACCGCGGTGACGAGGACGAGCGGCGTCGCCATCGCCGCCAGCTCCCACCACCAGCGTCGCCAGGCAAGCACCCCGAGCCCGGCCAGCGCCAGCGCCACGAGCAACGTCTGCACGATTCGCCCGGCGCCGCTTTCCATCGCTTCGCCGATCCCCGAGCTCCACATCCGCCAAGTCTTGCGGGCGGTCATCGCCAGGTAGCCGAGCGGGTCTTCGTTGAAGTAGTGGGAGAAGTTCCGCTTGCCGATCTTGCCCAGGGCCGAGTCCCGCGGCAGGTCGGGGTAGCGCTCGGCTACGCGGTCGAAGAGGGGGGTGGGGTTGACCTCTTCCAGCGCGCGCGAGTGCGGATCGAGGTCGCGGTGCAGGTAGCGCGCGGCGAGGATCGCCTTGACCCGCTGGTATTCGCCGTCGGCGGGGAGGAAGGTGCCGACGTAGAGCGCCTTGCCGCCGCCGGTCGAGATCGGCACCGTGCGGTGCAGGACGACCTGGTTGCGGATCGCCCAAGGGAGGATCGGCAGGGCCATCGCGGCGAGCAGCAGGACGGTCGCGGCGAGACTCGGCCGCCAGGCCCGGGCCCGCCAGACACGGATCAGGGCGAGGCCGGCGAAAGCAACGCCAACCAGCAGGTACTCGGGACGGAACATCGCGGTCAGGCCGAACAAGAGGCCAGGGACCAACCACCTGGCGCGCGGGTCCTGGCGCGGGGTGGGGGGGCCTGCGGGCAGTCCACGGGCTGTCCTCGACCCCCCCACCCCGCACCACCCGCGCGAGGGGCCGTTTCCCAGCCCGTCGGACGCCCAGAGGAAGGCCAGGACTGCTGCCGGGAGCGTGAACATGGCGGGCGGCTCGGAGTAGAGGGCGCCGACGGAGTGGATGAAGGGGGGGTAGACGGCGGCGCCGAAGGCGGCGAGCAGGCCGGCGGGGCGGCAGGCGATGCGGCGACCCAGGAGGTAGACGACGACGATCGTGCCCAAGCCGAGGAGCAGCTCGACAATGCGGGCGGTGCCTTCGCGGGCGCCGCCGGTGGCGTAGAAGCTCGCCGCGTAGAGGAGGGGTGCCCCGGGCGACCAGTCGCTGGGGTCGTGGAAGGTCGGCCCGCCGAAGCTGCCTTCGGTGTAGAGCGACTTGGAGAGCGCGTAGTAGGCGTGGGCGTCGTCGCCGGGCCGCGGCAGCGGCTCGACCACGCGGTAGGCGCGCAGGCCGAAGCCGAGCAGCAGGATCGCCGCGAGCAGGATCAGCGTCCTGCGCCCGTGCCGTTCGGGCAGCCCGCGCGCCCAGCTCCGCAGCGATTCCATCGCGGCAGGCTATCCCCGCCCGCGCATCCGAGATTGCCCCAGCTCCAGTGTGGTCAGTGTCGGATGCGCGTCCGCAGCTGCTCGACGGACGCGACGAGCCCGACGCCGGCGAGGGCGGCTAGCAGGGGCATCATCACGAGGACCCGGCGGGGGGAGGCCACCAGCAGAGCACTGATCGCGGTGATCGCGAGGAAGATCGTCGCGATCAGCAGCGCCTCCCAACGCCGCTGGAGCGTCAGCACGACAAGCCCGACCAGGCCGAAGGCGAGGAGCAGCCAGTGAAAGAGCTTCCAGCCGGGCTCCTGCATCACCGCCCGCTGCCCGCGAGTCCAGATTCGCCACGCCTTGGCCGCGACGAAGCCGGCATATTCGAGCGGCTCTTCGCCGAGGTCGCCCCAGAGCTGCTCCTTGCCCATCTTCGAGAGGGCCCGGTCAGTTTCCATCCCCGAGTACCGCTGCGCGGCCAGCCGCGCCAGGATCTGCTCCAAGCGCAGCCGTTCGACGGCTCGCGGCCCGAACAGCTCGGGATGTCGCGCGACCACCTCGTCCCCGACCTTTTCCGGATCCCCATCGGAAGGCAGGTACGTCCCCGCAAACAGCACCTGTCCACCGCCCGTCGAGACCGGCACGAACCGATCCAGCGCAACCGCGTTCCGCACGGTCCAGGGCACTACCACCACGGCGACGCCGACGACCACCAGCAGCGCTTGAGCCCACGTCATTCGCCACTCGCGCCACCCACGCCTCACGAGCACCGCCAAGCTCACGAGCAGGGCGACCCCGATGTACTCCGGCCGCACCAGTGCCAGCAGCCCGAACAGGGCGCCGGGCACCAGCCATCCCTCGCGCGGGTGGTGTGGGGCAGGGGGGTCGAGGACAGCCCGTGGACTGCCCGCAGGCCCCCCTGCCCCACGACAGGACCCGCGCGCCGAGACGGCCGGCCCCGCTGCCCAGAACGCCGCTAGGACTGCTCCGGACAACAGCGTCGCCGCCAGCGGCTCACTCATGATCATGCCCTGGTACTCGAGGAGAGCGGGGTAGATCGCGATTGCGGCGGCCCCGATCAGGCCCGCAGGTGGGCCCGAGAGCCGGCGCCCGATCAGGTAGGTGAAGAGCACCGCGAATGTTCCTATAAGCGCGAGCAGCAAACGGGCGGGGCGTTCGTGCACGCCGCCGCTCAGCTTGTAGACCCCGGCGACGAAGAGGGGCAGACCGGGGGAGTAGTTGCTCGCCGGTTGGGTGGCGCGCGGCCCGAGCGTGAAGCCCTCGCCGCGATCGAGGTTGGCAGCGATCGTCGCGTAGGCGGCGGCGTCGAAGACGGGCGAACGTCCGTCCCATGCCTCGTGCGCCCGCAGCCCCAACCCCAGCAGCAAGATCGCGATCAGCGCCGCCGTCCACTTCACCGGTGCGATGCTATGTCGCGCTAGTCCGCTACGCTGCCGCGACCGTGGTTCTCTCCATGACGTTCGCCAGAAAATGACGAGTTCCAGGCGACGCCAGGCAAGGACGCAAGGAGTCCCAATAGCAACGCTATTGGGGCGACTGAGGACGCAGTATGGCGGCGATCTGGGGCCGTCATTTTCGGCGAGGCGTCGTGGAGAGGACCACTGATGCGTGTTCTCATCCTTGGGGGCGACGGCTACCTGGGCTGGCCGACGGCGTTGAGGTTCTCGGCCCGCGGTCACGAGGTTTCGGTCGTCGACGACTTTTCCCGCCGCCGCTGGCACGAAGAAGCGGGCACCGGCTCGCTGACGCCGATCGCCGGCCTCGACGAGCGCATCGCCGCCTGGCGTGAGATCTCCGGCGATGAGATCCGCAGCTTCGTCGGCCCGGTCCAGGACGGCGATTTCCTCGACGGCGTCGTCGCCGAGACCCGGCCCGAGGTCGTCGTCCACTACGGCCAGCAGGCCTCGGCGCCCTTCTCGATGGCCTCGCGGCAGCAGGCGGTCGAGACCCAGCACGCCAACGTGATCGGCAACCTCAACCTGCTCTTCTCGATCCGCGACCACGTGCCCGACTGCCACCTGGTCAAGCTCGGCACGATGGGCGAGTACGGCCAGCCGGAGATCGACATCGAGGAGGGCTACATCGAGATCGAGCACAAGGGGCGCCGCGACACGCTGCCCTTCCCCAAGTTGCCGGCCTCGCTCTACCACTGCTCCAAGGTCCACGACTCGACCAACATCCACTTCGCCTGCCGCACCTGGGGCCTGCGCGCGACCGACCTCAACCAGGGCGTCGTCTACGGGATCGGGACCGAGGAGACCGCCGGCGACGAGCGCCTGATCACCCGCTTCGACTACGACGAGATCTTCGGCACCGTGCTCAACCGCTTCTGCCTGCAGGCGGTGATCGGCCACCCGCTGACCGTCTACGGCGCCGGCACCCAGACGCGCGGCTTCCTCAACATCCGCGACACGCTCGCCTGCGTCGAACTGGCCGCGCTCAACCCGGCCGAGCCCGGCGAGTTCCGCGTCTTCAACCAGTTCACCGAGCAGTTCTCGGTGATCGAGCTGGCGCAGCTGGTCAAGCACGCGGGCGAGCACCTCGGCTACGCGGTCGAGATCCAGCACTACGAGAACCCGCGGGTCGAGAAGGAGCAGCACTACTACAACGCGATCCACACCAAGCTGCTCGACCTCGGCCTGCAGCCGACCCTGCTCGGCGAGGAGCTGGTCGAGTCGATGATCCACACGATCGAGCGCCACAAGGCGCGCGTGATCGAGACCGCGATCGACCCGCGCACCCGCTGGAACCCCGGCGAGCCCGTCCAGCTCTAGTCCCTCCAAACCACCTGCAAGCCAGCCACCATGCCGCTGGTAGCATCGCTTTCCATGAGCGCGGAGCGAGCAAGCATGCATATCTGGTTCTCTGCGCCGCGAGTGGAGCGCGAAATTTGAAATGAGAGCAGCTGACGCACTTATGCAGAGCCTCAAGGCCGAGGGGGTGGAGCACGTCTTCGGCATCCCCGGCGGTGCCAACCTGCCGACTTACGACGCCCTGGTCGACGCCGAGTTCCGCCACATCCAGGTGCGCCACGAGCAGGGGGGAGGCCACGCGGCCGAGGGTTACGCCAAGGCCTCGGGCAAAGTCGGGGTCGCCTTCGCCACCTCGGGGCCGGGGGCGACCAACCTCGTCACCGCGATCGCCGACGCGATGCTCGACTCGGTGCCGACCGTCTTCATCACCGGCCAGGTGCGGACCGAGCTGATCGGCACCGACGGCTTCCAGGAGGCCGACATCCTCGGCGCGACGCTGCCCTTCGTCAAGCACTCCTTCGCGGTCACCGATCCGCGCCAGATCCCCGAGTACGTGCACGAGGCCTTCCACGTCGCCTCCACCGGCCGTCCGGGCCCGGTGCTGCTCGACATCCCGCAGGACCTCTCGCGCGCCGACATCGACTACTCACCCCGCACCGAGCCGGTCGAGCTGGCCGGTTACAAGCCGCCAAGCGCCCCGAACATCAAGCAGGTGCGCATCGCCGCCAAGGCGCTCGCCAACGCGCGCCGGCCGGTCCTCTACACCGGCGGCGGCGTCGTCAACGCCAACGCCTCCGAGGAGCTGCGCGAGCTGGCCGCCGCCGACCGCTTCCCGGTCACCTCGACCGTGATGGGCCTCGGCGCCTACCCCGCCTCCGGCGAGCAGTGGCTGGGCATGCTCGGCATGCACGGCACCCGCACCGCCAACTACGCGATGGACGAGGCCGACCTGATCGTCGCGATCGGCGCCCGCTTCGACGACCGCATCACCGGCAAGCTCTCCGAGTTCGCGCCGCACGCCAAGTTCATCCACATCGACGTCGACCCGGCAGAGATCTCCAAGAACGTGCCGGCGCACATCCCGATCGTCGGCGACGCCAAGCTGGTCCTGCCGGAGTTGACCCGCGAGTACCGGGCGCTGCAGACCGATTCCAGCCGGCTCGAGCAGTGGTGGAACAAGATCAGGGCCTGGCAGGAGGAGTACCCGCTGCACTACGAGCAGGGCAAGGACGGCGAGATCAAGCCCCAGTTCATGATCGAGGCGATGCACCGGGCGACCGGCGGCGAGGCGATCGTCACCTCCGACGTCGGCCAGCACCAGATGTGGGCAGCGCAGTACTACGGCTTTGACAGGCCGCGCCGCTGGATCAACTCCGGCGGGCTGGGCACGATGGGCTTCGGCCTGCCTGCCGCGGTTGGCGCCAAGATCGCCTGCCCCGAGGACACCGTCGTCTGCCTCGCCGGCGACGGCAGCCTGATCATGAACTGCCAGGAGCTGGCGACCTGCGTCTCGCAGGACATCCCGGTCAAGGTCTTCCTGATGAACAACGGCTACATGGGCATGGTCCGCCAGTGGCAGGAGCTCTTCTGGGATCGCCGCTACAGCTCGGTCGAGATGGGCCCCAGCCCCGACTGGGTGAAGCTGGCCGAGGCCTTCGGCGCGACCGGCCTGCGTTGCGAGGACTCCGGCGAGCTCGAGGAGACGATGGCGAAGGCGCTCGAAGCCGACGGCCCGGTGCTGCTCGACGTGCGCGTCTCGCCCGAGGAGAACTGCTTCCCGATGATTCCGGCCGGGGCGGCAGCTCGGGATATGGTCGGGTGATGTTCATGGGCCGCACGACCAAGCAGATCAAGGAGGCAGGGAGCGTGGCGTGCTCTGCACGCGAGCGACCGACGACGCAGAGCTGCGCAGAGTCGTGGGGGTCATGATGGAGGCAGGCACCCCACAGGTGGTCAAGCTCGAGGAGCTGCGCGTTCCCGGGCAGCTCAGCGGCCGCAAGCACATCCTCTCGATCCTGGTCGAGAACAAGCCGGGCGTGCTGGCCCGCGTCGCCGGCCTCTTCTCGCGGCGGGGCTTCAACATCGACACGCTGGCGGTGGGACCGACCGACGACCCGAGCATCTCGCGGATCACGCTCACCCTCGACGGCGCCGTGCACCCGATCGACCAGGTGACCAAGCAGCTGCACAAGCTGGTCAACGTGCTGAAGATCCGCGACATGGAGCCGGAGGAGACGGTTGCCCGCGAGATGGCGATGTTCAAAGTCTCCGCTGCGGTCGAGAACCGCGCCGAGATCATCCAGTTCGCCGAGATCTTCCGCGCCAAGATCGTCGACGTCTCCCGTCGCACGATGACGATCGAGGTCACCGGCTCGGCCGACAAGATCGAGGCCTTCGAGCGGATGATCCGCCCCCACGGCCTGATCGAGATGGTTCGCACCGGCGAGATCGCGATTGCTCGCGGCGGCGACTGAGGAGCTTCTCGGCAGGCTGAGCGATGCCCTGGCGCGGGCAGCCGGGCGCGGGCGCCGGGTTACCGTCAGCGTCACCTCCGGGGTCGAGGACGTCGACGCCAGCGCCGCCGTCTTCGCCTCGCGCCTGGCCGGCGACCGCTGGTTCTGCTGGGAGGAGCCCGAGCGCGGCTTCGCCCTCGCCGCGCTCGGCGTCGCCCACGAGGCCGCCTCGCGCGGTCCGGAGCGCTTCCGCGACGTCGCCGCCGAATGCCTGGGGCGGGAGGCGGTCGTCGACGGGCCGAGCGGCCTGCCCGCGGGCGCCGGGGCGGTTTGGGTGGGCGGCTTCGCCTTCGACCCCGAGGGCGGCAGCAGCTCGCCCTGGTCCTCGCTGGCCCCCGCATCGCTGGTCCTGCCCGAGCTCTCGATCTGCCGCAGCGGTGGCGAGGCCTTCCTCACCCTCAACGCCGAGCTGCGGCCGGGCGACGACCCGGAGCGGAAGGCCGCCTCGCTGCGCGCCCGCCTGGCCGGCCTGCGCACGGAGCCGCTGCCCCTGCTCGACCCTCATCCCACCGCGGCGGTCGCGATCCGCAGCGTGCGGCCGCCGGGTGACTTCGAGCGGATGATCTCCCGCGCGACCGAGCGGATCCGGGCGGGGGAGATGTCGAAGGTCGTCCTCGCGCGCGAGGTGCTCGCCTCCGCCGCCGCGGCTCACGATCCCGCCGCGGTCTTCGGCGCCGTGCGCGAGCAGTTCCCGACCTGCTTCTGCTTCTGCTGCGGCACGCCCGAGGCCGCCTTCGTCGGCGCCAGCCCCGAGTTGCTCCTGCGCCGCTCCGGCGCCAGCGTCTCCACCGTCGCCCTCGCCGGCTCGACCCGGCGCAGCTCCGACCCCGCCGTCGACGACCACCTCGGCGAGCAGCTGCTGCGCAGCGCCAAGGACCGCGAGGAGCACGCGATCGTCGCCGAGCGCATCGCCCGCTCGTTGCGCCCGCACGCCGTCTGGGTCGAGACCGCATCCGAGCCCGGGATCGTCAAGGTCGCCAACATCCAGCACCTGGCGACGCCGATCGTCGCCCAACTGGCGGAGCCCCACTCGGCGGTCGAGCTGGCCGGCCTGCTGCACCCAACGCCCGCGGTCGGCGGCGAGCCCTGGCCGGCCGCTGCCGCGGCGATGCGTGAGCTGGAGCATCTGGACCGCGGCTGGTACGCCGGCCCGGTCGGCTGGATGGACGCGACCGAGGACGGCGAGTTCTGCGTCGCCCTGCGCAGCGCCCTGCTCCGCGACCGCGAGGCCCGCCTCTACGCCGGCGTCGGCGTAGTCGCCGAATCGGACCCCGCCGCCGAGCTGGCCGAGACCGAGATCAAGCTCGGCGCGCTGCTGCCCTTGCTCTCTTAGAGAACGACTCACCAAATACCCAAATAGGTAAGGATGTTCCTCGTGTCTCGTCGCGCAATCTGGTTGGGGATGGCTGCACTCTGGCTCATGGCGCTGCCGGCCTACGCGGGCGCCGCTTTGCCGGAAGGGCCCCGACTGGCTGCGACTGCGTGGAGCCTTCGCGGTGCATCGATGAGCTTGGTCAGGACCGACCCGCTTGGAGGTTCCCGGGAAACACTCTTCGGACGCACTCTGAGCCGCCATATCCACTATCCGGTCCCGCTTCCGCTGAGCGCACCCTCATGGTCGCCGGACGGCCGGCTGCTCGCCTTTGCGGCGGCCGTCGGCGAGAGGCGCACCAGGTTCTCTGCCAGCTCGCGGACGAAGATCTTCCTCGTCTCGGCCGAGGGCGGCGAACCCTGGCCCGTTCCCGCTACCGACGGTGGACTCAACCCGGTGCTCGCTCCCGATGGCGACGCCATCGCGTTCTCGCTCGAGCGCCGCCGCTTGCGTCGAAATCGTCACGGCACCGCCGATGTGGCCTACGAAAGCGAGTCCATCTGGCTCGCCTCGCTGGACGGCGGTGGTAGGACGCAGCTGACCCCCTGGCGCAATGGATTGCGCCAATACCCGTCGTCCTTCTCGCCCGATGGCAGCACCCTGGCCGCGACTCGCCAGATCGGCAGGGCGAAAGATGACGCCGTGGCAATCGGGCTCGCGGAGGGTGAGGCCACCGTCCTGGCTCACGGTGCACTTGGCCCGGTCTACTCGCCCGACGGCACGGAGATCGCCCTGCTCAAGGGGCATCCCCGCACGAGGGCGGACGAAAGCGGCCGTACCACCGCAACCGTTACCGATCTTTTCGTTATACGAGCGGACGGCTCGGAACCGCGCCGCTTGACCAACACGCCGAAGGCGTTGGAGTTCTACCCGAGCTGGGACCCCTCCGGAGACCGGCTGGCCTACACGCGCTTCGGCGACCCATTCACCGAAGCTGGGATCCTTGGGCTCGGCGGGGGAATCGTGGAGGTCAACCGCGACGGCACCTGTTCGACCAAGGTTCTCGCGGCGCCTCGCACCGTCTACGCCGGAGCTGTCTGGCAGCCTGGGCCTGGGCGCGCGGCTGGCCCGATCTCCTGTTAGCGGACAGTTTCGATCGCCTCCGCGACCGCGGCGCTGAGGTCACGGTGAAGCTCGACGTTGGCCCTGCGATCAACCTTGATCTCAACCAAACCAGTGCCGGCGGCAAGCGCGTTGGATAGCTCAGTTGATCTTTCGATGCGCCGATGGGGTAGGTCGAAGAGGGCGCCCGCGCGGGCGACGTCGACGCCGCGCGGGGTGCCGAGCAGAGCCTCGAACTCCTCCTCGCCCAGTGCCTCGGCCTGTGGCAGGAAGCCGAAGATGCCGCCGCCGTCGTTGTCGATGACGACGATGCGGACCGGGGTGGAGACATCGCGCAGCGCGGCGAGGCCGCCGATGTCGTGGAGGAGGCCGAGGTCGCCGGTGACGATCGTGGTCGGGCGGCCGCTGGCCTGGGCTGCGCCGATCCCGGAGGAGAGGAGGCCGTCGATGCCGTTGGCGCCGCGGTTGCAGAGGAAGAGGGCGTCCGCCTCGGTGGAGGGCAGGAACGCCTCCTGGTCGCGAATCGGCATGCTCGAGGCGGTGTAGACGAGGTCACCGTCGGCGTGTGCCCGGCCCAGGGCTCGGTGCAGCGCGGGCTCGCTCGGCTCGTCGCGGTCGAGCGCCGTTTCCAGCGCTTCGCGGGCCGCCGCCTCGGCGTCGAGCCAGCGCTGCGGCGCCGGGCGCTCTTCCCCTTCCAGCCGCGTTGCCCAGCCCGCCGCCAGCTCGGTCGGGTCGGCGCGCAGGATCGCGGCGGCACGGTTGGTTGGCTCATTCCAGCCGCCGCGGGGGTCGACGACGATCTGGTCGGCGCCGCTTGCCGTGAGCCATGCGCGCAGCGGCTTGCTGGTCGGCATCTCGCCAAAGCGCAGAACGAGGTCGGGCACGACCGAGCGAGCGAAATGCTCTTCGCGCAGCAGCAGGTCGTAGGTGGAGACGACGCGGGAGCGGTCGTGCGGCCCGCAGCGCAGCTGCGAGGTCGGCTCGGCGAGGATCGGAAAGCCCGACGCCTGGGCGAGGTGCGCCAGCGGCTCGCGCAGCTCGGGGTCGAGCTGGCGGCCGGCGACGATCACCCCGGAGATCGCATCGCCGATGTGGCCCGCCACCTCGTCGAGCAGGAAGGCCGATGGCTCGAGATCGATCGAGGTGACCGCGGTCAGCGGCCGGTCATCGCGCCCCGCGAGCGCCAGGGGGTCGGTCGCCGTGACCGCACCCGCGACGGCGAGCGCCGCCAGCGGCTCACGCCAGGGCAGGTTGAGATGGACCGGGCCCGGGCGGGGCTCACCGCGAGCCGCCGCCAGCGCCCGGCAGGCGACCGAGCGGTAGTGCAGCAGCCCGTCGTCATCCGCCTCGTGCGTGCCGACTTCGCAGAACCAGCGCACCGAATCGCCGTAGAGCTTGACCTGGTCGATCGTCTGGCCGGCGCCGATCCCGCGCAGCTCGGGTGGTCGGTCCGCCGTCAACACGACCAGCGGCAACGCCGACTCGTCCGCCTCGCAGATCGCCGGGTGGTAATTGGCGGCAGCAGTGCCCGAGGTGCAGAGCAGCGCTACGGGTGTGCCGCTTGCTTGTGCCGCTCCGAGCGCGAAGAACGCGGCCGAGCGCTCGTCAACGATCACACTGACCTCAATTTCCGGCTGCCGCCAGAGCGCCACAGCCAACGGCGTCGAGCGCGAGCCAGGGGAGACGACCGCGTGTCGCAGACCCCCCCGCGCCAGCTCCTCGACGAGCGCCGAGGCGAGCGCCGTGTTGCCGTTGGTCGGGTCCATCCTCGAGAGCCTATTGGGGCGACTTGTTCCCCCACGTAGGGGAACAAGTCGCCACAGCCCCTTAGAGCCGATGCATTCGCAGGGCGTCCTCGTTGATCTCCACTCCCAGGCCCGGGCCTGGGGGAAGGTGCAGCATGCCGTCGCGCAGCTCGCACTCGACCGAAGCGACGGTCGAGGTGAAGAGGCGTTGGGTGGCGAGGCCGTGGGCCAGATGAGAGGCGCCGCCCATTCGCTGGGCATCGAGCGTCTGCGCGACCTGCGCGGCCGCGGCGATGCCCACCGGGCCATCGAGCGCGCTGGTCATGTAGACGGGCATCACCGTCGCGATCTCAATTGCCTCCTCCGGTCCACCCACCTTGGAAAGCTTGACGCCGGTTAGATCACAGGCGCCCAGCCGCACCGCCTGCTCGGCGTCGGCACGGGACTCGATGCTCTCGTCGCCCGCGACCGGGATCGAAGTCGCCGCGCCGATCTGGGCGAGCTCTTCGAGCGTGGGGGCGGGCTGCTCGACAAGCTCGATCTCGAACGGCTCGATCTGGCTCAGAATCCGCGCCGCCACCTGCACGTCCCAGGCGGCGTTCGCATCGACCCGAATCTTCGCTGCGGGGCCGAGAGCGTCGCGCACCGCCCGCACCTGCCCGACGTCGTCTCCGGCGCCAAGCTTCAGCTTGAAGGTGCCGAAGCCCTCCGTCGCCCAGCGTTCTGCGTCGGCCGCGACCGCCGCGGGCTCGCCGGCGATCAGCGTCGCGTTGCACTCGATCGGCTGGAGGTCAGCCGCAGCGGATGACTCCCCCGCCGAAGTCGCGTCGGACGGTTCGCCCATTGCTGTCGCTCGCCTGCCCCGCAGATCCAGCAACGCGGTCAGGGCCGCGCACCGCGCCGGAGCCGAGAGCCCGGGGGCGTCCCCACGCAGGGTCTCCTCGTCGAGCTCCTCGCGCCCCGCCAGTGCTTCCAGTTCCGCCACGACCGTGGCCAGGCTCGTGCTCCCGCGCAGGGACAGCGGTACCGCTTCGCCCAGCCCAACGAGCCCATCCTCGTCCCGCAGCCGCAGCAGCGCCATCTCGCGTTGTGTCAGCGTCCCCCGCGCCGTCACATACGGCTCGCGGAATGGCAGCGCGTAGGGGACGACCTCTGCCCTGGCGATCTTCATGCCGAAGGTCTATGCGAACTGCATCAAATTCTCTACCTGCCAGAAGGAGAATTTGATGCAGTTCGCATCTCAGCTTCCGAGCAGCAGGCCCACCGAGGCCAGCAGGCTGAAGGCGCCGAGCAGGGCGCCCGTTCCCGCCAGCGCCCCGTTGAGCGAGGGGCCGTCGGTGCGGTTGGTCACCGCCCGCATCGGTTTGACGGCCAGTGGCAGGGCGAGCAGGCCGATCAGCGGCAACGCGCTGGTCCCGGCGACGAGCAGCGAGATCGGCAGCACGAGGAAGGCGCCGAGCACCAGCGAGCGGTAGAGGACGATCGCGTTGTGGCGTCCCATGCGCACGGCCAGGGTCATCTTGCCGGCTCGCCGGTCCGTCTCCAGGTCGCGCACGTTGTTGACGACGAGGATCGCCGTGGCGATGAAGCCGACCGCGATCGAGAGGCCCAGCGGCAGCGCGTCGAGCCGCTCCAGCTGCACGTAGTAGGAGCCGTTGACGGCGACCAGGCCGAAGAAGAGGAAGACGAAGACCTCGCCCAGCCCGGCGTAGCCGTAGGGCCGCGGCCCGCCCGTGTAGAGGACGCCGGCGGCGATCGAGAGCGCGCCGACAAGCAGGATCACCAGGCCGGCGACGGCCGCCAGGTAGATGCCGCAGGCGACCGCGACGCCAAAGGCGATCCAGGTCGCGTTCAACACCCGCCGCGGCGTCATCAGCCCGGCCGAGGTCACGCGCACCGGCCCGAGCCGCTCCGCCGTATCGGCCCCCCGCCGCGCGTCCGAGTAGTCGTTGGCGAGGTTCGTCCCGATCTGAATGAAGATCGAGCCGACGAGGGCGGCGAGGAAGGCACCCAGCCGGGGCAGGTCCCCGGCCGCTTCGACCGCCGCCGCGGTCCCGACCAGCACGGGAGCTATCGCCGCGGGCAGCGTGCGCGGCCGCGCAGCCATCAGCCAGATCCTCATCGCACTTCTCCCGTTTGCCGTTGCGGCGTCTCGCGCGGGTGGTGTGGGGGAGGGGGGTCGAGGACAGCCCGTGGACTGCCCGCAGGCCCCCCTCCCCGGCAACAGGACCCGCGCGCCACCGCCGTCATGGCCTTCGCGGGAACTGGGAGAAGTCGGGCTGCCGCTTCTGCTTGAACGCCTCACGCCCCTCGCGTGCCTCCTCGCTGCCGTAGAAAAGCAGGTTGGCGTCATGTGCCAGTTGTTGGATGCCGGCGTAGCCGTCCTCGTGGGCGTTGAAGCTGGCCTTGACCAGGCGCAGGGCGAAGGGGGAGAGGGCGAGCATCTCGCGGCACCAGGCGACGGTCTCGGCCTCCAGGCGGTCGAGCGGTACGACCGTGTTGACCAGCCCCATCTCGAGCGCCTCGGCGGCGTCGTACTGCCGGCAGAGCAGCCAGAACTCCTTCGCCTTCTTGGTGCCGACTAGATCGCGCAGCAGCGAGGCGCCGAAGCCACCGTCCCAGGAGCCGACCCGCGGCCCGGTCTGGCCGAAGACGGCGTTGTCGGCGGCGATCGTCAGGTCGCAGCAGACGTGCAGGACGTGGCCGCCGCCAACCGCGTAGCCGGCCACCATCGCCACCACGGGCTTGGGCAGCCGCCGCATCTGCACCTGCAGGTCGGTGACGTGGAAGCGGCCGAGCGACTCGCCCTCGGCGACGTAGCCGCTGTCGCCGCGGACCCCCTGATCGCCGCCCGCGCAGAACGCCCGCGTGCCCTCCCCGCTGAGGATTACGACACCGACCTCGGTGTCCTCGCGCGCCAGCTCCAGCGCCGCCGCGACCTCAACCAGGGTCTGCGGACGGAAGGAGTTGAGCACCTCGGGCCGGTCGATCGTGACCTTGGCGATCCCCTCGGCGGTCTCGTAGCGGATGTCCTCGTACTCCCCGGCTGCCCTCCACTCGATCGGCGCGTGGAGGAACTCATCGGATGGGGCCTGCTTGTGGCGTTTGGGCATGATGGGGACGATATCCCGCCGATGAAACTCGACGACTGGCTGGCCCAGAGATCCCAAAGCTGCCCCGAGCGCACCGCGCTCCTCGCCGACGGCTCCGAGGTGACCTATGCCGAGCTGGAGGCCGAGGCCACCTGGGTCGCCCGCCGCCTCACCGCCCACGGCGTGCGCCGTGGCTCGCTCGTGGCGATGACCGCTCACCCGCGCCGCGAGCAGGTAGTGATGATCCACGCGCTGATGAAGGCGGGCGCGGTGCTGCTGCCGCTCGGCCCGCGGCTCTCGCCCGAGGAGCGCGCCGCGATCCTCGCCGCCGAGGAGCCCGCGGTCGACCTCGATGACGCTGGCGAGCTGACCCAGAACGAGGCCGACCTGCCGCTGCTCGGCGAGCACGACATGGACGACGTCGCCGCCCGCGTGATGACCAGCGGCAGCACCGGCAGGCCCGACCCGGTCGGCCTCACCTACGGCAACTTCCTCTGGAACGCGGTCGGCTCGGCCTTCAACATCGGCGTCGAGCCCTCCGACCGCTGGCTCTGCTGCCTGCCGCTCAGCCACATCTCCGGCCTTGGCATCGTCATGCGCTCGGTGATCTACGGCACGACGGCGGTGATCCACGACGGCTTCGACGTCGACCGCGTCGCCGCGTCGCTCGAGCGCGACGAGATCTCGGTGGTCTCGCTGGTGACGACGATGCTGCTCCGCCTGCTCGAGGCCGGCGCCGACCTCTCCGGGCCGCGGGCGATCCTGGTCGGCGGCGGGCCGGTGCCGGAGGACCCGCTGGATGAGGCGCTGGGGCGCGGCGCAACCGTGGTCCAGACCTACGGCCTGACCGAGTCCTGCTCGCAGGTGACGACGCTGGCACCCGCCGATGCGCGCCGCAAGCTCGGCTCCGCCGGCCGCCCGCTGCTAACCACCCACCTGCGGATCCGGGAGGGGGAGATCCTGGTCCAGGGCCCGACCGTCGCGCCGGGGCGGGCCGACGCCGACGGCTGGCTGCACACCGGTGACCTCGGCCGCATCGACGAGGAGGGCTTCCTCTACGTCGAAGACCGAATCGACGACATGATCGTCAGCGGCGGCGAGAACGTCGTCCCGGCCGAAGTCGAGAAGGTGCTGCTGCGCCACCCCGAGGTCGCCGACGCCGCCGTGGTCGGCCGCGAGGACCCGGAGTGGCAGCAGGCGGTCACCGCGATCGTCGTGCTCCAGGAAGGCTCGGAGCTGAGTCCCGATGAGCTGCGCCGCCACTGCGCCGAGTCGCTGGCGGGCTACAAGGTGCCGAAGCGAGTCGAGCTGGCGGCGGCGCTGCCGCGCACGCCCTCGGGCAAGCTGATGAGGCGCGCCCTCCGCTAGCCTGCGGCCCATGCCAGACGACAACGCAGGTGACCAGAAGCAGGACATCTTCTACGACTCCGACGCCGACCTCTCGCTGCTGCAGGGCAAGACGGTCGCGATCCTCGGCTACGGCTCCCAGGGCCACGCGCACGCGCTCAACCTGAAGGACTCGGGGGTCGACGTCGTCGTCGGCCTGCGTCCCGACTCCACCAGTCGCGCCAAGGCGGAAGCGGCTGGACTCGAGGTGCTCGACATCGCCGAAGCCGCCAGCCGCGGCGACGCGGTGATGATCCTGCTGCCCGACGAGAAGCAGGCCGAGGTCTGGGAGGCCGAGATCGCCGACGGCATCGCCCCCGGCAACCTGCTGCTCTTCGCCCACGGCTTCGCCATCCACTTCGAGCAGATCGTGCCCCCACCCGGCGTCGACGTCGGCATGGTCGCGCCCAAGGGCCCCGGCCACCTGGTCCGCCGCCAGTACGAGGAAGGCAACGGCGTGCCCTGCCTGATGGCGGTCCACCAGGATGCCACCGGCAACGCCCACGCCCTTGTGCTCGCCTACGCCGCTGGCATCGGCGGCGGCCGCGCCGCGATCATCGAGACGACCTTCAAGGACGAGTGCGAGACCGACCTCTTCGGCGAGCAGGCCGTCCTCTGCGGCGGCGCCTCAGAGCTGGTCCGCGCCGGCTTCGAGACCCTGGTCGAGGCCGGTTACGACCCCCGCCTCGCCTACTTCGAGTGCCTGCACGAGCTGAAGCTGATCGCCGACCTGATGTACGAGAAGGGGATCCAGGGCATGCGCTACTCGATCTCCAACACGGCCGAGTACGGCGACATGACCCGCGGTAAGCGCGTCATCGGCGAGGAGTCCCGCGCGGCGATGAAGCAGATCCTCGGCGAGATCCAGTCGGGCGAGTTCGCCCGCGAGTGGATCGCCGAGAACCGCGCCGGCGGCGAGAACCTCTCGCGCATGCGCGAGGAGGGGAAGAGCCACCAGGTCGAGGGGGTCGGGCGCGAGATGCGGGACAAGATGCCCTGGATCGACCAGGGGTTTTAGGCACGAGGTTTTGTGCAGGCGCGGTGGGGAGCCCCTCTCCCTGAGGCGCGTCGCGCAGCTGGGGCCAGGGTCAGGGTCCATGCGTCATCTCTGAGCCTCAGGGAGAGGGGCTCCCCACCGCTCACCCACACGAGCTCGCGACTCGAAAAAGCCCCGTCCGTCCAGTGAAGAGCTTCCGGTCGCGAACCTCGACGAGGAGAAAGCTTCCGGCGCTAGCCGACAAGCTTCATCCCTTGGAGAGCTTTGGACTCTCGGGAGAGACGCGCCGACTCTCTGTGGGCGCGGCGCTTGCCACGAGCCTCGATTGCCGCTCGTCGGAGGGGTGAGGACCCCCTGACCCGGAGGCTCAAGTGTCCACGCTTGGACCCTGTGCCTGGGCCCAGCTGCGCGACGGTCTCCGGGGCAGGGGGTCCTCACCCCTCCCTCGAATGACCACAATCGAAGCTACCGGTGCGTCTCCCCCTCAGGCAGCCGCCCATCCCTCCCGACGTACCCGTCCTTGCCCCCAACGATCACGTAAACCGCATCCTCGGAGTCGCTGAGGTTCCTCAGCTTGCGCACGGTCGAGGCATCGACCCAGGCGAGGCCGCCGGGGTCGAGCTCGTGGCTCGTGCCGTCGCCGAACTCGATCGCGACACGACCGCTGTGGAGGAAGTAGAGCTCCTCCTGCTGCTCGTGGTAGTGGCGACCGGTCTCGTAGGAGGGCGGCAGCACGATTGCGTTGACGCCGAAGGCGGTGACGCCCAGCGCTTTGCGGATCTTGCGAAATCCCGGCCCCTCGCCGAGGTCGCTGAGGTTGGCGACGGCGTAGCCCTCGCCCTTGCTGATGGCCTGCTCGCTGGTCTCGCTCATAGCCAGCAGCCTATGCCGTTCCGGTGCGCCTTTGCTCCGATATGGGGAGCAAAGG
>DASZSJ010000135.1:0-10007 GCA_035548675.1 Solirubrobacterales bacterium
GCGCTCGATCGAGCGCACCCTCGTCGTCACCGGCGAGCCGCGCGCCGAGGAGTTGGCGCGGGCGGCGGGCGCCGAGCTCGTCGCCGACCCCGACGAGGGCGGCCACTCCGACGCCGCGCTGGCCGGGATTGCCCGCGCCCGCGAGCTCGGCGCCGAGCGCGTCGTGCTGCTGCCGATCGACTGCCCGCTGCTGGCGCCGCGCGAGCTCGAGCGCCTGCTCACCGGCATGCCCGAGCGCTACGTCGGCGTCGTCCCCGACCGCCATGGCACCGGCACCAACGCGCTGGCCCTGGCGCCCCCCGACGCGATCGAGCCCTCCTTCGGCGAGGGCAGCTGCGCCCGCCACGTCGCCGCCGCCCGGGCGGCGGGGGTCCCCTACGGAGTCGAGGAGCTGCCCTCGCTGGCGCTCGACCTCGACACCCCCGCCGACGTCGTCGCCCTGACCATGGCGCTGGAGCGGGACCGCGGCCGGGCAAAGCGCACCGCGAGGGCCCTCGGCATATGAGCCCCCCACCCGTTCCGGTGCGCTTTATCCCCCCATATCCGAGCAAAGGCGCACCGGAATGAGGCTGGTGGAGGCGATCGGGATTGGCGGGCTGCCCGAGGTGGAGGAGGGGATGCCGCTTGGCGAGTTGATCGCCGCGCGAGCCGAGATCGAGCCCGGCGACGTCATCGTCATCGCCCAGAAGGTCGTCTCCAAGGCGGAGGGACGCCTGCGTCGCCTCTCCTCGGTGATTCCCGGAGCGGAGGCACGCAAGCTCGCCGCCGTGCTCGGCAAGGAGCCGGCCCTGGTCGAGCTGGTCCTGGAGGAGAGCAGCGAGGTGCTGCGCGCCGAGGGCGGCGTCCTGATCGTCGAGACGCACCACGGCTTCGTTTGCGCCAACGCCGGCATCGACAGCTCCAACGTCCCCGACGACGACACGGCCTGCCTCCTGCCCCTCGACCCTGACGCCTCAGCCCGCCGGATCCGAGAGGAAATTGTCGCCTCCGTGGCCGGGCAGGAGTCGGGGGTGGGCCTCGGCGGACGGGGAGTGTCCGGCGAGTCCCACCCCCGACTCCTTCTCAACCTCGGTGTCGTGATCTCCGACAGCTTCGGGCGTGCGTGGCGCCTGGGCCAAAGCGAGGTGGCGATCGGCTGTGCAGGGCTGCTGCCCCTAGATGACTGGCGAGGACGGGCAGACGCTCACGGACGAGAGCTTTTGGCAACCGAGATCGCCGTCGCCGACGAGGCCGCAGCCGCCGCCGACCTCGTCCGCGGCAAGGACAGCAACGTGCCCGCTGTCCTCCTCCGCGGCCTCGACCGCTTCGTCATCGCCGAGGACGGCCCCGGCGCCCAGGCCCTGCGCCGCCCCCGCAGCGACGACCTCTTCCGCTAGCCGAACTGCATCAAATTTTCTACCCCCCGGGGTGAAAATTTGATGCAGTTCAAATGGAGAGGACGGCGGCGGCGCGGAGGGTGCCGGTGCGGATCGAGTCGAGGGCCTCGTTGGCGCGCTCGAGCGGGTGCAGCTCGACCTCGGTGCGGACGGGGACCCGGGGGGCAAGCGCGAGGAACTCCTCGCCGTCCTGGCGGGTCAGGTTGGCGACCGAGCCGAGCACCCGCTCGCCCCAGAGCTGCGCGTAGGGGAAGCTGGGGATGTCGCTCATGTGGATCCCGGCGCTGATGATGCGGGCGCCCTTGGCGCTGGCGCGCAGCGCCGTGGTCATCAGCGCGCCCACGGGGGCGAAGACGATCGCCCCGTCGATCTCCTCCGGCGGGGTCTCCGCCGAGGAGCCCGCCCACTCGGCGCCCAGCTCGCGCGCGAACGCCTGCCCCTCCTCGTCGCCCTCCCGCGTGAAGGCGAAGACCCGTCGCCCCTGATGGGCGGCGACCTGGCAGAGGATGTGGGCGGAGGCGCCGAAGCCGTAGAAGCCGATCCGCTCGGCATCGCCGACCAGGCGCAGCGCCCGGTAGCCGATCAGACCCGCGCAGAGCAGCGGCGCCGCCTGCTCGTCCGGGTACCCCTCCGGGATCGGGAAGCAGAAGCGCTCGTCGGCGACCGCCAGCTCGGCGTAGCCGCCGTCGAGGTCGTAGCCGGTGAAGCGGGCGTGGTCGCAGAGGTTCTCCCGGCCCGAGCGGCAGTAGCGGCAGCTGCCGTCGGTCCAGCCCAACCAGGGCACGCCGACCCGCTGGCCGACGGCGAAGCGCTCGGCCCCCTCGCCGCGCTCGAGCACCGTGCCGACGATCTGGTGCCCGGGGACGAGCGGCAGCTTCGGCCGCTCCAGATCGCCGTCGACGATGTGCAGGTCGGTGCGGCAGACGCCGCAGGCGTGGACCGAGAGCAGCACCTGCCCCGCGGCGGGTTGCGGGTCGGGCAGCTCAGCGGGCCGCAGTGGCTCCCGCTGGCGCTCCAGGACCATCGCCCGCATCGGGCTAGGGCGTTGGCGTCGGCGGCACGGCCTCGACCGGCGCTGGCGGCACGAATTCGACCTCGACGCAGCCGCCTTCGGCGCTGAGCTCGAAGACGAGGCTGCGGGCGTCCTCGACGTCGCCTTCGAGCTCGAGGGTCTCGACGCTCCCATCGGCGGCAACGTGTTCGAGCACGATCGCGACCGCTTCGCCGTCCCCTTCCAGCGGCGTGACCGTGAGCACGTATTCGTCCCCTTCGCAGGCTTCTTCGGGCTCGCCCGGTTCTTCCTCCGCTCCACCGGGGGCACCGGGGGTGCCTGCGGAGACGGGGCCACCCGGCGTTTTCGCTTCGGGCGCGGCGCCAGGCGGCGGGCTCGGAACCGAGGCCAGCTCGGGCGCCGGCGGCGCAGCGGCGGGCGGCGCTTCGGGCGGCGGGCTCGCGGGGAGCGGCACTGCTCCCGGCGCCGGTGCCGTTTCCCCGCCGGCGGGCACCGCAACCGCGAGGGCGGGGCCGACCGCGGGCGCGCTTTCGCGCCCCTCTCCCTCGCCGGGACGCACGCCGGGCCGGTTGATGCGCACTGCCCGGCCCAGGGTGACCGCGCTCTTCGCCACCGCGACGGCGGGCGCCACCGTGGGCAGGGCAACCGAGTCGCCCACCCCGGTCGCGACGCCGGGTGGCGCGAGGCGCGGAACCGACTCATCCGGTTCCCAGGGCTTCAGACCAAGCAGCGCAATCGTGCAGAGCACGACCGCTAGCCCGATCAGCGAAAAGACCGCGAGGACCGGGAATCTCCCCCCAAGTGAGACCCGAGAACCGATTTACCCACCATAGGCGTTTGGCTAGTAAGTCTCAACTATCTCGTAGAGCGTCGTGCGCTGAGCGGGCTCGCGGGCGGCGGCGCGGGCGGCGGCGATCAGCTGCTCGGGCTCGAGGCGGACGCCGTGCTGGGACCCGGCCATGCGCGAGATGTTCTCCTCCATCAGGGTGCCGCCGAGGTCGTTGACCCCCCAGCGCAGCGCCTCGGTGGCCGCGTCGAGCCCCATCTTCACCCAGCTCGCCTGCAGGTTGGGGACCGTCCGGCCCAGCGCCAGGCGGAAGGCGGCGGTGTGCTTGAGGTTCTCCGCCGCCGAGATCTCCTCGATCCCGTGCGTGCGGCCGAGCATCGTGTTGAAGGGGATGAAGCTGAGCGGCACGAACTCGGTGATGCCGCCGGTGCGCTCCTGCAGGGCGCGGACGACGCGCATGTGCCGGGCCAGCTCGCGCGGCTCCTCGATGTGGCCGAACATCACGGTCGAGGTCGAGCGCAGCCCGGCGCGATGGGAGGCCTCGATGATCTCGATCCAGCGCGCCACCGGCAGCTTGTTGGGCGAGATCCGCTGCCGCACGCCGTCGTCGAGCACCTCCGCCGCGGTGCCCGGCGTCGAGCCCAACCCGCACTCGAGCAGGTACTCGAAGACCTCCTCCGGTCGCTTGCCCGAGCGCTCGCACATGAAGTGCACCTCCATCGGCGAGTAGGCGTGCAGGTGCAGCTGCGGCGCCACGTCCTTGGCCAGACGCAGCCAGCGGCCGTACTCCTCCAGCGTCAGGTCGGGGTGGATCCCCCCCTGCATGCAGAGCTCGGTCGCGCCGAACTCGACCGCCTCCCGCACCCGCTCGGCGAAATCCTCCTCGGAGACCTCGTAGGCATCCGGCGAGCGCCGCCCCTGGCCGAACCCGCAGAAGGCGCAGCCGACCGTGCAGATGTTGGTGAAGTTGATGTTCCGGTTGACGACGAAGGTCACCCGATCCCCCGCCAGCTCCCGCCGCAATTCGTCGGCAGCCACCCGCATCTCCTCGATCGCCTCGGGCCGCGTCTCGGCGAACAGCGCCGTCAGCTCGTCCTCGGAGAGCTCCTGGCCGTCGCGTCCCTTGGCTATCGCTTGCTCGGCGAGCTTCGCGTCGAGCGTCTCTTCGCTTCGCCTGCCGGACCCCTTGCGCGGAATGAAGCTCCAGTACTTCAGCTTGACCACGTCAAGGACCCCCTGCTCCATCCACTCGGGGTCCATGTATTGCGGGTAGACGCAGAGACGCTCGGTCAGCGCAAAGCCCTTGGGAGCAAGTGACTTGCGAACCTCATGGGGACTGGGGAACGCATGCTCGGGCGAGATGTGGTCCCCATTCGCCGACAAGCCACCGAGGTCAGTCGCGCCTGCCTCGACCAGCTCATCCCAAGCATCCGACAAGTTGGGCGGCACCTGGATCCCCACGTCCGGCATCAACCGCTTGCACTCCAGAATCAACCGCTTGATGTCGTCAACCCCAACGGGCGACGCCCAAGCCGGGGTGGACAGCGGAGGACCCTCCGGGGTGGACAGCAGGGGACCCTCCAGCCGAAGGCCCTGAGATGCCGCCTCGAATTGCCCTCCCGGATCAGCTGCGCGACGGTCTTCGGTGGAGGGTCTCCCGCCCTCCTTCCACCTTTCGAGCGATGCCTCATCGGCGATGTCCGCCACTTCCTGCCCGTAGTACTTCGGGTGCGCCACGAAGTTCTGCAGGATCACCTCCTGCAGGTGGCCGTACTCCCTGTGGAGCTCGGCCAGGGCTTCGAGCGATTCGACCTGCTCCTCCTCGCTCTCCCCAATGCCGACCAAGATCCCGCTCGTGAACGGGATCTTCAATTCGCCGGCGGCCCGGATCGTCGCCAGGCGCTTGGCCGGGTGCTTGGTGGGAGAACCGGCGTGGACGGTTTCCATCAGACGCTCGGAGACCGACTCCAGCATCAGGCCCTGGGAGGCCGTGACCTCGCGCAGTCGGCTCAGGTCCTCGTGGTCGAGCACGCCAATATTGGTGTGCGGGAGCATCCCCCGCTCGAGCGCTCGTTCGCAGCTCCAGACGACGTATGAGGTGAAGTCCTCGTGACCCCACTCGGCCAGCTTGGCCGCGACGACGGGGTTGACCTCGGGGCGCTCCCCGGTAAGAACCAACAGCTCCTTCGCATTGCGGCGCACCGCCTCGTCGAGGAGCTTCTCGACTTCATCCGGATCGCGGATGTGGGCTTGGTGCGTGGCGAAGGCGCAGTACTTGCAGTAGCACTGGCAGGTCCGCGAGAGGGAGAGCGTGTAGTTGCGGGAAAAGGTGACGCGCCGCACGCTGCCCAAGCTACTGCACTAAAGCACCGGGCCGGCAGTGCCGGCCCGGTGTCAACTCAGTCGAATCGAAGGTCGGGGGCCCGGCTCAGCGGGCGCCCTCGGAGTACTTCGGCGCGGGCGGTCGCACCGGCTCCGCCGGCTCGGTGGGCGGTAGGCCACCGCGCTCGAGCACGAAGCGGAATACCGCGGCCGCAAGCAGCGAACCGACGATCGGGCCGACCAGGTAGGGCCAGACGCCACCCCACTCGTTGCCGACCAGCGCCGGGCCGAACCAGCGGGCGGGGTTGAAGGAGCCGCCGGTGAGCGGACCGCCGACCATGACGATGAAGCCAAGCGTGGTGCCGATCGCCAGCGGCGCCCACTCCTTGAAGCTCTTGCGGGAGAAGACGGCGGCGAGGATCACCAGCACCAGGCAGAAGGTGCCGACCGCCTCGACGATCGCCCCCTGGAAGTTGCCGCCGAGCAGGCCGCTGACGGTCGCCGCGCCGTAACTGGTGGCGCGGCCCTCGTCGAGCAGCAGGCCCTTGCAGAGCAGCGCCCCCAGCACGCCGCCCGAAAGCTGGGCCAACATGTAGATCAGCGCGTCGACCGACGAGATCCGCCTGATTGCCCAGGCGCCGAGGGTCACCGCTGGGTTGAAGTGCCCGCCGCTGACCACGCCGAACATGACGATCAGCCCAAAGAGCAGGAACGCGTGGACGAGGCCGATGACCGCGAAGTCGGACCCGAACTGGGCCTGTTCGCCGGTCGAGACGAAGAGCACGACGACGCTGGTGATGAAGAACACCAACAAGAAGGTGCCTATTAGCTCAGCAAGGTATGCCGGAAGTCCTCTCTCCTGCACTCTCTCCTCCTAAATTCCCTGTATTCGACTGGGGCGGCGCCAGTCTACCCATATTGAGCGGATCCAATAGGTTGCCGCCCCAGATGAAGTTGGCTGTCGCGCTGCTGGCGGCCGCCTCCCTGCTCGCCGGCTGCGCCGGCGGCGGTGAGAGCGGTGCGGAACCGGGCGCGCCTCGCGGCGCGGCGCTCGTGCTCGACTTCACGCCAAACGCGGTCCACTCCGGGGTCTACGCGGCCCGGCGCGAGGGCTATTACCGCGAGCGGGGGATCGACCTGACGATCCGCCAGCCGGGCGAGTCGACCGACGCGCCCAAGCTGCTCGCCGCCGGCCGCGCCGATTTCGCCATCCTCGACGTTCACGACCTCGGCATCGCCCGCGAGCGCGGCATCGAGATCGTCGGCCTGATGCCGATCGTGCAGCGCCCGCTGGCCGCGATCATCGCCCGCGCCGACCGCGGCATCGCCTCCCCGCGCGATCTGGCGGGCCGCACAGTCGGCGTCACCGGCCTCCCCTCCGACGAAGCCGTCGTCGACTCCGAGGTGAGCGCCGACGGCGGCGAACCGGCGCGGGTGCAGCGGGTGACGATCGGCTTCAACGCGATCTCCGCGCTCGCCGCCGGCAGGGTCGACGCCGCGACCGGCTTCTGGAACGCGGAGGCGGTCGCGCTGCGCCGCCAGGGCGTGCCGATTCAGGTCTTCAAGGTCGACCGCTATGGCGCCCCGCCCTATCCGGAGCTCGTCCTGGCGACGTCCAGTAAGACGGTCGAAGACGACCCGGACCTCGTCCGCGCGGTCCTCGCCGCGACGACCCGCGGCTACGCACTGGCGGTCGCCCACCCCGAGCGGGGCCTCGACGACCTGCTGGCCGAAGTGCCGAGCCTCGACCGCAGCGAACAACAGGCGCAGCTCGACGTCCTCCTACCCGACCTGCATCCCGCCCCCCTCGACCCGGCGGTGCTGCGCGCCTGGGCCCGCTGGGACCGCGAGCACGGCCTGCTCGAACATCCCCTCGATGTGGGCGAGGCGTTCAGGCTAGGCTTGCAGCCGTGAGCTTGGCCGCCGACTTCCAGCAGGTGCTCGACGCGATGCCGCCCGACTGGACCGACCTCGAGCTCGACCTGCGCATCGCCGACGAGAGCCGCTACGTCGACGCCGCGGTGACGCTGAGCCAGGTCAACGCCCAGCCCTACTCGCAGGCCGACTGGGACTGGCGCCTGATCGTCGCCCACAGCTTCGGCCACGCCGCCGCGGCGGAGACCGTCAAGGGAGTGCTGGCGAAGCTCGACAGCGAAGGCGTCGCCGGCGAGATGCAGCTGCGCGAGGTACGCGAGGGCCGCTCCGAGGTCGTGCAGATGTGGGGCCGTCCGGAGAGCGTGCGCGAGGAGTTCCGCCAGCGCCGCTCGATCTAGTGGCGCGGGTCGTCGCGATCGCGACCGACCTGCTGCTGGGCAGCAGGGTCGAGGCGATGCTGAGCGCGGCCGGCCACGAGGTCACCCTCTCCCCCGCCCTGGCCGCGGCGCCGCTGGACGAGGCGGAGCTGATCGTCGCCGACCTCGACGCCGAGAACCCCGAGGCCCTGGTCGGCCTCGGCATCCCCGTCCTCGGCTACTACTCCCACGTCGACGTCGAGACCAAGCAAGCAGCGGAGGCTGCCGGCGTCGACCTCGTTGTACCGAGATCGCGCATGTCGAGAGAGCTGGTGACGCTGGCAGCAGGCCTCCTCGCCGCCGAAGCCTGAGCGGCGAGGGGATGCCCCTCCGACGAGCCTCCCCGCTGTTGCTCGGCGGAGGGGCATCCCCTCGCCTCCCCCGCCTCAGCCGAAAAAGACCTGCTGCAGCAGGAACACGTTGAGGGCGATGATCATCGTCGCCAGTACCCCGGCAACGGCGGTCAGCCAGCCCGGGTTGACCATCTCCCCCATCACGTCCCGGCGCGAGGCCAACATCAGCAGCGGCACCAACGCGAAGGGGATGCCGAAGGAGAGGACGACCTGGCTGGCGACGAGCGCGTCGGTCGGGTCGAGCCCGAGGGCGAGCACGACCAGCGCCGGCGCCAGGGTGATCGCGCGGCGCGCGAAGATCGGGATGCGGCGGCGGATGAAGCCCTGCATCACGACCTGGCCGGCCATCGTCCCGACCGAGGAGGAGGCGAAGCCGGAGGCAAGCAGGGCGATGCCGAAGACCGTCGCCGCCCCGGGCGAGACCAGCTCCTTCAACCCGTCGAAGGCGCCGTCGATCGAATCGATCCCGGAGAGGCCGCTCTCGTGGAAGAGGGCGGCGGCAATCACCATCATCGAGAGGTTGACGACGCCGGCCAGCGACATAGCGATCACCACGTCGATCTTCTCGAAGCGCAGGATGCGCCGCCGCTCGGCCGCGTCGCGGCCGACGATCCGCCGCTGGGTCAGCGCCGAGTGCAGGTAGACGACGTGCGGCATCACCGTCGCGCCGATGATCCCGGTGGCGAGCAGGATGCTCTCGGTGCCGGCGAAGCCGGGCACGAAGAGGTGCCGCGCCACTTCGCCGCCGTCGGGGTCGGCATGGAAGAGCTCGAAGAGGAAGGAGGCGACGACGACGCCGACCAGCGCCGTGATCCCCGCCTCCAGCTTGCGGAAGCCCATCTGCTGCAGGGCGAGGATCGCGAAGGCGCCGGCGCCGGCGATCAGCCCGGCGGGGAAGAGCGGGATGCCGAAGAGCAGGTTGAGGCCGAGCGCGGCGCCGACCACCTCGGCGATGTCGGTCGCCATCGCCACCACCTCGGCCTGCAGCCAGAGCCCGATCGAGGTGCGCCGCGAGAAGGTTTCGCGGCAGAGCTCGGCGAGGTTCTTGCCGGTGGCAATGCCCAGCTTCGCCGACTGGGTCTGGACCACCATCGCGATCAGGTTGGCGGAGAGGATCACCCAGAGCAGCAGGTAGCCGAACTTGGCGCCGCCGGCGATGTTGGTGGCGAAGTTGCCGGGGTCGATGTAGGCGACGGCGGCGATGAAGGCCGGCCCGAGGAAGGGCCAGATGCGGGCGAGGCCGCGGGCGTGGCCGTCGAGCGAGCGGCGGGCCGCCTGGGCGACCGCCGCCTCCCCCGGCAGGACGTCTTCGACGGTGGCGTCGGGCGGGGGCGGCGGTGGCTTCACCGGGCCTCACCGCCGGTTGCGGGCATGCGCAGGTCGGGACCGGGGATCGGCGTGCCATGCGGGTCATGACTCGGCTCGCCCAGCTTCGCCGCGATCAGCAGCTCCAGATCCTCGGAGATGTAGTGCTCGAGCACCTCGGCCTCGGCGTGCACCCGGTCCTCGGGCATGCCGAGCGCCTCGGCCAGGTAAGACTCGATCAGGCGGTGGTGGCGGATCACCTCCAGCGCGACCTTCTCGCCGGCCTCAGTCAGGGTGACCCCGCGGTAGGGCTCGTACTCGACCAGGCCCATCTCGCCCAGCTTCTTCAGCATCGAGGTCGCCGTCGCCGGCGCCACCCCCAACCGCTCCGCGACTTCGCCGTTCCCGACCGGCCCCTGCCGCTGCTGCGAGAGCGCGTAGATCGCCTTCGCGTAGTCCTCGATTGCCTCTGAAGTTTTAGCCACCTCTAAAAAGTTTAGCCACATCTAAAACCCCATGGGGGGCCGACGGGCCGAAAGCGTGTCGATATGTCACGCTTTC
>DASZSJ010000136.1:0-31504 GCA_035548675.1 Solirubrobacterales bacterium
TTCCTCCGTTTAACGGAGGAAAGGCGCACCGGAACGAAGTAGCGGGTCAGATCGCGGTGGCCTCGCTGGGGTTGCCGGTCTCGCCCTCGTCCTCCCATTCGGCCGGCTCGCCGAGGCTGGCGCTCTTCACCACCTTCAGTCCCAGCATCGCGCACTTCATTCGCGTTGCCGAGATCTCGATGCCGAGCAGGTCGAGGACGTACTCCTTCGGCAGCCGCAGCAGTTCCTCGCGGGTCTTGCCGACCAGCTCGTCGGTGAGCAGCGAGGTCGCCGCGGTCGAGATCGCGCAGCCCTTCCCCTCGAAGGCGACCTCCGCCACCTTGCCCTCCTTGTCGAGGCGGATCGTCACGCGCTGTTCGTCGCCGCAGAACGGGTTTGTGTCCTCGAACTCGAGGTCGGGCCGCTCGACCCGCCCGAAATTGTGCGGCCGCTTGTAGTGCTCGAGGATCTGGTCGCGGTAGAGCTCGTCCATATCGAGTCGAGGCTAGCGGAGCGCCGTACCCGTCTAGCCGGCGAGCCCGAAGACCTTGCGCGCGTCGTGCAGGCCCGCGACCAGGCGGTCGATCTCCGCGGGCGTGGTGTAGACACCGAAGCTGGCGCGGGCGGTGGCGGCGACGCCGAGGCGGTCCATCAGCGGCTGGGCACAGTGGTGGCCGGCGCGGACGGCGACGCCGTGGCGGTCGAGGATCTCGGAGACGTCATGGGCGTGGACGCCCTCCAGCTCGAAGGAGACGGGCCCGATCCGCTCCGGGGAGCGCGGCGGGCCGAAGACGCGCAGCCCCGGCACCTCGGCGAGCTGCTCCAAGGTGTAATCGGCGACCTGGCGCTCGTGCTCGAGGATCGCCTCCATGCCGAGGCCATCCATCCAGCGCAGCGCCGAGGCCATGCCGACCGCCTGCGCGATCGCCGGCGTGCCGGCCTCGAAGCGGGCGGGCGGGTCGGCGTAGGTCGTGCCCTCCACGGTCACCTTGCGGATCATCGAGCCGCCGCCGAGGAAGGGCGGCATCGCCCGCAGCAGGTCGAGCCTCGCCCAGAGCGCGCCGATCCCGGTCGGCGCGTAGAGCTTGTGGCCGGTGACCGCGTAGAAGTCGACCCCGAGCTCGGCGACGTCGATCGCCATCTTCGGCGCGGCCTGGGCACCGTCTGCGAGGACGAGCGCGCCCGCCTCGTGCGCCAGCCGCGAGATCTCCGCCAGCGGGTTCTCCGTCCCGAGCACGTTGGAGACGTGGGTGACGGCGACGAGCTTCGGCCCGCGCTCGAGCAGCGCCCCGTAGGCGCCCATCTCGAGCAGGCCCTCCTCGTCGACCGGTACCCAGTCGATCTCGGCGCCCACCCGCTCGGCCAGCTGCTGCCAGGGCACGATGTTGGAGTGGTGCTCCATCTCCGTCAGCACGATCCGATCCCCGGCGCCGACGTTGGCGTCGCCCCAGGCCCGCGCCACCAGATTGATCGCCTCGGTCGCGTTGCGGACGAAGATCACCTCGCGCCGGTCGGCGGCGCCGAGGTGATCGGCGACGGTCGCCCGCGCCCCCTCGTAGGCCGCGGTCGCCTCCGCCGAGAGCGTGTGCGAGCCGCGGTGGACGTTGGAGTGGTGGGCGCGCTCGTAGCGGTCGACCGCCTGGATCGAGGCCAGCACCCGCTGGGCGCTGGCACCGCTGTCGAGATAGGCGACCGGGCGCCCGTTGACCTCACGCTCGAGCGCCGGGAAGGCGGCCCGCACCTTCTCGATCGAAAACGGGGGAGAGGAGCTCTTGGTCGTCGTCTGCCCCATCGTCCCCTCGGTCAGGCGGCGCTGCCCGCCTCGACCTCCTCGCGAATCCAGCCGTAGCCCTTCTCCTCCAGCGTTTCGACCAACTCCGGGCCGCCCTCCTTGACGATCCGCCCCTCGTACATGACGTGGACGAAGTCCGGCTTCACCATGTGCAGGATGCGCTGGTAGTGGGTGATGATCAGCACGCCCATCTCCGGGCCGGCGAACTTGTTGACTCCCTCCGCGACCGTGCGCAGGGCGTCGATGTCGAGGCCCGAGTCGGTCTCGTCGAGCACCGCGATCTCCGGCCGCAGCAGCGCCAGCTGCAGCAGCTCCATCCGCTTCTTCTCGCCCCCGGAGAAGCCGTCGTTGAGGTAGCGGCTGGAGAAGTCTTTGGGGATGTTGGCCAGCTCCATCGCCTCCTGGGCGACGCGGGCGAAGTCTTTGATCTTGATCGGCTCCTCACCGCGTGCCTCGCGGTGAGCGTTGATCACCATCCGCAGGTACTTGCTGACCGAGACGCCGGGGATCGAGACCGGGTACTGGAAGGCCATGAAGAGGCCGGCACGCGAGCGCTCGTCGGGATCGGCCTCGGTCAGGTCCTCGCCTTTGAAGGTGATCGTCCCCTCGGTCACCTCGAGCGCCGGGTGGCCCATGATCGCGTTGGCCAGGGTCGACTTGCCGGAGCCGTTGGGCCCCATCAGCGCGTGGACCTTGCCCTTCTCGACGTCGAGATCGAGGCCGCGGAGGATCTCCTTGTCCTCAGCGCTCACGTGCAGGTTGCGTATCTCCAGCTCAGCCAAATCTCACTCCGTTTCTGGGTTTGGAAAGTCTTCGCTCAGGCGGCCGTGCCAACCGGGGCCCGGGTCTCGGCGCTGGTGCCGTCACCGCCGAACTCCACCAGCTCCGCCAGCGTCGTGCCGGAGAGGGCTTTGGTAACCCCGCCCTGCACTCGCATCCAGAGCAGCTTGGTCGAACAGGCGTGGTCGCCGTCGTCCTCATGCGAGCAGAGCACTTTGCCGTCGGGGGCGTCGTGGAAGCACTCCATCGGGGCGATCTGCCCTTCGAGCGCCTCGACCACCGCGTCCATCGTGATCTCCTCGGCCGGTTTCGCCAGCCGGTAGCCGCCGTGCGCGCCGCGGGTCGAAGTGACCAGGCCGGCCTTGCGCAGCTTGGCGACGAGGTGCTCCAGGTAGGAGAGCGGCAGGCGCTCTGCTTCAGCGACGGCACTGAGGGAGATCGGCGCCGTGCTGGGCTGCCGGCCCAGCTCGACCATCAGGCGCACGCCGTACTCGGCTTTGGTCGAGAACAACATCTATTCGAAATCCTACTGAAGCGGTCGGTTATGCGGATTCCGTCGCGGCTTCCTTGCCCAGCTCCACGTGGGCGCGGCTGTCCGCGCTGCGGATCAGAACTAGCGTCAGCACGAAGCCGAGCAGGGCGATCGCGGCGCCGCCGAGGAAGGCCGCCTGGAAGCCCTCGGTGAGGCCGTTGACCACGGTTGAGTGCCCGGCCGACATCACCGAATCGGTGCGCGAGATCGCGATCGCCGAGAGCACCGCGAGACCAAGCGCGCCGCCGACCTGCTGCGAGGTGTTGATCAGGCCGCTGGCCAGCCCCGCCTCGTTCTCCTCGACGCCGGAAACCGCGGCGATCGTCGTCGTTACGAAGGCGAAGCCCAGCCCCGCCGCGGCGAGCAGCGATGGCCCGAGGATATCGGTCGTGAAGCCGCCGCCGACCGAGACGCGGCTAAACCAAAGCAGGCCGACGGCGATGAAGACCAGGCCGGCGGCCAGCACCGGCTTGTAGCCGAGTTTGGTCACCAACTGCGAGGCGATCCCGGCCGAGGCGATGATCACCAATGACAGCGGCAGGTAGGAGAGGCCGGCGTGAATCGGGCTGTAGCCGAGCACCTGCTGCATATAGAGAGTGATGAAGAAGAACATCGAGAAGAGCGAGGCGCCGACCAGCAGGCCGACAACGTTGGCGCCCGTCAGCGTGCGAATGCGGAAGATCGAGAAGGGCACCAGCGGCTTGGCCGCACGCAGCTCGATCGCAATGAACGCGGCCATCAGGGCGACGGCGAGGACGATCAGGCCGATCGTCTGCGTCGACCCCCAACCGGCGTCGTTGGCGTCGACCAGGGCGTAGACGAGGACCGAGAGCGAGGCTGTGACCGTCACCGCGCCGGCGACGTCGAAGGCGCGGGTCTCGTGCTCGGCGCGGCTTTCGGCGATCAGCCGGGGGGAGAGGGCGAAGGCGACGAGGCTGACCGGCACGTTTACCCAGAGCACCCACTCCCAGCCGAGACCTTCGGTGAGCACGCCGCCGAGCAGCACCCCGGCGGCGCCACCGGAGCCGGCGACCGCGCCCCAGACCCCGAGCGCCCTGTTGCGCTCGGCGCCGTCGCTGAACGTGGTGGTGACGATCGAGAGGGCTGCGGGTGAGATGATCGCGGCCCCGAGTCCCTGCGCGGCACGGGCGGCGATCAGCTGTCCCTCGGTTGCGGCAAAGCCGGCGGCCAGCGAGGCGACGGCGACCAGCATCAGCCCCGCCATGAAGACCTTGCGCCGCCCGACCAGGTCCGCCGTACGGCCGCCGAGCAGCAGGAAGCCGCCGAAGGTGAGCACGTAGGCGTTGACCACCCAGGGCAGGTTCTCCTGGGAGAAGTCGAGCGCTTTGCCGATCGAGGGCAACGCCACGTTGACGATCGAGGCGTCGAGCACGACGACGAACTGGGCCGAGCAAAGCAGGATCAGCGCCAGCCAGCGCTTCTCGCGGTATTCGCTGTTGACGGTCATCGACTGGGTCTCCAGTCAATCAAAGCGGCGGCGTCGGCCTCAGGGCTCGATCGGCCGCGCCTGCCGGTGCGTCATGGCTCGATCAGCCCGCGGCGGATCGCGTAGCGGACCAGCTCGACCCGATCGCGCATGCCGAGCTTGCGCATTGCCGCGGAGCGGTGGTTCTCGACCGTCTTCTCGGAGAGGTGGAGCAGCTCGGCGATCTGCTTCGTCGTGTGCGCCTCGGCGACGAGCTTGACCACTTCCTCCTCGCGCGGCGTCAGCTCCTCCTCGCCCGAGGAGCCGCGCTCGAGCACGTCCTTGATCAGCGTGCGCTGGGCTTCGGGGGTGAGGAATGGCTCACCCCGCTCGACCGCACGGATCGCGGCCAACAGGTCCGTGTCCGCCTGGGCCTTGAGTACGTAGCCCGAGGCGCCGGCCTTGAGCGCCTCGAAGAGGTAGCGCTCGTCGTCGTGCATGGAGAGGATCAGCACCGCCGTGCCCGGGCTCTGTCGCTTGATCTCCCGCGTCGCCTGCAACCCCGTCAGCTTCGGCATCTTCACGTCGAGGATCGCCAGGTCCGGCCGCTCGCGCACGGCGAGGTCGCGCGCCTCGACCCCATCCGCGGCCTCTCCGATTACCTCGATGTCCGCCTGTCGCTCCAGCAGCAACCGCAGCCCGGAACGCACGATCCCGTGGTCGTCGGCGATGAGAACCCGCAGCATGCGGTGAGTCTCGCAGCCCGCCGGGGGCGACTCCGAGGCATTGGCGACTTATCCGTGAAATGGACGGGAAAGTCGCCAATGCCACTGCGCGGATCGCTGGGATCGCGCGCATGCAGCACGGCGTCGTCTCGGTCCGGCAGCTTCGCGAGGCTGGCATCGGCGACGACGCGGTGAGGGCTCGGGCCCTTGCCGGCAGCCTCCATCGGGTGTATCGCGGTGTGTATGCGGTGGGACATGCCGGTCTATCCGTCGAGGGCTGGTGGTTCGCCGCCGTGCTGGCCGTAGGACGTGGCCCCCATCCAGGCGGGAGGTCGATCCTCGAGCGCTGGGGAGCGGCCCTCAGCCACCGAAGCGCCGCATCGCTTTGGAACCTGTTGCCCGCGCGAGATGGCCGCACCGAGGTCATCGTCGGCAGCTCTGGGGGACGTGCGATGCGGCCGGGGATCCGCATACATCGGTCCATCTTCCTCCAAGGTGGCGATGTGACCCTGCGACACCGGATACCCGTGACGACTCCCACGCGCACGATCGCCGACCTGCGTGGGTCGGGGCCTGGTCGCAGGGCCGGCAAGCTTCCCGCGTGGGAGCTGCGAAAGGCGATTCGGCAGGCAAATGTGATTGGGCTGCGGATCGACGAACGGGATGCCGCCGACCGAACTCGCAGCGACCTCGAGCGGGACTTCCTCTCGCTCTGTAGACGTCACCGGCTGCCACGCCCCGAGGTCAACGTCCCGATTGATCCCTACCTCGTCGACTTCCTCTGGCGAGCGGAGCGGCTGGTGGTCGAAACCGACAGCTACCTGTACCACCGTGGCCGAGTCGCCCATCAGGACGACCGCGCTCGCGACCTCGAGCTGACGCGACTCGGCTACCAAGTCCTGCGCCTCTCCGAAGCGCAGATCGACGATGCGCCGAAGAACGTCGCCGAGGTGCTGGGCGCGGAGCTGCGAAGACGACGGGGCGCGGGAGCCTGACTACCTTGACGCCTGGACCGAGGGTGTGGCGCTCAGCCGGGAACGGTGAGGTGGACCGTCGTGCCGCGCCCCGGCCGCGACTCGATGCTGAGCTCGCCACCCACCAGCAGGGCACGCTCGCGCATGCCGGCGATGCCGAGGCCGCGCTCGGACTCCTCGAAGGCGAAGCCGCGTCCGTCGTCGCTCGCCTCGAGCTCGACTCCGCCGTCCTCGCGGCGGCGCAGCGCGACGCTGACGCGTGAGGCGCCGCTGTGGCGAGCGGCGTTGGAGAGGGCCTCCTGCGCGACTCGGTAGACGACCAGCTGGGCGTCGTCGCCGAGGTCGGAGAAGTCGCCGCTCGCCTCGAACTCTGTCGTTATCTCACCCCGGCCGAGCTGCTCCACCTGCCCCGCGATCGCCGCGGCCAGGCCGAGGTCGTCGAGCGCGGTCGGGCGCAACTGCCGTGCCAGTGAGAGCAGCTCGGTCATCGCCTGGTTGGCGAGTGCCTTGGTCTCGTCGAGCTCGCTTGCGAGCTCAGGCTGTGCCGCTTCGCGGGCCGCCTCGAGTCGCAGCAGCAATCCGGTCAGGGACTGGTTGACCTCGTCGTGGAGGTCGCGGGCGATGCGGGCTCGCTCCTGCTCCTGGGCCTGCAGCGCGGCCGAGCCGGCGCGCCGCCGCTCCGCCTCGAGGCGACGCATCATGCGCATGAAGGCGAGCTCTATCCGCTCCACCTCCTCGGTCTCGGCGACGCCGTCGATCGAGGCGGGGAGAGCGGCGCCGGGCCGGTTCAGGTCGACCTTCTCCATCTCCTCGATCAGCCGCTCCAGCGGTTCCTGGCGGCGGCGAAGGACAAGCAAACGAACGGCAAGCGCCACGACGATGACGGCCAGCACGACAATGACCAGGGTCGTCACAGGGCGAGAATAGGGGTTGTCCCCTATAGGTCATGCACAGGTTCGCGGCCATACTGGTTGTCAACCCGACCAAGGAGTCACGAAAAGCGATGACCACCACCAAGCAGTCCACCTGGGGCGCCACCCTGCGCACGACGATCCTGCTTGCCTCCCTTTCGGGCCTGCTCGTCGTCATCGGCGCGCTCATCGGCGGCCCGAGCACGGCCGCCGTCTTCCTCGGCATCGCCCTGCTGATGAACCTCGGCTCCTACTTCTTCAGCGACAAGCTGGCGCTGAAGATGAGCGGCGCCAAGCCGCTGGAGGAGTCCGAAGCGCCGCGGATCTACCAGATCGTGCGCGAACTGACGACCCGCGCCGACCTGCCGATGCCGCGCCTCTACATGATCCCCCAGGACCAGCCCAACGCCTTCGCCACCGGCCGCAACCCCCAGCACGCCGCCGTCGCGGTCACCCGCGGCATCACCAAACTGCTCTCAGAGGATGAGCTGCGGGGTGTCCTCGCGCACGAGCTGGCCCACGTCAAGCACCGCGACATCCTGATCCAGTCGGTCGCCTCGGCGATCGGCGCCGCGATCACCTACCTCGCCTACATGCTGATGTGGTTCGGCAGCGACGACGAGTCGCCACTCAGCCTCGTCGCCTCGCTGGCGCTGGTGCTGCTGGCGCCGATCGCGGCGAGCATCATCCAGCTCTCGATCTCGCGCCAGCGCGAGTACGCGGCCGACGCTGGTGGTGCCGAGATCTGCGGCAACCCCGAGTCCCTGGCGAGCGCTCTGCTGCGCCTCGAGCAGGGGGCGGCGGCAATGCCGATGCAGGTCAACCAGGCGGCGGAGCCGCTCTACATCGTCAAGCCGTTCTCGAGCAAGGGCATCGCCGGCCTCTTCTCGACCCACCCCCCGATCGAGGAGCGGGTCAAAAGACTGCGCCAGATGCGCCCGAGCATGGCTTAAGCCCAATAGTCGCCTTTCGATACGCCGGAGAAGGCCCGCGAGAGCGGGCCTTTTTCATGGGGACGGCAGCGTCCTGTTGACCGCGGACATATTTGAGAACTAAGCTGTACGCGAAACGGATAGCCCGTATCGCACGATGGCCAAGGCCAGCGCCAAACCCGATAAGCCCCGCCGCCTGCCCCGCGGCCGGCACGCGCTCGACCCCGAGGAGGTCCTGCGCGACCAGCGCGAGCGGTTGCTGGCGGCAGTGCCAACGGTTGCTGCCGAGCATGGCTACGAAGCAATGTCTGTGGCCGACATCGTCAAGGCAGCTGCGGTTTCCCGCAATGCCTTCTACAAGAACTTCAGCGACAAGCAGGACTGCGTCGCCACCGCCCACGAGCTCGGCCACGAGCGCCTCTTCGAGGTGTTGTCGGTCAACTGCTACGAGGGGGCGACGATCGAGGAGCGGGTGGACGCGTCGCTCGAGGCCGGGCTAGACATTCTCGCGGCCGACCCGGCGCTCGCCCGCTTCCTCTTCGTCGAGGCCCCCTCGGGGGGCGACGAGATCGCCCTGCGCTACCACGAGTGGCTCAGTCGCTACGGCACCCTGCTCCGCTCCGCCGCGCCCGACCTGCCCCCAGAGTCTGTGCCTCTACCCGAGGTCGAGCAGGTGATCGTCGGCGGTATCGCCTCCCGCGTCGCCAGCGAGGTGCTGCGGGGGAGGGGAGAGAAGCTGCGCGAGTTGAGGAATCCCTTCGTCGAGTACGTCCTCGCCTTCTATCGCCTCGGGGAGCCTGGTCCGAGGGAAGGCCGAGTCCTGCCTTTCGAGTCCGGTGACCAGGCGGTTGAGCCCTCGTATGAGGCTCGCCGCAAGCAGGCCGGCGCCTAGCTGGTCCACCAATCTCGACACGGCTAAGCCACGAAGCCCCTCCAAAAGAGCGCCTTTTCAGGCTTCTCTTCAGAAATACCACGTGCGTACCTTGACAAAAGCAAACGAGCGTGTTTACATCCTGCTCGTCTTCTCATAGGTACGAAGACGGTATGGCTAACGCCTAGCAGCACCACAGGGACATAACCGAGCCTCGAGGAAGCCGCAAAAGGGAAGCGGCGGGCAGAGGGGCTCACGGGACAAGGAGAGAGATCTAGATGTTCTCGACGCTACGCACGCGATTCGGGATCCCGGGAGTCATCTCGGTGATTGCCCTCGTCTTCGCAATGCTCGGCGGCGCGTATGCCGCCAACAACTCTTCGAGTGGCGGCAAGGCGACCGCTTCGGCCAAGAAGGCCAAGGCCAAGAAGGGGCCGCGGGGTCCCAGGGGACCGAAGGGTCCAAAGGGCGACACCGGCCCAGCAGGCCCACAGGGCGCCAAGGGCGACACCGGGGCCGAAGGCAAACAGGGCCCTCAGGGCGCAACCGGAGCCAATGGCGCTACCGGTAGCCCCTGGCCTGCAGGCGGCACCCTTCCCCCGGGCGCGACCCAGACGGGCGTCTGGGGCGGCGGAGGTGAAATCGGGGAAGAATATCTCTACTACCCGATCAACTTCTTCATCCCAACGGCGACGGCGCCCGAAGCCGTCTTCGTCGGACCGGAAGACGAAAGCGAACCGGGCTGCCCCGGCCGCGGTGGCGGCGAATTCCCGGCCACCGGGAAATTCAAGCCAACCATTCCGCAGGCTGATCCGGGCAAACTCTGCGTTTACGCAGACGTAATGAGCGAAAGCGAATTCGAAGCCTTCAAGACCTCCGAATTCGTAGCCGGATCAGGCTGGTCCTTTGAAAGTGGAGTCTCCCAGACCGGGACCATCCTCCAGATTCTCTGCAAATTCAAATTCTGCGTCGGGGCTGGCACCTGGGCAGTGACGGCCCCGACGGCTCCCTAGCGGCGATGCGCGGGCGAGGTGGACATGGAGACAGTCGGGTGCTTCCTCTCCCGTGCCGGGCGGCAACGCCGCCCGGCACGGGAGAGGCCAAGCCACGATCCTCCGGGTCCCAGGGCAGGAGGGCGGTCTCCCTCCTGCTCGTGACCACCCTCGCCTTGCTGCTCTCTGCGGTGGGCACCGCCTCAGCCTCCAAGCAGATCTACAACTACTTCGGCACGCCAAGTGGCTTCGGCAGCAGCGGTGGGGAGTTCACCTTCCCGCAAGGGGTTGCGGTCAACAACACTGGCGCCGGCCCGGCCGAAGCAGGGGAAGTCTATGTCGTAGATGGCGGTTTCGAAATTAGCGGTTTCGCCAATCGCATCGAGCGTTTCAGCCGCGACGCCGAAGGGGAATTCCACTTCGTCAGCGCCTGGGGGGCGGGGGTGCAAAGCGGCGGCAGCGACTACGAAGTCTGCACCGCGGCGGCAAGCTGCCACGCCGCGACCGCCTCGGGCGGTAACGGCACACCCGCCGGCAACGGCGCTCTCAATAAACCAACCGGAATCGCCGTGGACCAGGACACCGGCCAGGTCTACGTGCTCGATTCGGGCAACAGCCGCGTCAACGTCTACGCAGGTGACGGCACCTTCCTGCGCTCCTTCGGCTTCGACGTCGCCGCCTCTGGACCCGGCAGCATCGCGGGACCTGAAGAGGAACAGAGGCTGCTCGTCAAGGCCGACAGCGGGAAGTTCTCGATCGCCTTTCGCGGCCGGGCGACCGGTCCGAGAGGGACGGGGAGCCGTCAACAGAACCTAAAAGCCATCGGTAGCGTCACCACCACCGAAGGTACCTTCGCCGTCGGTCAGAGCATCTCCGGGCAAGCGATCCCGCCGAACACCACGATCACGAAAATCGGCGCTGGCGAAGTCACGATGTCAAAGTCGGCGACTGGTAGCACGGACTCCGCAGCGCCCCTTTTCGGAGACGACCTCGCTTTCAACGCCGGCGCCACTGAAGTGGAAGCCGCCCTCAACGCACTTCCCTCGGTGAGTCCCGGAGGATCGATAAGCGTCACCCGCACCGAACTCGCTGCCGACGAATTCGAATACACGCTTCGCTTTGGCGGCACGCTCGCCGGCGAAGATGTGCCGGCCATCGTGCCGACTCACGAAGGGCTCGGCCTCGGCGCGGGCATCGGCTCGGCGACCGTCTCCACCGTCGCCGACAGCGGCTCGCTGGAGACCTGTCAGGCGAGCGCCGGGGACATCTGCAAGGCGGGCGATGCGGGATCCCAGCTCGGTCAGATCGGACCGCTGGGCATGGCGATCGCGGTCAGCCAGCCCGACGGAGACCCCGATAGCGGCAGGGTCTTCATCGCCGATGCCGGCGAAGGACCCGGTACCGGCAACGAACGAATAGATGCCTACGATTTCAACGGCTCCTCTCCGTTCAATTTCGGTACAGGTGTTTTCAAAGGACGTGATGCCAGAAACGGCAAGGCGCCCCTCCGCATCGCCGTCGACTCGCGTGGCATCGTCTATGCCGCCAACGACGAAAAGATCGAGCGCTATGACAGCGAAGGTGTGAACGGGAGCGTTGGCTTCCTCGCCCCGATTCCTGGAGCGACTGAAGAGGTGCAACAGGTAACGGTCAGCGCCAGCTCAGGTCAGTTCCGGCTCAGCTTCGAAGGCGAAAGCACCGGCGATCTGGCTTTCAACGTTCCGGCCAGCGGCGGGACCGGCCCGACTGCCAGCGTGCGCAATGCGCTCGAAGCGCTGCCAGCCATCGGCTCTGCGCCGGAAGGTGCGCCCGTTTTCGTTACCGGAGGCCCTGGTGACGCCGGAGGAACCAACCCCTATGTGGTCAGGTTCAGCGCCGGCGGCAAATTCGCAGGAGTGAACGTCGAGCAGCTTACAGCGATCGACGGCACCGTCCCGCTCAGCGGCGGCAGCGGCGCGACGATCACCACCGAGATCGAGGGTGAATTCGGCCTGCCAGCAAGCGTTGGAAAGGCGGCGCTCAGCGTCCAGCCTGACCCCGACGGTCCCGGGCCTGGCTCGGATGTTCTCTTTCTCGCTCCTGCGCAGGGCGGGAGTATCTCGGGGGTGTACCAGATGGGTCCGGTGAACGCGCCCGGGTTGAACACCCCGCCGGCGGCCTTCGATGACGTTCACGGCACGACTTCCCAATTCGAATCTGGGAGCTCTGGCGGGCTGGGGATCGACGAAGCCAGCGGCGATTTGTACCTAACTGGTACGGAAGCAAACGGCGAGGTAGCCCACGGCGTCTACGTCCTGGGCGAGATCGGCCCGCCGCCCAGCGCCTCGCTCGACTCGGTCGACGAAGTAACGGCAACGAGCGCCCGGGTGCACGGGACGGTCGACCCCAATGGCCCGCCCAAGGTGGGTTACCAGGTCGAATACTCGCTCGACGGCTCTACCTGGCAATCGTCAGGGAGCATCCTCGTCGGCCACCAGGAGACACCGCAGGCGGTCAGCACAGTGCTCGACCCTGCCCCCACGGGCCTCGAGCCCAAAACGCTCTATCACGTGCGCCTGCGGGTGACCAAGCCCGGCAGCGACCCGGTCGTCACCTCGGAGCTGACCTTCACCACGCTTCCCGCCCCACCACAGATCGAGACCACCGGCTCGCCCGTCCGCACCACGACCACGGCGCTGCTCTCGGGCCGTGTCGGACCGCGCAACTCCGAGACCTCCTATCACTTCGAATACGGAACCCAGGGACCCTGCGGCGCCAATCCCTGCCAGAGCACCGAAGTCCACTCGGCCGGCGCGGGCGAAGAGATGAAGCTGGTCGCCGAGCGCGTCGAAGGACTGCAACCCAACACCACCTACCACTACCGGCTCGTCGGCGAAAACGAGTCGCCGGAATCGCCGTCCTCCGGCGCCGACATGACGGTGAGGACCCGCGCCTCGGACGCGCCGCTGGGCCACGGCCACCTGCCGGGAGCGCCCGGTTCCGATCGCGGCTATGAGCAGGTGACGATGCCCGATACGGGCGGCAACCCGCTGCTCGGTTCCCTCGGCTTCTCCAGCAACGGCAACCGGGCCCTCTACCGGATCTTCGGCGGTACCCCGATCTCGGACTCGGGAACTTTCTTCGGCCTCTACTTCGCCGAACGCACCGCCAGCGGCTGGCAGACGCGACGAATCAACCCACCGCGTGACGAACTCGTGGGCCCGGATTGGTCGCAGCCGATCTCTGCTACGACCGATCTCTCGACCATCCTCGGGATCAACCGCGATGGCGTCATCACCGGAGACACCGCCTTCTGGAGTCTCGATCCTTCGGCGCCACCGCAGAAGCTCTTCGAACCCACCGTGGCGCAGGAACCAGGCGGCGAGCTTTTGGGCTACGGGCTCGCCGCCGACGGCAGCCGCCCGGTGGCGGTCCTGCAGGGCGGCGAGCTGGATCCGACCCATCCCGAGGCAGCCGCTGCGAGGAATGTGTATGACGTCGGTTCGACCCCGCCGCGCCTTCTCGACCTGATGCCGGGCAACACAGCCCCTGCTTGCGGCGTCTTCATCAGCAGCGGTACACCCTTCAACGTCCCCCGACAGTCGACACACTGGGTCTCTGGCGACGGCTCCAAGCTCTTCTTCCCAAGCCGGGGAGACGACTGCTCCTCTCAGCCCCAGCTCTATGAGCGTGAAATCGAAACCGGCCAGACCAAGCTGATCTCCGGACCGAGGGTCTCGGGGCCGATCTGTGGCGCCGGACTCCTCAAGGCGACCCAGAGCGATGTCTTCTTCTGGACCCAGAGCCGCCTTGCCGAAGAGGACACGGCCGTGGAAAACTGCGGCGGCTCCGCCGGCGGCGACGTCTATCGCTACTCGCTCGAAGACGAAACGCTCGAGTGCGTCACCTGCGTCGTGGGCGTATCCGCTGACGTCAATGTGCCTAGCGGCGGCATACCGAGCGTCGCGATCGCCGAGGACGGCTCGCGCGTCTACTTCTCTACCGAAACGCACCTCCTCCCCGGCGTCCCCCCGACAGGCCAGGTCGCTTCCTACCGGGTCGACGTGGCGAGCGGCGAGCTGGCCTATGTCGCCCCGGCGAGAGTGGGCGAACGAGTGGAGACCAGCACGGCGATCTCCGCCAATGGCTCGGTCCTGCTCTTCCGCTCGAATTCATCTGCTTTGAACCCGATCGGAGGGCTTCGGAACGGCGGCACCGAGCAGTACTACCTCTACGACGATCGCGATCGCTCGCTGGTCTGCGCCTCCTGTCCGCAGGACGGCTCAGCCCCGGCGAATGAGGTGCAAGCAGGTATCTCCTCGCCCTTCGACTCCCCCGAACTGAGCCTGACCCCGCTCTCGGCCGACGGGCGCACCTTCGCCTTTGCCACCCCCAACGCCCTGCTCGGACCGGACCAGAACACCGCTGGTCCCGGGCAGGAACCGATTGCGGGCCGCGACGCATACGAGTGGCGCGACGGGCGCCTGCTCCTGGTCAGTGACGGTCTCACAAACTGGTTTGCCGACTCGGGTCCGCAGATCGAAGGCGTGAGCCCCTCCGGGCGTGACATCTACTTCTCCGCCGCCACCCAATACACCCAGGACGCCCTTGACGGCTACAAGCGCCTCTATGACGCTCGTATCGGCGGCGGCTTCGAGTTCCCCAAGCCGCCGCCGCCCTGTCCGCTGGAGGTCTGCCAGGGCACGCCCAAGGGGGCGCCCGAGGAACAGGAACCCGCCAGCACCAACTTCGCCGGCAACGGCAACAAGGCGCCGGCTGCCCACAAGAAGAAGCACAAGAAGGCCCACAAGAAGAAGCACAGGAAGGCCCAGAAGAAGAAGCACAGGAAGGCCCAGAAGAAGCGAGCCCATAAGAAGAAGAAAGCCCACCACAAGCGAGCTCGGCACCGCGCCGGCCACAACGGAAGGAGCGGCCGATGAGAGCGCGTCTGGTGGCCCTGTTCACCTTCGCTGTCCTCGCCTTGGGCGGCAGTGCCTCGGCGGCGAGCGCGGCGCCGGTCTGGAACCTCGACCTGCACCACGCGCCGACCAACTTCACTCCAAGCCAGGAAGCCGACTACTGGCTCGACATCTACAATGTCGGCGACGCGCCCTCCAGCGGGCCGGTCACGGTGACGCTCAGCCTGCCTGCCGGTATCACCCGCAAGGAAGTGATCGAAAACTTCGACGTGACCGCGTTCAACACCCCGGGCCTGACCTGGAGCTGCCCTGGCGCTCCCGGCGATTCGACTTTCACCTGCACCACCACCGGCCCAATCCCCCGTCATGCTGCTCTGTTCCAGCTGGTTTTCGTCGTCAACGTCGACCCCGGAGCAAGCGGCGAACCGACCGCCACCGCTGCGATCGAAGGCGGTGGCGCGGCGAAAGCGGCGGACGCCGAAGAGTTGACGCCGATCTCAACCGAACCCGCACCATTCGGCATCTTCGCCCCCAGCTTCGAAGTTGACTTCTTCGAAGCTGACGGGCTCACGCCCGTGCGCGAATCTGGAGCCCACCCCGATCTCGCCACCTTTCCCTTTGACTTCAACCTGGTCAACGAGCCGACCTCAGGCAACGACCGGCAGGTGACGGCGGCGGAGAACATCCGCGACCTACACGTCGACACTCCGCCCGGCTTCGTCGGCGCGCCGACCGCGGTGGGGGAATGCACGCAGGCAGAATTCACCACCTTCACCTGCCCGGCATCGAGCCAGGTCGGCCGCATCGACATCCACACCTATCCGATTCAGTCAAGCAGCACGCAGACTTACTCGCGCTGGACCGAGGGAGTGTTCAACCTCTCCCACCCGCGCGGGGTGATCACCGACCTTGGCTTCAACGTCGCTGGCAATCCGGTTCACATCAAAGTCTCGCTCAACGCGGCCAACCACTACGCGATCACCTCCGAAGTCCCGAACATCAACGAGACGCTGCCGGCCTTCGGCAGCAAACTGACCCTGTGGGGGGTGCCGGCCGAGCACACGCACGACTACGAGCGCTGCAAGTTCTTCAACGGCGCCGAAACTACAGAAGAATGTTCCACCGACCTGAAGCCGGTTCCCTTCCTCTCAGTCCCCTCCCAGTGCAACACCGAGCACGTCACCCGCCTGCACCACTACGACTCCTGGGACAACACGGAGGTCTTCGGGCCCGAACTCACCTATACCGCACCAGGTGAGACGACTTATTGCGATCGTCCCCGCTTCGAACCCGACGTAGAAATCGTCCCCACCGGCAAGCAGGCGAACACGCCGACTGGTCTTGACGTCCACGTCAAGATCGCCCAGAACAACAATCCAAACGCCCTGGCAACTCCTCCGGTCAAGCGCTTCACGGTGAGGCTGCCGGAGGGGATGAGCTTCTCGCCCTCCTTTGCCGACGGCCTTTCGAGCTGCACCCTGGCCCAGATGCAATTGGGCAACAACGATCCGATCGAATGCCCGGACGCATCGCGGATCGGCGAAGTGACGCTCCACACGCCGCTGCTGCCCAAATCGGCGGAGGGCTCGATGTACCTGGCGGCGCAGGGGGATAACCCGTTCGGCTCGACCTTTGCCCTGCTGCTGGTCCTGCACGACACCGAAGAGCGCGGCGCCCTGATCAAGATCCCGGGCAAGATCGAAGTCGACGAGACCACCGGGCGGATCACGACCGTCTTCAACGACACGCCGCAATTCCCCTTCGACGATTTGACCCTGAAATTCAGAAGCGGTTCCAGGGCTCCACTCGTAAGCCCGCCGACTTGCGGCAAGCAGACGATCGGGGTCGAAGTCGCCTCCTACGCCCAGCCCCAGAACCCGGTCGACGCCTCCAACACCTACGAGGTGACCGAAGGCCCCAACGGCACCCCCTGCCCGCCGGAGTCCTCCAAGCGCCCCTTCAAGCCGAGCTTCTCGGGCGGCACGTTGAATCCGGTGGCGGGCGCCTTCTCGACCTTTCTCTTCCGCCTGAGCCGAAGCGACGACGAACAGGAACTCTCTCAGGTCACCACCAACCTCCCAGAGGGCCTGGTGGCGAAGATCGCCGGCGTTCCCCTCTGCCCCGAGCAGGCGATCGCCTCGATCTCCACGGCCTTGGGAGCCGGCAGGCAGGAGCTCGCTCATCCCGCTTGTCCCGCCGCCTCTCAGATCGGCTCCGTCTCGGCGGGACTGGGAGCGGGACCCGGTCCTAACTACTTCCTGGGCAAGGTCTATCTGGCGGGTCCGTATAAAGGCGCGCCTTTGTCCCTGGCTGTGGTCGCCCCCGGCATCGCCGGCCCCTATGACCTCGGCAACGTCGTCGTCAGGGCCGCCCTCTACGTCGATCCGGACACGACCAAGGTCAGGGCCGTCTCCGATCCCTTCCCGACGATCCTGCACGGGGTGATCCTCAGGGCGAGGGACATCCGCCTGCGGATCGATCGCCCCCAGACGACGATCAACCCGACCAGCTGCGCCCGCAAGGAAGTCGGTGGCCTGATCACCGGCGTCGGAGGCAGCCTGCTCTCGACCGCGGACGACTCGCTCTTCTCGACCGGCACGCCCTTTCAGGTCGGCTCCTGCTCTGACCTCCTCTTCAAGCCGAAGCTCTCCCTGCGCCTCTTCGGCGGCACCCACAGGGGCAGCCATCCAAAGCTCCGGGCGATCGTCAAGTTCCCACCGGGAGGCGCCAATACCGCCTTCGCCCAAGTAGCGCTGCCGCATTCGGAGTTCCTTGACCAGGGCCACATCGGCACCGTCTGCACGAGGGTGCAGTTCGCCGCCGAGGTCTGTCCGGCGGCATCGATCTACGGCACGGTCTCGGCAAAGACGCCGCTCTTGGACGAAACCCTCTCGGGCAACATCTACCTCAGGTCCTCGAACCACCAGCTGCCCGACCTCGTTGCCGCCTTCCGGGGAGGCAGGATCTCGGCCAACCTCGTGGGCAGGGTCGACTCGATCCACGGCGGCATCCGCAACACCTTCGAATTCGTCCCCGACGTCCCGGTCACCTCGGCCACCTTCAGCTTCTTCGGCGGCAAGAAGGGGCTCTTGGTCAACTCACGCAACATCTGCAAGGGCAAGCCCAGGGCGACGGCCAAGTTCAGGGGACAAAACGGAGATGAATTGACCCTCAGGCCACCGCTCAAGAGCGCTTGCAGGAAGGCGAAGAAGAAGCGCCGGGCGAGGCACCGCTAGGGATGGACAGGGCCAAGGCATTGGCGGTGGGGGCTGTTGCCCTCACCGCGCTCTTCGCTTCCCTTGCCCAAGGCGAGGTGACCCAGGGCGGGGGAGTAAGGGTCAAAGTCGAGGGCTCGCTCTCACCCAAGAAGCTGCCGCGCAAGGGCTCTCAGCCGGTCTCGGTCTCGGTCGCTGGAGAGATCTCTCCCCTGAGCCAGGGATCCCTGCCCCAGCTGAAGGCGATGAAGATCGCGATCAACTCCGTCGGAACCCTCGACTTCAAGGGAATCCCCCACTGCCGGATCAACCACATCAACCCCTCGACCAACTCCGAGGCACTGCAGGCCTGCGGGGCCTCCCTGATCGGCGAAGGCAACTTCAGGGCGAACGTCCTCCTCCCCGAGCAATCGCCCTTTCCCTCCGAAGGAAGGCTCCTCGCCTTCAACGGCACGATCGGCAGGAGACCGGCGATCTTCGCCCATATCTACGGCACCAAGCCGCTTCCAACCTCATACGTCTTTGCCTTTCGGATGAAGAAGGCCAAGGGCACCTACGGAACCCTGCTGGAAGCTTCGTTTCCAAGGGCAACGGGTGAATGGGGCTACATCACCGGGATCAGCCTCAAGCTGAACAAGCGCTTGGTCAGGGCGGGCTGTCCAGCTCCCAAGGGCTTTGCCAAGGTCGCCTTTCCCTTGGCGAGGACGAGCTTTGAGTTCGACGGCGGGCTCAACCTCGATGCCACCCTCACCCGCAGCTGCCAGGCGAAGGGATAGGAGGGAGATGAGGTTGCGGTTCACCTATGCAAACGTCACCTCCACGCTTGCGCTCTTCATCGCCCTCACGGGAGCAACGGCCTACGCCGCAACCAAGCTCCCAGACAAGTCGGTAGGAGAGTTCCAACTGCGCCCTGGCGCCGTGACAGCGCAGAAGATCAGGAAGAATGCCGTCACCGCCCCCAAGATCAAGGCGGGTGCGGTGAAGCAGGGCAAGATCGCGGGCGGATCGATAACGGCAGCCAAGATGGCCCAGGGTTCTGTCTCCAACTCCTCGCTGCAGGGCGGTTCGGTCAGCAACGACAAGCTCGCCCCCGACGCGGTGACCGGCGACAAGGCGCTGGAGTCGACCTTCTCTCAGGTCCCCTCGGCCGCAAGGGCGGACTTCGCCATCAACGCCGAATCAGCTTCCCCGCCCGCCTTCGCCGCGATCTCCTCCGAAGCGACGATCGATTCCTCCTTCTCCAAGAGCATCGCTTCGGTCAAAGAGGGAAGCCTCGCCGGCATCTACTGCGTAACCGCGGCCGGCTTTAACCCAAGGGGGGCTCAGGTCAGCGTCCGCTTCAGCGGCGAAGGCGACGTCACCGCATATGTGCGGATCGGTGGGACCACCGATTGCCCGGCGCCGCAGGTGGAGGTGCAGACCTTCGACGGGGGAGTGCGGACACGGGAGCCGTTTTATTTGACGGTTTGGCGGTAGGGCAGAGAGAAGGTCTGCGAGGGCGCCGAGGCTTCTAAAAAGCCACGTGCGTATCTTGACAAATACGAACTGACGTGTTTGTATTTCGGCTTGTATTCGCTTGAGAACTGAGGCGGTATGGCTGCAGAGCAAAAGACCAGTAGCGCCAGCCGGAGCTCGCGTGGATCACGGCGCCGGCCCGATATCTCGCCACCGAAGGTGGAGAAGATCCGGCCTCGCTCGGGGCTCTCGCGGGCCGAGGTGGTTGAGAACCAACGGGCGCGGATCTTCGCCGGGTTCGCTGCCGCCCTCGTCTACCACGGCTACGAGGACACCAAGGTCACCGACATCGTTGAACTCGCCGGGGTCTCGCGGGCGACCTTTTATGAGCGCTTCGAGAGCAAGGAACTCTGCTTTGCCGCTGCCTATGAAGATGGGGTCGAGCACCTCGCGGACGCGGTGGGGGAGGCTGTGAGGGGCGAGCGGGGTTGGGCCAATCAGGTCTCGGCCGGGCTGAGCGCGGGGCTCGCCTTCCTTGCCGCCGATCCACCCCTTGGCCACCTGCTCTTCGTCGAGTCGCTCGCGGCGGCGCGTCCCGCCCGCCTCGAGCACGAGCGCTCGCTGGAGCGCCTGGCCGAGGTACTGCATCCGCCGGGCGTAGAGGGCGGCGCGGTCACCGATGAGACCGCGCGCATACTCGCCGGCGGGCTCGCCTCCCATCTCTCCGGCCGGATCCTCGCCGGTGAGTCGGAGCGCCTGCCCGAGCTGCACGACTCCCTCCTCCAGTACCTGCTCGCCCCGTCGCTGGCGGCCTTGCATACCGCGGATGAGCGACGAGCCGCCGCGCTTTGACCCGGCCGGTTTCGCCGAGCTGCCGGACAGGCTTGCCCTCGGACAGCTGCCGCCGGGTCGCCATGGCCTACCCCGCTCCTTCGTGGTCCGCAACCAGCGCCTGCGCATCGTCGCCGCTTTGCTGCGGACGCTGCCGTCCCTCGGTTATGCCGACACGACGATCGGTCACATCATCAAGGAGGCGCGGGTCTCCAGAGCAGCCTTCTACGGCCAGTTCACCGGCAAGGAGGAGTGCTTCCTGGAGACGTACGATCTCAGTAGCGCCTGGCTCTGCGACCGCGTCGAGGGCGCGGTGGGGGATAAGCCCTGGCCGGCGCGCGTGCGAATCGGCGTCGGGGAGATCCTGCGGGTGCTCGCGGCCAATCCGCCCCTCGCGCACCTGATCGCGATCGAGTCCCTGCAGGCCGGGGCGGTGGCCCGCAAGCGTCAGCAGGCGAGCCTTGTCCGGCTTGCCGAGAACCTCCGGCTCGGCCGCCCCGACCGGCCGGAGCTGCCCGCCGATCTGGAGGAGCTGCTGCTCGGCGGCGCCCTCTCCGTGGTCGCCCGCCACGTCGAAAGCGACCGCACCGAGCAGTTGCCCGAGATTGAGGCCGCCCTGGTCGAGTGCCTCCTGATTCCCTATCTAGGCTTGGCGAAGAGCAAGCAAATAGCGGCGTGAGCCGCTCGCTATACTTTTTGAAGTAAAAGCCGATCCGGATTTAGGAGATTCATTCAGTGGCGAACGGTGCGGACACGCAGGTCAAGGCCCCAGTCGAGGAGATCGAGCCCTTCGAGGCGCAGCAGGAGCTCGAGGGCGGCGACGTCGTCCTGATCGACACCCGCGAGCCGCACGAGTACCAGGAGGCGCACCTCGACGGCGGCAGGCTGGTGCCGCCGGGCCTGCTCGCCGACGAAATCGGCACCGCCGCGCCCGACAAGTCCGCCCGCACGATCCTCTATTGCCGCAGCGGCAACCGCTCCTACAAGGCGGCCGAACAGCTGGAGGCGCTCGGCTACACCGACGTTGCCTCGATGGCCGGCGGCATCCTCGCCTGGCAGGAGCAGGGTCTGCCGGTGATCGCCGCCGACGGCATGTCCGCCGAGCAGCGCGACCGCTACTCGCGCCACACGCTGCTGCCCGAGGTCGGCGTCGACGGCCAGCTGAAGATGCTGAACGCGAAGGTGCTGCTGCTCGGCGCCGGCGGCCTCGGCGCGCCGACCGCGCTCTATCTAGCCGCTGCCGGCATCGGCACAATCGGCCTCGTCGACGACGACGTGGTCGACGCCTCCAACCTGCAGCGCCAGGTGATCCACAACACCGAGCGGATCGGCACGCCGAAGACAGAGTCGGCGCGCCTCACGATCGAAGCGCTCAATCCCGACGTCAAGGTCGTCGAGCATCGCTTCCGGCTCAACGCCGAGAACATCCTCGACATCATCGGGGACTACGACGTGATCGTCGACGGGGCCGACAACTTCCCCACCCGCTACCTGCTCAACGACGCTTCGGTGCGGCTGCGCAAGCCGGTCGTCTCCGCTTCGATCCTCAGCTTCGACGGCCAGATCTCCACCTTCGTCCCCTACGAGGGCCCCTGCTACCGCTGCCTCTACCCAACCCCGCCGCCGGCCGAGCTGGCGCCGAGCTGCTCCGCCAACGGCGTCCTCGGCGTGATGGCCGGGACGATGGGCCTGCTGCAGGCGAATGAGGTGATCAAGCTCGTGATCGGCATCGGCGAGCCGCTGGTCGGTCGCCTGCTGCTCTTCGAGGCGCTGGGCACGAGGTTCACGGAGCTGAAGGTCCGCCGCGACCCCGAGTGCCCGATCTGCGGCGAGAACGCGCCCGAGATCCCCGAGTCGGAGATGGGCCAGTTCCCCGACTACGCCGCCTTCTGCGCCGGCTAGCCGGTAGGTTTCCCGCCCAGATGGCGACCGTTCGCATCCCCAAGGTGCTGCAGGCGCAGACCGGCGGCCAGGCCGAGGTCGAGGCCGGCGGCGCCGACGTCGGCGAGGTGCTGCGCGCCGTCACCGCCGAGCACCCCGGCATCGGCGAGCAGCTCTTCGGCGAGGACGGCGACCTCAACCGCTACGTCAACGTCTACCTCAACGACGAGGACGTTCGCGTGCTGGATGGCCTGGGTACCTCGGTGAAGGACGGCGACACCGTGGTCATCTTGCCAGCCATGGCCGGCGGTTGAAAAAGCCTTCGTAAAGCCCCACGAGCTCGTCACCCATAGCTATACTTTTTGAAGTAACGGGGATGGCGATCGATGTCTGAACTTCTCAACCGACCCTGCGGGGGCCGCTTCGGCGACATCGTCGAGTCGATCGGCAATACCCCGCTGGTCGAGCTGCCGCGGCTCTCGCCCAACCCCGACGTTCGCATCTACGCCAAGCTCGAGGGGCGCAACCCGACCGGCTCGGTCAAGGACCGCGTCGCCAAGTCGATGATCGAGGCGGCGGAGGCCGACGGGCTGATCTTGCCCGGCCAGACCATCCTCGAGCCGACTTCGGGCAATACTGGGATTTCGCTGGCGATGATCTGCCGCCGCAAGGGTTACAAGTTGAAGGTGGTGATGCCCGACAACGTCACCGCCGAGCGCACCCAGCTGCTGGAGATGTACGGGGCGGAGATCGTCTACTCGGAGGGCGCGAAGGGTTCCAACGGTTCGGTCGAGCTGGCGCTGGAGATGGCCGAGGACCCGCAGTACTACATGCCCTATCAGTACGGCAACGAGGCCAACCCCAACGCTCACTATTACGGAACCGCGGTCGAGATCCTCGACGAGCTCGATGAGGTGACGGCCTTCGTCGGCGGCCTCGGCACCGGCGGCACGCTGATGGGCAACGGCCGCCGCCTCAAGGAGGAGAATCCCGACACCCTGATCGTCGCTGCCGAGCCGATGCAGGGTGAGCTCGTCGATGGCCTGCGCTCGCTCGACGACGGTTTCATCCCGCCGATCATCGACATCTCCCTACTCGATCGCAAGATCATGGTCTCCAACCGCGACGCGATCGTCTGGACCCGCAAGCTGCTCGAGCAGGAGGGCGTCTTCGCCGGTGTCTCCTCCGGCGCGATTGCCCGCATCGCCGCCCGCATTGCCGGCGAGCTCGACGGCGGCAACGTCGTCTTCCTCATCCCCGATGACGGTTGGAAGTACCTCTCCTCCGGCGTCTACACCAAGCCGATCGAGGAGATCGAGAACCTCGATTCCACCGTTTGGTGGTAGCCGCACGTCGGGTCGGGACCGCAACTCGTCCCGGCGGTCGTGTTTGATCGGCCAGCAAAGATTGGTCAAATCGAACAGGACAGGGGGAGATGTTCTTGAGCTTTTCGCGAGCAGTCCAAGCGTTCGTCGTCAGTTGCTGTCTTTTCACGATTGGTGTGGTCGCCTCCGCCGGCGCCGCGCCGGGTGACGTCGATCGCACCTTCGGGCAGGAAGGGGTTGCCCGCGTGCAGGCCGAACAGGGTGCCTACGTCGCACCGGAGGACATGGCCGTTGCACCCGGGAGTGGCCAGATCTATGTGCTGCGCTATGCGCAGATCTGCTCCCAACTGCCCTGTACCAGTGAACAGCTGGTCAGCCGCTACACGCGGGGCGGACTGCTCGACAGCTCCTTCGGCAATGCAGGCATACGGAGGTTTCTCCGCGCCGCCACGAATGGCTACAACGGCAACGGCTCGATTGCCGTGGCGCCCGACGGACGCGTCGTCGTCGGCTCGACCGACGATGGCAACCTGCTGCTCGGCAGGTTGAACGCTGACGGCAGCCCCGACGCCAGCTTCGGCAGCGGAGGCGAAGCGGAGATCCACCTCGGCGCGCCCGTCGACCGGGTCCGCGTCGCCGTCCAGGCCGACGGCCGCATCGTCGTTGGCGCCGAGCCGCTGTCCGGCTACGGCGGCGATGCCGTGCTGATCGCCCGCTTCACCGCCCAGGGCCTTCCCGATCTGAGTTTCCGCGATGGCAACCCGTTGATCACCAGCCTCGGCTCCGGCCTCGGTGGACTGGCTCTCGCCGGCGGCAAGGTCGTGGTTGCCGGGCCGCGTTGCTGTGGCGCCGAGGGCCGGGCGGTCCACCTGGCTCGCATCGACGAGAGCGGCGTCTTCGACTCCAGCTTCGGCCGTCAGGGGGAGCGCTTCGTCGATGACGTCACCAATGGCGCCGGCGTCGGCGCGCTGATCGTCCGGCCGGGCGGCGGCATCATCGTCGTCGGCTCCGGGCGCGGTGGCAAGGGGGGAGGCTCCTTCGCCCTCGCGCTGAAGCCGAAGGGCGCCCTCGACCTGAGGTTCGGCCGCCGTGGGATCGCCTACCTCGGACACAAGCGACTCACCGTCAACGGCGCAGTCGTCGATCGCGCCGGCAGGTTGCTGATTGCGGGGTCCTCGTCGGAAGGAGCGGGTCGGGGCGCGCGGGGGAGGGCGCTGTCGGTCCTGCGACGACGGCCCAACGGCAGCCCGGATCGCACCTTCGCCGGCGGCGATCTGGTCCACCTCACCTCGTTGCGCGCCAGCCACGCCGACGCCGTTGGCCTTCAGGGCGGGCGCTCGCTGGTTGTGCTGGCGTCTCGCGGCGGCTGCAGCCGCACCTGTGAATCGCCGACCGCGATGCTGGTCCGCTTCCTCGGCGGGACGAGCGCCTCGCGCTGCCTCGGGCGGCGGGCGACGATCGTCGGTACCCGCCACGGCGAGAAGCTGGTCGGCACGCCGCACCGGGACGTGATCGCGGCCCTCGCGGGCAACGACCGCGTGTTGGGACGGGGTGGCAACGACCTGATCTGCGGCGGCCGCGGCGGCGACCGGCTGATCGGTGGCAAGGGGCGCGACGCCATCAGCGGCGGGGCCGGTCGCAACCAGATCCATCAATAGGAATCCGACGTGCGCCGGATTGCTCTTGCGGCCGCGCTCGCCGCGGGCCTGATGCTGGCGCTCGCCAGCGCCCCCTCAGCCGGGGCGCGGGCGAGCGTCCCGCGCGGGTTCTTCGGCATCGTCCCGCAGGGGCCGCTGGCCGCCGCCGACTTCCAGCGCATGCACGGCGTCGTCGGCACCCTGCGGATCCCGATCTACTGGCCCCAGGTAGAGCCGCGCAGGGGGGACCTCGACTTCGCGTCCCTCGACGCGATCGTCTCGGCCGCTGCCGCGGCCGGCATTCGGGTGCTGCCCTTCGTCTACGGCACGCCCGCCTGGCTGGAGCGGAATCCCGCCCGGCCGCCGCTTGGCCCCCGCGAGCTGGCAGCCTGGTCGGGCTTCCTCGGGGCGCTGGTCGATCGCTACGGACCGCGGGGCGACCTCTGGGGCGGTTCCGGCAAGGACCTGCCGATCCGCACCTGGCAGATCTGGAACGAGCCCAACTTCCTCCTCTTCTGGCGCCCGAGGCCCTCGCCCGCTGGCTACGCGCGCCTGCTGCGGAGCTCGGCGCGGGCGATCCGCGGCGCCGATCGCGGTGCCCGGCTCGTCGCCGCCGGCCTGGCCCCGGTCGAGGGCGGCATGCTCCCCTGGGCCTTCCTCAGGAAGCTCTACGCCGTGCCCGGGGTTCGCCGCAGCTTCGACCAGGTCGCCGTGCACCCCTACTCGTCGACCCTGAGGGGCGTCGTCTACCAGGTGCGCAAGGCGAGGCAGACGATGGCCGCCGCGGGCGACGGGCGCAAGTCGCTGCTGGTCAGCGAGCTGGGCATCGCCTCCGACAGCCGCCTGCCGACGAGCTTCGACTGGGGCCTGAAGGGGCAGGCGGATTTCCTCCGCCGGGCCTACGGCCTGCTGCTCGGCGGTCGCTCCCGCTGGCATATCGCGGGAGTCGACTGGTACGCCTGGAGCGACATGTCCGCGCCCGACCCGCACTGCGTCTTCTGCGAGTTCGCCGGTCTCTTCGACAAGTCCAACCGCCCCAAGCCGGCCTGGCGTGCCCTGCGGCGCGTCGCGACCTCCTCCCGGCGCGGTGTTTAATGCGCCCGTGACCGAGGCCGGGAGAGGGGCGCGGGCCCTGCGCGCGCTGGCGGCGTGCACGGTGGCTGCCTGCGCGCTGTTCGCGCTTGCCGCGGAAGCTGTCCCGGCGGCTCCCGCCGACGCCCTCGGCGGCAAGGACGAAGTGCGTGGCCTCAGCGGCGCCGACCTGATCTGCGGCGGCAAGGGGAGGGACAAGCTCCTCGGCGGTCCCGGACGCGACCAGGTCCGCCAGTAGCCCGTTTGCGCAACGGCACCGCCGCTCCGCTAGCCTCGACCGCCGGATGCGCATCGCACAGAGCCTGATCGACGAGATGGTCGCGCACGCGCGCGCGGACCTGCCGAACGAGTGCTGCGGCATGGTTGGCGGCAGCGACGGCGAGGCGAGCGTGGTGACGCCGGTGGAGAACGCGGCCGCGAGCCCGCTGCGCTTCGAGATGGACCCGCAGGGCCAGTACAACGCCCTGAAGGCGATCGAAGACGACGACAAGGAGTTGCTGGCGATCTACCACTCGCACACCAAGAGCGCCGCCTATCCCTCGCAGACCGACGTCAACCAGGCGGTCAACTGGCCCGACGCGATCTGGATCGTCATCTCGCTCGAGGACGAGGTTGCACCCGACATCAAGGGCTACTGGTTGAAGGACCTGACGATTGCCGATGCCGAGCTCATCGTCGAATAGCGGTCGCCTGGTCAAGGTCGCCTACGCCCAGCATCAGATTGAGGCGGAGATGATCCAGTCCCTGCTCGAGGCGCACGGCATCCCGAGCATGGTGCAGCGCAGCGTCGACAACCCGGAGTTCCTGGCGGCGGGCCCGCGCCAGATCCTCGTCCCCGAGGCCGCCGCCGAGGAAGCGCGCGAAGTGCTGGCCAACGCACCCGGGGAAAGCCTGCCGGGCGAAGGCTAGCCCGGGCTGGGCCGGGCGATTTCCCGCAGGTAGGCGCGCCAGACGTCCTCGACCTCGCGCAGGCGCGCCCCGAAGGCCTCTTCGATCGTTGGCGTGGCGCCGCCGGGGAGGAGGTTGAGCGCCAGCCGCTCGCAGGCGTCCGGGCCGCGTTCGGCCTCGAGCAGGTCGAAGATCGTGCCGCCGAGGATCACCGCGTCGCGCCGCGACGGCGGGAAGGACGGCCGCGCGCTCTCGCGCAGGCGCCGGATCACCGCCGGGCGGTAGAAGCCGACCTGGCGGGAGAAGTACTGGGCGCCGCCTTCGACCAGCCAGGCCCAGCGCAGGTAGCGGGCGAAGCGGCGCGGCGTCCACGACGGCGGCAGCGCCTGGTTGTTGGCGGCGATCACGAGCTGGGCGTAGAGGCGCTCGGCCGTCCCGCGCAACGCCTCGCGCGAGTCCTCGCCGGCGGCGCGCCGCTCCATGTGGGGATCGTTGAGCACGTGCAGCTCGGTCGCCATTGGCCAGCCGGCGAGGTAGCGGCGCCCCGCCGGGGCCGCCGACCAGCGCGCCGCCGGCAGGAAGGGATGGGCGAGCGAGAGCCAGAGCGGGTTGGTGTGGACAACCACGGTGATCTCGCCCGGCACGACCTCGAAGCGGTCCTCCAGCCGCAGCCGCAGTTCCTCCATCCGGTCCAGCGTCCGCTCCGCGAACGCCGCGTCACCGCTGTCATGACGCGCGGTGAAACTCAGCGATTCGGTCTCGACCCACGGCATCTAAGGCCGCCTGGCCGACGCATCTCTGCGTCTTCGGTCGCTTGCGTGCAGAGCACGCGGCGCTCCCTGCATCCTTGATCTGCTTGGCCAGGCGGCCTTAGACGAGTGCGGGCTCAGCGGTGACGGCACCGGTCCCACATACCTCGAGGATCTCGGCGCGAGCGCGCTCGAACTCTTCGTCGGCCATCACCGGGGTGCCCTCGAAGGGCAGGTCGCGATCGACCTCGACCCAGGAACGGCAGCCGTGGTACTCCTCGCGCACTTTCACCGTGACCGGGCGGGGGATGCGGTGGACCCGCAGCAGCAGCACGTGCAGCGGGTGGCGCCGCTTCCAGTTGAGCCGCTTTTCGGCGTAGTCCGGGGTCCAGACGTAGTAGGGGGAGAGGCCGTCGACCGCGCGCGGGTCGGTGACCGTGATGTGGTCGGTCACCTCGGCCCAGGCCCGCAGGCGCACGCGCTCGGGCTGGGAGATGCCGCCGTCCTGGATCAGGGCGCCGGGCGGCGGCTCCTCGTCGGGCCAGACGCCCTCCTCCAGCGCGCGACCGAGCTCGGGGTGATGGGACTCCCGCACCAGGTTGTTCCGCTGGTGGTCGAAGGTCGGGTAGAGGAAGAAGCGCTCGTGCTCGAGCTCGAAGTGCTTGTTCTCCTCGCGGATCCCGCCCTTGCGGAGGGTCAGCAGCTGCTCGCCCTCGGCGAGCGCGCGGACCGTCACGGCCCATTCCTTGAAAGCGATCGGCATTTGAAGTCGTACCTAGAGAAAAGGTGGGTTGAAGCTCAGACTGGAGGGCAGCCCTCGGACCCCTGTCCAGGTTGAAAGGCCCGCCCGGAGCGCGCATTTTAGAGCAGCCGGCCGGGATTGCAAAGTTTGTGAGCAAGATCACTGACTTCCGAGGCCGCCGCCGCCCGGCGTTTCGATGCGCAACGCCTCTCCGGAGCCGAGGTTGCCCTCCGCCTTGCCGCCGAGATCGCGCTCGCCGTGCCGGTTGCGTCCCCGCTCGCCGTCTGTCCCTCCGTCGCGCCCGCGCGGCGGGTGCCGCCGGCGCTCGCTGATCAGCGAGTAGCGCATCGGCGCCAGTGCTTCGATCTCGCGCACGAGGCCGTCGCCGCCCCAGTGCGCGCCGGCCCCGCCGCTGCCCCGGCGCAGCGAGAGCTCACGCACGCGCAGCGGGAATTCGCTCTCCAGCGCCTCGACCGGAGTGTTGAGGGTGTTCGACATCGCGACGTGGATCGCGCTCGGACCGTCGCCGTCCGGGCAGGCGCCCTGGCCGCCGCCGAGGGTCTCGTAGTAGGTGAACTCCTCGTTGGCGAGCGTCAGGTTGTTCATCGTGCCCTGTCCCTGCGCCGGCACGGGGCGGGCCCCACCCAGCGCTGCGATGACGAGGTCGGCGACGCGGCTCGAGGTCTCGACGTTGCCGGCGGCGACCGCCGCCGGCGGGCGGGCGTTGAGCAGGCAGCCGACGGGGGCGATCACCTCGATCGGGCGGTAGGCGCCGGCGCAGGGCGGGGCATCGGGGTCGGTGAGAACGCGCACGGCGAAAAAGGCCGCCGACTTGGTCACCGATAGCGGGCAGTTTAGGTTGCCGTCCAGCTGCGGCTCGGTGCCGCTGAAGTCGAGGATCAACCGCTCGCCGCGGATCGTCGCGTCTACCCGTAGGACGGCGTCGCGGGGCTCGCCCTGCGCGTCGTCCTCGAGCACCTCCGCGGCGGGGTAGGTGCCGTCCGGCAGATCGGCCAGAGCAGCGCGGGTACGGCGCTCGGCGTAGGCGAGGATCTCCACCATGCCAGTGTGCAGCTCGGCCCGGCCGTGCCGCTCGGCGAGCTCGCGGAGCCGGGCGGCGCCGATCCGGTTCGCCGCTGCCTGGGCACGCAGGTCCGCCAAGCGCTGGCGGGGGAAGCGCATCCGGTCCGCCAGGGCGCGCAGCGTCGCCTCGTCGGCGCGGCTGGGCGGGATCACCACCCCCTCGTCCTCGAGCCGCCGCGAGGCGGCCGGCATGCTGCCCGGCGTCGGGCCGCCGACGTCGGCGTGGTGGGCGCGGCAGGCGGCGAAGCCGAGCAGGTCGGATCCGGCGAAGACCGGCTCGATCAGGGTGATGTCGGGCAGGTGGGTGCCGCCGCGGTAGGGGTCGTTGAGGATCCAGGCCTGGCCGGGAGCCTGCTCGAGGTCGAGGACCGCGGCGACCGCGTCCGGCATCGAGCCGAGGTGGACCGGGATGTGCTCGGCCTGCATCACCAGCTCCCCGGCTGGATCGAAGAGGGCGGTCGAGCAGTCGTGTCGCTCCTTGATGTTCGCCGAGTAGGCGGAGCGGATCAGCGCCGCCCCCATCTCCTCGCAGGCAGCGCGCAGGCCGCCGATCATTACCTGCAGCGCGATTGGGTCGAGTCCGCTCATTGCTGTCGCTCCGCGCCGATCGTGCCGTGCTCGTCGACTGCGGCCAACCAGCCGGGCGGGACGACGAACGTGGTCTCGGGCAGCTCGAAGACGACCGGGCCCACGGCCCGCGTCCCCGCACCCGGCTCGCCGCGCAGGACCAGCGTCTCGATCCACCCGCCGCTGAAGTGCACCGGCCGTTTGCCACGCTCGGGCTCGCTTCCGCTTGCCGCGCTCGGCTGCGGCTTTGGCCTGGGACTGACCATGGCGAGGCGGATGTGGACCAGCATCACCTCGCCCTCGGGGTCGCGGTGCCCGTAGAGCTCCTCGTGGGCGATGGCGAAACGCTCGGCCAGGTCGGTGGGGTCCGGGTCGGGTGGGCCGTCGATCGGCAGCTCGAAGGCCTGGCCGGAATAGCGCATCTCGTAGACGACTTCGGGCTCGGCGGCGCCCTCGGCGCCGAGCGATGCGATCAGCTCGCGCACCTCGGCCGCGATCCGCTCCGCGGTGAGCGCTTCGCCGGACAGCATCACGGTGCGGATCGTGTCGCGGCGAAGGTCCGAGGCGCAGAGCCCGAGTGCGGAGAGCACGCCGCCAGCCCGCGGACAGAGGATTCGGTCGACGTCGAGCTCCGCCGCGATCTCGGCGGCGTGCATCGGGCCGGCGCCGCCGAAGGGGAGCAGGGCGAAACGGCGTGGGTCGATGCCGCGCTCGACGGTGACGACGCGCAGCGCCCTGACCATCTCCAGGTTGGCGATGCGGACGATTCCGGCGGCCGCCTCCAGCGCGCCGATGCCGAGCTCCCCCGCCAATCCGCCGATTGAGGCCCGGGCGGCCTCGCGGTCGAGCGGCACGCCGCCGGCCAGCTCGGAGTCGGCGGCGAGCCGGCCGAGCAGCAGGTTGGCGTCGGTGACCGTCGGCTCGCTGCCGCCGCGTCCGTAGCAGGCGGGGCCCGGTTCGGCACCGGCCGAGCGCGGGCCGACGCGCAGGGCGCCGCCGCTGTCGCGCCAGCCGATCGAGCCGCCGCCGGCGCCGACGGTGTGGACGTCCACCATCGGCAACTGGATCACGCGACCGCCGATCGTGCGCGAGTCGGTTCGCTTCACCCTGCCGTCCTCGACCACGCAGACGTCGCAGGAGGTGCCGCCCATGTCGAGGGCGAGGGCGTTGCCGTCGGCGGAGGCTTCGGCGATGAGGCCGGCGCCGACGGCGCCGCCGGCCGGGCCC